>NZ_JAWRYN010000009.1:0-153291 GCF_046534585.1 Peribacillus sp. SIMBA_075 | reverse complement strand
TTACATCTATTGAAACATAAAAAAACCCGGATAAGGGACACTTTTTTATGTGTGTCCGTTATCCGGGGTATAGTTCAATTCGGACAGCCGCTTTTCCTATTCACCCTTTATTGACAAACTCTTCATATCTCTCATCATGGGCCAGCCATGCCGCATATTTCCGCTTCATGTATTTTTCCGCTTCCCCAAATGTATCGAATGTTTTTTTCTGTTGTTTTCCGTTGATTTCAACAATCCATTCCTCTTCTTCATCTTCATAGATGAATATGTCCTGTTTTTCTCTTGTTGAATATAGGCATCCCTCTGGTGATTCTTTTACATTCAATTGATTTTTATGTGCATCGCGTTTAAGGGGCTCGGCATAGAAGGTCTTTTCGACATATTGGCTATATGCCTTTTCGGACATGGTACAACCGGCGGCTTTTTGATGGCCGCCCCCATCGTACTTGCCAGCAACTTCAGAAACATCTATGTCATCGTGGATTGTCCGGAAGCTGATTCTTTTACTTCCGACCATCAGGATTGCGATATAATCCAAATGTGAGAATTCTTTCGACAGTTCGTTTCCAAGTTCTGAGTGATATGACTCTGCGTGGACCACACCAGCTGTATGTGGACCGACCGTAGCTTGATAAACTTCTCTTTTTTTCCTGTTTATGTACCGATCTACTCGACTTTCTTCTATATTTAGAAGCGTTTGCTCCACTTCGTCAAAAGTGAAACTTTCAGCAGTAGAAAGCTTATTTGCGATTTTCATTTCGAATTCCTCTATCGGAATCATGAAAAACAGGTCATTCAACCGTTTTGCCGTTGAATTTTTATTTACTTCCCATTCCCAAGTATCGTATTGACGGACCAATTCAACGAATTCAGCGACAATATTTGAAGGTTCCAGCAATTTATTTTCAACTGCATACTGATAGAATAATGAAGTTGCTGCCGTCTGTTTACCGTCTTCCTGTTCGACAGTTACAGATGCCCAATCATGCTCGTTCAAATGCAGTGCTGACTTATGATGATCGATCAGAAGCGCTTTTCCTCCGTCTTCCACAAACTGCGTAATCATTTTTTCGTTATCTTCATCAACCGATAGATCAGTAACAATCAATGTATCCTCAATCTTTGCCTGCTCAAGAAATGCTCCTACATTTTGATTAAGGCGACCGATTGAATTATAACTAACCACTACTTCTTCTCCGAATGCCAGCTTAGCGACAATGCCGCAGCCGACTCCATCTAAATCATTATGTGTAAAGAGATGGTACACACAAACCCCTCCTAATAACTAATAATTTTACTTTTCCCTAAAGACAGGAATTTCAATTGCAATCTTTACAATTGTAGCATAATCATATCCGCATATTTTATCATGCTTTCATTACGCGATGCTTTTGTTCGTTTTTTTTTCGAAAAACCACTAATGATTCATTATTTCACAGAAATTATACCCAAATATAATGAAAACACATTACTTTGAAATTGTATTTCCATGTATTCCTTTAAAACTGACAGGGCAGCACAGTTAACCTTTAATGATTCTGGCATCTCCCCGTTAGTGACTACTTAAAGTCTTACCCTATCCATCTTTCTAGGTCCCTCCCAATAAGTGGCCTTATCCATTTTCAAGATTGTCCATACAACAGGGGAAAAATAGGAAGTCACAAATGCTTCATTGACCTTAAAATCCGGCACATCAAAAAGCCGCAGGGAATGTTATTCCCTGCGGCTTTCCTGATGTGAAATCACTGTTCTATCAATTTTCCAAGGTTGGCCATTTCAATGGCACTAACGGCAGCTTCATAGCCTTTGTTACCTGATTTTGTTCCGGCACGTTCAATGGCTTGTTCAATGTTCTCAGTTGTCAACAAACCGAAGATAACCGGTACACCTGTGTCCAAGGAAACGGAAGCCATGCCTTTAGCTGCTTCATTGCAGACATAATCATAATGTGAAGTGGCACCCCTGATTACCGTTCCAAGTCCGATAACCGCATCATATTTACCCGTATTCACAAGTTTCTTCGCAATTAACGGAAGTTCGAAAGCACCCGGCACCCACGCGATGTCAACATCATTTTCATCAACGCCATGACGCTTAAGGCCATCCAATGCCCCTCCTAAAAGCTTGCTTGTGATAAACTCATTAAATCTTCCTACCACGATTCCGACTTTCAATCCTGATCCTATTAATTGTGCTTCAATAACTTTCCCCATGTCCAATTCCTCCTAATTTTAAAAAAATATCATTTTTTTCATTTAAAGATTAATTTAGCTAAAAATCCTTAAGCATTCGGGATGTTCAGTTCAAGTGCCTGTTTCCCGATTGTATCACTTTGTTCAAGATACCGAATCAAATCGGCTATCGTAATGAACTTCAGGTTGAATTTCCCAGCGATGACTTCTAAATCGGATACGCGTGCCATCGATCCATCATCATTCATGATTTCACATATGACACCAGCTGGAGCGGCACCGCATAATTTTGCCAAATCCACCGAAGCCTCCGTATGTCCTGCCCTCCTTAATACGCCGCCTTCTTTAGCGACTATCGGAAAAGTGTGACCAGGCCTTTGAAAATCTTCAGCAACCGAATCTTCTTTAAGAAGCTCAAGAATGGTCAAGGACCGTTCAAAAGCACTTATTCCTGTGGAAGTGCTTTTATGATCGACACTAACCGTGAAGGCAGTACCATGATGATCGGTATTTTCTCCTACCATAGGATGCAGGTTCAATTTCCCTGCCAGTTCTTCTGTAATGGTTGTACATATCAAACCTCGTCCATGAGTCGCCATGAAATTGATCGCTTCCGGCGTTGCCTTTTCGGCCAACAAGACGAAATCCCCTTCGTTTTCACGGTCTTCATCATCGGATACGATTACTACCTTGCCAGCTTTCAAATCCTCGATCGCTTCTTCAATTGTATGGAACATCATTACACCGCCCTTTTATTAGAATCCGTGCTCTGCCAAAAACTCTAAATTCAGTCCTGGTTTTGAATCGCCATTTTTCATTTGATGTATAATATATTTCCCTATCATGTCGTTTTCAATGTTAACGATATCGCCAGCCGCTTTTTGTCCCAATACGGTGTCCTGATGAGTCAATGGAATCAGAGATACAGTCAAAAGGTTTCGTTCAATTCCAAATATCGTCAGGCTCGTTCCATCAATGGCTACAGAGCCTTTTGGAATGCAAAAGGCACTGAGCCCTTCTTCCAATTGGATTACATAATATACGGCATTTTCTTTTCGTTCTTTTTTTATGATTGTTCCGGTCCCGTCGATATGACCTGAAACAAAATGACCGCCAAACCTTCCCTGTGCACTCATGGCTCGTTCGAGATTCACAGGTGATCCCAATTTTAACGTCCGGATCGAGGAAGCTTTGACCGTTTCCGGCATTACGTCGACCGTAAACAAACTTTTCGTGAAGGACGTTACCGTTAAGCAGACCCCGTTGACTGAAATACTATCCCCCAGATGAACATCTTCAAGGATTTTTTCAGAACGGATCGACAACTCCATACTGCTTTTCCCTTTTTTCAAGGAATGGACGGTACCGATATCCTCGATGATTCCCGTAAACATGTTTTTCCCCCTTTTATAAAATATAAAAAACCCCTTAGGATGACCTAAGGAGTTAACAGGAGAAATGAGTGAAAAAAACTGTATACCTAAAAAGCCCAATATTTTCTTTTTTGAAAAATTAGGCGTACGTATACACTTGGGTTCCACACGTCCTTCTCCCATCCAGACTTTACTGTCGGCTTTGGAATCTCACCAAATCCTGCCTTTATCAGGCTCGCGGGCTTAGAATTTCTTCATCACCGCCGGTTGGGATTTTCACCCGACCCCGAAGGACTAAAATAATATGAATCTTTGAATATTTTATCACCTTAAAGTGAGGATGTAAAATTTCTAAACTTAAATGGTTCATTTGTTACAGGAACTCCCTCACTTTATGGAAAAATGAAATTCCGCTCCAAGTAACCTCGATGTGCTCCAAAAGGTTAACCGGGCCTAATTGGTGGAATAGGTTATAGGGATTACAATTCAAACAAGGAGGAAGCCCAAGATTATCGCCATCAACAATTTGCTTTTCTTTCTATTCGTCGTCACGATGAATTTTTTAGCCAATTTCCTGCCTTTGAACGGCCGAACATCTGGAGAGATTTCCGATAAACTGGATGTCCTCTTCACTCCTGCCGGTTATGTATTTTCCATTTGGGGTTTAATCTATTTTCTGCTCGCCATCTGGGTATTCAGGCAGTTTTTAAGTAAACATCAAAACAGCCCTGCCAATAAGGCATCCTTCCCTTGGTTCGCTTTAAGCTGTGTCCTAAATGGCGCTTGGCTTTTGGCTTGGCATTACGAACGATTTTTGTTATCCGTATTCATTATCATTGCTCTTTTGGCTATATTATTGGTCAGTTATACAAGCATAAAAAAAGTGGAGCATACTCCTTTCGACCTTTTTCCGTTTTCCGTTTATACCGGCTGGGTGAGTGTTGCAGCCATCGCCGACATTTCTTATTACCTTACCTATATCGAATGGGACGGTTTTGGGATTTCCAGTGTAGCTTGGACGATCGTTTTGCTGATTGCAGCAACAATCCTGGCCTTTGTCTTTGCTGGTAAAAACCGGGATTGGTGCTATCCTCTCGTATTCGTTTGGACGTTCATTGGCATCGGGATCCGAAATGGTGCGCCCTACCAGGTAATCACAGACATTTCTTATATTCTGGCTGCTTTCATTTTTATCGTGTCGATCACGACCTTCATTAAAAATCGGAAGAACTGATAGGGAAATCTGGTGGTCTAAAAAGCTTGCTGAAGATCGTGCCAGATGTCCTGCCAAGCTTCAAGGCCAACTGAGAGACGGACCAGTTGGTCACTGATGCCCATTTGTTCCCGCGATTCTTCAGGAACGGCAGAATGCGTCATGGTAGCGGGATGCTGGATCAATGTCTCGGCATCCCCTAGACTGACGGCAATTTTGATAAGTTTCAATTTATTGAGGAATTCCTGTGCATCCTGTTTTGTACCATGCAATTCGAAAGAGATAAGGCCGCCTCCGTGTTTCATCTGTTTTTGCATTATATAATGATCCGGTGAAGCTTCATCACCTGGATAATATACCTTTTTCACCTTTGGATGTTTCACAAGTTCATGAAAGATGTTCATTGCATTGGCTGAGTGACGGTCCATCCTGACAGGCAAGGTCTTTAACCCCCGCAATAGTAACCAGGCATCGAATGGTGAAATGATTCCACCGATATCCTTCTGTGTAGTCCCAGCTACCTGATTAATAAAGTCCTTCTTACCAACGACAAGGCCCGCAACGACATCCCCATGTCCGCAAAGATATTTCGTAGCACTATGAAGGACGATATCACACCCATATTCAAGGGGTCTCTGTAAGTAGGGTGTCGAAAACGTATTATCGACTACAATCGTCACATTATATTCCTTCGCTACTCTCACTACCATCTGTAAGTCAATCATTTTCATCGTCGGATTGATCGGGGTTTCTACATAAATGCAGGTCGTTTCCGGCCGAATCATTTTCCTTACCTTTTCTTCTGTATCCATTTCACAAAAATCATGAGTGATGCGGTATTTATTTTTCATTAACTGCAGAAGGCCAAAAGTACAACCATATAAACCCTGTGAACACAGGATGTGGTCATCCGTTTTAGTTAAGGCAAAAAGCACCGCAGAAACTGCAGCCATACCTGATCCGAAAGCAAGGCCAGCTTCCCCGCCTTCCAAAGCGGCAATCTTTTCTTCCAGCACTTGTACCGTCGGATTTCCAAGGCGTGAATAAATATATCCATCTTCTATACCGGCAAAACGCCGTTCCCCTTGCTCGGCCGTTTCAAAAGTGAATGTTGAGGTTTGGAATAATGGTGTTGCCAAGCTTCCTAAATGCTTCTTCGAGTCATATCCTTCATGTATGACTGCCGTTTCAAACTGTTTATACTTTCCTGTCATAACATCTCCTCCTAACCTATGTCTATTGATATCATATGTCAAAAATCCACATAAAGGAAGCGTTTTCATACATAGATATCCCCGTTGTAAAAACCCATAATTTAGTATGTGTGATATACTTTCACAATCTGGTATTTATAGTTGAAGACTTCGGGAGGGCACAAGATGAACAAATTCATTTTTGGTTTTCTGGTCATTTTAACGACTGCGTTAATGGGTTCTTCATTCGCTATAGGAAAAATTGGCTTAGCGTATACTTCCCCAATGTTACTTGCAGCGATTCGGTTCATCCTAGCAGGTTTCATCATGGCCATTGTCGTCAAGCTCATCAAACGCCCGCATCCAAAAAAGATCAAGGATTGGTCAAAGTTGAGTATCATCGGTTTTTTCCAGACTGCTGGTGTAATGGGATGCATCTTTGTAGGTTTAAGGACCATTTCAGCCGGGGAACTTTCGATCTTGACATTCATGAACCCATTATTAGTGGTCATTTTTGGAACGCTATTTCTTAGAACGATTTACACCTTGCAACAATGGTCGGGAGTTTTGCTCGGTTTTATTGGCGTTTTTATCACAATGGGGGCACATCTTGATTTGAAGACCGGTACTCTTCTTGGATTGATGTCAGCCATTTCGTGGTCCATTGCGACCCTATTGATGAAAGTTTGGGGACATACCTTCGACACTTGGGTCATGTCAGCCTATCAAATGCTGTGCGGAGGTTTTCTCCTGCTCATTGGATCATTTCTTTTTGAACAGCCCTTTTTCAAGATTTCCCAGGCATCCATCCTTATTTTGTTATGGCTGGCCATCATGGCATCCATCGTTCAATTTTCTGTTTGGTTTTTCCTATTACAAAAGGGGGATTCAGCCAAAACGAGCGCCTTCCTATTTCTAGCTCCCTTTTTTGGTGTCCTATCTGGCTACCTCTTGCTGGATGAGCCTGTTCACTGGTACGTTGCGGTTGGAGGTTCACTCATTTTCATCGGCATATTTTTGGTTAACTGGGAATCCCACCATACAGTGGAAAAGGCATGTAGAGTGGATTCTGCAAAATGAATCTCCACTTTAATTTCAAGACGAGAAGGAGTTCAGGCATGTTTGCGGATTGTATCTGACTCCTACAAAAAAAAAGAGACAGCCGCAACGGCCATCCCTTTTCCCCAACTCATTCATCGACTACGATGTTTCCACCATAGAAAGTTACTCTCGTTAATGGAATCTCCAGTTCACGAGCCATTTTTTTCAACTCTCGCTCTTCTCTTTCCGTTACGATTGAAATAACAGTGCCATCTGCACCTGCACGCCCTGTTCTCCCTGATCTATGGATATATTGATCGATGTTGTCAGCCATATCAATATGAACGACTGCTGTGAGGCCTTTTATATCTAGCCCTCTTGCCGCTACATCCGTTGCGATCAACATCGGGGATTTTCCGGAACGAAGCTTGCGCAGCGCCTTCTCCCGGTCGACTTTATTGGATTCCCCGTGAAGCACACCCATTTCAACACCTTTATAACTCAGCTTTTCATGTAGGACGCTCAGCTCTGCTATATCGTTAAGGAAGGCAAGGGCCTTCACATCTTTAAGTCTTGTGATTTTCTCAAGAATCTTGGATTTTTCCCGTCTCTCTACAACAAAGTAAAGATGGTCCACTTTCGATTCCATTTTTTCATGCTTATCGACCTTGATCATTTCGGGTTCATTCATGAATCCTCTGGCCGCTTTTTCCGTTTCCTCTGGCAGGGTTGCCGAAAATACCATGATTTGCCGGTCTTTTAGCGTTGTTTTGATAATATTATTGATCGTTCCCATATGCTCTGGAGTGATCAATTGGTCACCTTCATCAAGTACAATCGTCTTAACTTCATGCATCTTCAATTTTTTTTGTGCAATCAATTCGTAAATCCGTCCTGGCGTTCCAGCAATGACCTGTGGATGCTTCTTCAGTTTGTCCAACTGCCTTTTTACATTAGCACCGCCGATGAATGCTGCACCAGTTATACCGCTTCCCTCTGACCAAATGCGAATTTCTTCATTGATTTGCATGACCAGTTCACGGGATGATGCTAAAATCAAAGCTTGGGGCGATTTTTTTTCAGGATCTATCTTTTCTAGCAATGGCAGTAAATAAGCTAAAGTTTTTCCGGTTCCAGTCGGTGATTCAGCCAAGATGTCTTTTCCCTCAACAATCACGGGAATCGCTTTCGTTTGAATCGGGGTAAGTTGTCCGAACCCGGATTTTTTCCAGACCTCTTGTATATATGGTTTTCTATCGTTCACTAATGCAGGTAATTCGCTCATATCGTTCTCCTTTAATATAAAACTTTTCCTATCTTTCATAGTACCATTTATTCTTGTCCAGTAGCCAACGGAATACGAATTGTAACCGTCGTTCCTTTGTTTATCTCACTTTCAAAATGCATTTCCCCATCAAGGCGATGAACGATCTTCCGGCAAATCGCAAGCCCGATCCCTGTGCCCTTTTCCTTTGTCGAATAGAAAGGTTCACCAATCCGTTCAAGGCGCTCGGGTACCATTCCTATACCATTATCACTCACGCTGACTACAGCTTGATCATCGATGATTTTCAGCGACAGATCAATTTTCCCATTATCGTCAATCGCTTCAATGCTGTTCTTGACAATATTGATTATCAACTGTTTAAGTTCGATTGTATCAGCCATAATATAAATCGGTTCGGCGGTTTTAACCCTGAACCCCATCTCGATATTATTCAAATTCGTCTCTGCTTTCATTAACGTGAATACCTGTTGTAAACTGTCGGCAAGATCAATCCTTTGGAAAGCGACATCCTGTTTTTTTCCGAGAACCAACAGTTCACTCGAGATTATATTAATTCGATCAATTTCCTTTAACATGATATCAGAATGCAGCGGATTGACTTCCTTCGTCATATCCATTAACTGTACGAATCCTTTTAACGATGTCAGCGGATTCCTTATCTCATGTGCCACGGCCGCGGCCAGATGCCCGATTACGGATAGCTTTTCAGACATGATCATCAATTCCTCTTCGCGCCGTGATTCAGTAATATCCCTAACGATTGCATATACTCCAAGCAACTCCGCTTGTACGATGATCGGTAAAAAGGTTACACGGATTATCCGCTCTTCACCATTCTTATTCTGAATGGTCGTTTCGAATTTTACCGCCTCGCCTTTAAGGGACTGTATAAAGAAAACAGATACCTTTTCCCTTTCATTCCAGTTGATGAGATGCTTCGCATTCTTGCCTTTCAAATTGTCACTGTTATTACCTAACAGCTTTTCAGCTTCCGGGTTAATCGAAACGACATTACCTTCAAGATTCAGTTCAAGGACACAATCCGGGTTATGGTTGAACAGCGACTGATACTGTTCATCCTTCAGATTAAATTCCTGTTGGGACCTCAACATTTTCCCTGTCCAATACCTAATTATGAAGTATAAGAAAAGCCCGGTTATGAAAATGAAAATCCACCCTTTGGAATGTTGAAACATTGCATATATCTGAACATCTTCCTTTGCCTGTGTCATAGAGATATAATCCGTAACGATAATCCATAAGACCCCAATGATTATATATATAATAGCCACTTTACATGCAATTTTATGAGATTGTTTCATGTTTTATCCTTTGTATTGTTTTTTGGTTTATTATTCCCAAATCACTCAAAAAAAGCCCTCATGTTTTCAACATAAGGACTCTTTGGATATTGTATCATATATATTGCATTCATTGTTTCATATCTCTAAAAAATCCAGCACCATTTAACTGGACTGTTTCAAAGGATCAAGAGAGGTTTTTGATGGCCTGATTGAATTCCTCTTCTATATCTTTTGAAGGCTTGGCCGATAATAAGCTGAAGACAACCACCGCTATTGTACCAGCAATGAAACCGGGAATGATTTCGTATACTTCAGAGAACTTATCGATCATTTCCCAGATGATCACGGTTGCGGTACCGACAATCATTCCCGCCAGTGCTCCCCATTTCGTCATTCGCTTCCAGTACAGGCTTAACAAAATGACCGGACCGAAAGCCGCTCCAAAACCAGCCCATGCGTAACCCACCAATTTAAGAATCGTACCACTGGGATTAAAAGCTAAAACGAGGGCTATGGCAGCAATTGCCAAAACGCCGAACCGTCCCACCAGCACCAATTCCTTATCCGATGCATTTGGCCGAATGAACTGCTTATAGAAATCATCCGTCAGAGCACTTGCCGAAACTAACAGCTGAGACGCAATCGTACTCATGACCGCTGCTAAAATCGCCGCCAACAAGAAACCTGTAATTAAAGAAGGAAACAGTTCTTTAGCTAAAAGGATGAAGACAGACTCTGCATTTCTTTCCCCTAAAGGACTGCCTGTCAGGTTAAAATAAGCAATCCCTACCAATCCGGTGAACATGGCTCCTACGATAGCAAAAATCATCCAGCCCATACCGATTCTTCGTGCACTTTTCAAATCTTTAACAGATGAAATCGCCATGAATCGAACGATTATATGAGGCTGGCCGAAATAACCAAGTCCCCAAGCCAGAAGTGATATGATGCCTATGGTTGATGTTCCTTCAAAAGCATGTAATAACTTCGGGTTAATCGATTTTATTTCATTGAAGGTAGGATCCCAGCCACCAATATTTACAATCGTGACAACTGGTACTAGAATTAAGGCAATGAACATAATCGTACCTTGTACGAAGTCCGTCCAGCTAACAGCCAGAAATCCGCCAAATAATGTATAAAGAATAACGACGCTCGCCGTCAGCCAGATGCCCCACCGGTAATCCAAATTGAAAGTGGAGCGGAAAAGCTCACCGCCTGCTACCATACCTGAAGATGTGTAAAAGGTGAAGAAAATTAAAATGACCGATGCTGATACCACTTTTAAAATCCGGGATTCATCTTTAAAGCGATTTCCCAGAAAGTCGGGAATCGTAATCGAATTGTCGGCCACTTCCGTATATGTCCGAAGTCTTGGTGCCACGAATAACCAGTTTAAATAAGATCCTGCACACAGGCCGAGGACAATCCAGCCAGCACTCAAACCGCTAATGTACATTGCACCCGGAAGACCCATCAATAGCCAACCGCTCATATCGGAAGCACCTGCACTCAATGCAGTTACAGCCGGGCCCAAGTTCCGTCCGCCAAGCATATAATCTGTTAAGTTGGCCGTTTTTCGATAGGCGAAATAACCAATTAACAGCATACCTGCCATGTATATCCCAATTGATATTATAATTCCATAATCCAAAAATGAATCCTCCTATTACTTATTGGTTTTGTGATAAATATAGGTTAATTTTCATCTTGTAAGCTTATCAGAAAAAAAAACATATGTTAAGAAGTTCTTGCACCTTTCAATGATTTCACTTTCAATATAATTAAGATATAAATGAATTTTGGATTCATTTATGAGATTAGATTATTAGGAGGATACGCCCATGCAATCCTATATCGATCAGCCAGATGGAGTCTTTCCCTCTGTTTGCTCGCTTGACTGTCCTGATCAATGCGGTTTACTGCTGCACAAAAAAGACGGGAAAATCATTAAAGTCCTGGGGGACCCTGATCACCCAGTCACCAAAGGGAATATTTGCAACAAAGTCCGAAACATGACTGCCCGCCTATATGACCCCAATCGCTTAAAGCAGCCATTAAAGCGCATCGGCCCGAAAGGAGAAGGGAATTTCACTCCAATCAGCTGGGAAGAGGCCATTGACACAATCACTTCAAAGTGGAAAGAACTGATCGAAATGCATGGTCCTGAAAGCATACTTCCCTACAGCTTTTATGGAAACATGGGCAACCTCAGCGCAGAGGGGATGGATCGGCGTTTTTTTCACAAACTCGGTGCAAGCATGCTTGAGCGCTCCATCTGTAATGCGGCCGGCTCAGTCGGATACAGCTATACAATGGGTGGTTCATTCGGCATCGACCCTGAAGAAACGATTCATACAAAGCTTTTCATCCTGTGGGGCATCAACGCCGTAAGCACAAATATGCACCAAGTTACGCTTGCCCAGCAAGCCCGAAAAAATGGGGCCAAAGTAGTTGTCATTGACGTACATAAAAACCAAACCGGTAAGTGGGCAGATTGGTTCATACCGATTCTTCCTGGTACAGACACTGCCCTCGCCCTCGGTTTAATGCATATACTATTTGACGAGAATCTAGTCGATCAGCCTTTTCTCGATGAATACACAGTGGGTGCTGCTGAATTGCGCGAACACGTCCGCCAATATGAGCCTGCGACCGTCTCCGCGATCACTGGCGTTCCAATTGATGACTTATATGAATTAGCCAGGATGTATGGCACCACCACTCCATCATTCGTTCGCATAGGCAATGGCCTGCAGCACCATGACAATGGCGGCATGGCAGTACGTACCATTGCCTGCCTGCCTGCACTTACCGGACAATGGATGGTGGAAGGCGGCGGAGCCATCAAAGGGAATTCAGGCTATCTTGCTTTTAATACAAATGCCTTAAGACGTCCTGATTTATTGCATAATAAAGCTACCCGGACCATTAATATGAACCAAATCGGTCAAGCTCTTTTAGAAAAGGATAACCCGATTAGATCCATGTTTGTATACGGCTCCAACCCAGCACTTGTCGCTCCGAATGCAAATAAAGTGAAGCAAGGTTTAATGCGGGAAAATCTATTCACAGTGGTCCATGACCTATTCTTAACCGAAACGGCCATGTATGCTGACCTTGTCCTCCCTGCCACATCATCTTATGAAACGGAGGATTTTTATAATTCATACTGGCATAATTACGTCCAAATACAAAAACCTGTAGTCAATAAATATGGCGAGTCGAAATCGAATGTTGAATTGTTCAAACTTTTGGCTATTGGAATGGGCTTTGAGGAACAAGCTTTTAGAGATTCAGAGGAAGAAATGATACGGCAGGCGCTGGATTTTCCCGATAACCCGCACTTAGATGGCATCACCTATGACTCCCTATCAAGGAATCAATTTGTCAAAGCAAAGATGCGCCGGATATTCCCAGGTAAACTACCGACACCAAGCGGAAAAATCGAACTTTACTCAGATCGGATGAAACTGGATGGATACCAGCCTCTGCCAACATATACACCAATCATAAAAGACAGTGACCTGCCATTTTTATTCATACCGGCACCTAATCACAACTTCTTGAATTCAACCTTTTCAAATAATGCCAAACATATCTCCTTGGAAAAGGAACCGAAGCTGCACATGAATGCCGCTGATGCCAAAACATTAGGAATAGCTTCCGGAGATATGGTTAAAATCTGGAACGGACGCGGTGAATGTTTGCTCACCGCTGCTCCCGGTGAAAATGTGTTACCCGGCGTACTAGTCAGCCAAGGCTTATGGCAGAATACACCTGAGACCAAACAACAGATCAATTCCCTTACCCCAGATCGCCTTTCAGATATGGGTAATGGCGCCGTTTTCTTTTCAGGACGGGTGGATCTTGAAAAAGTCCAGCAAAAGTAAATCAATGTCCAGCAACCTTTGAATATATCTCCGATTTTCGGATTTTATCTGCGATTCTAGAAATACATCTACGATTTCCGGATTTCATCTGCGATTCCAGAAATATATCTGCGATTCTAGAAATATATCTACGATTTCCGGATTATATCTGCGATTCTAGAAATATATCTGCTATTTCCGGGATTTTATCTGCGATTCTAGAAATATATCTGCTATTTCCGGGATTTTATCTGCGATTCTAGAAATATATTCATGATTCTGGCATTATAACTGCGATTCCACAAAAAAGGCTGTTCCCCAAGGAACAGCCTTTTCGTCAAGCTATTTACTCTT
This sequence comes from Peribacillus sp. SIMBA_075, assembly GCF_046534585.1. NCBI lineage: Bacteria > Bacillati > Bacillota > Bacilli > Caryophanales > Bacillaceae > Peribacillus > Peribacillus sp. SIMBA_075. Next base: position 139,461 of record NZ_JAWRYN010000009.1, on the reverse strand, counting down.
CATCAAACCAGCCTGTTGGTTGAATATCCAAGTTGTTATTGATTTGCTTCACTTCCGTATAAGCCTCGTAACCAAAAGTGCCGAGTTCACGTCCATTTCCACTTTGCTTGAATCCTCCCCAAGGAGCTTCATTATAGGTCGGATGATATGAGTTTATCCACGTGATGCCGGCACGCACTTTTTTTATGACACGGTATGCTTTTGCGATATCATTCGTGAACACCGCTCCCGCTAAACCATATTTCGTATCATTGGCAAGTCGAAGAGCTTCAGCTTCATCCTTGAACTTTTGAACGACAAGCACTGGGCCAAAAATTTCTTCCTGTACAATACGCATATCCGGTGTCGTATCAACAAAAATGGTAGGTTCGACAAAATATCCCTTTTCCAAACCGTTTCCTTTAATTCTATTTCCACCGACGATTAACTTGGCTCCTTCTTCCTTTCCGATTTGGATGTACGATAATATTTTGTTCATATGTGCCTCTGAAACGATAGGTCCCATCTGGCTCTTTTCATCAGAACCTGAACCTACTTTGATCTTTTTTGCCTTCGCAGTAAGACTTGCAATGAACTGATCGTAAATGGACTCTTCCAACAATAAACGGGATCCTGCTGAACACACTTGCCCTTGATTACAGAAAATCCCGTATAGAGCGTAATCCACTGCAGTCTCAAAGTCAGAGTCCGCAAATACGATATTAGGTGATTTCCCGCCGAGCTCCAATGTCACCTTCTTCAGGTTACCCAGTGAAGCCTCCATGATCTTACGTCCTGTTTCCGTTCCACCCGTAAAGGCTACTTTATCGATTTCCTCATGTTCGGCAATGGCCTGTCCGACAACTGGTCCCGCTCCTAACACAAGGTTTGCGACACCTTTTGGCAATCCGACCTCATCCATGATTTCAAATAGTTTGACCGCTGTCACTGGTGTAACCTCCGATGGTTTGAACACAACTGAATTTCCTGCAGCAAGTGCCGGGGCCAGTTTCCAGGCTGACATCATTAGAGGGAAATTCCAAGGAACGATCTGCCCGCATACACCGATCGGTTCCCTTACGACCATCGCTTGCTGACCATCAGGAACTTCGTAAGTCTGACCAGTCGGTTTTGTAGCCAACCCTGCATAATATCTAAAACAGGCTGCTGAATCATCTATGTCATAACGAGCCTCACGCAACGGTTTCCCATTATCCAATGTTTCCAACGCAGCAAGTTCTTCAGCCTTTTCTTCTATTTTATCGGCAATTTTGAATAAAATGCGAGCTCGCTCCACTGCCGGAGTACCCCACCATCCACCTTCATAGAATGCATATTTCGCTGCTTCGACCGCTGCATCCACATCTTCCTGTGTGCCTTCCGCAGCCGTAGCAATGACTTCTCCCGTGGCCGGATTCAATACATCCCTCTTTTCACCTGAAGTCGAATTCACCCATTTTCCATTGATGAACATCTTTAAGTCCAGTGCTCCCGTTCCTTCCTTTTTCGTGTTATTTTGTAAAGTTTCCTGCATCTAAATTCCTCCTCGGTTTTAAGTTTTCTACCTATATATAATATGAGCAAGATTCATGCCAGTTTGAAATAATAGGGAAATCACGTTTTCTTCCCCTTTCCCGTCAACCATTTAAATTCAACCGTGAATTACCTATTCATTTTCGCATAACATATGGGCAATCCTTCATCTCAGACTTTTTCAATATTCCTAGAAAAATGAAACCCGCAGCTCAAAAAAAGAGATGAGCAGCTGCTCATCTCTTTTTTTGATTAATTTCGGTTAATAATGACCAGTTTCATTTCCGTCATCTCTTCAATGGCATATTTCAGCCCTTCGCGGCCCGTTCCGCTTTTTTTGACTCCGCCATATGGCATGTTGTCGACACGGTAAGTTGGGATATCATTAATGATAACACCGCCGACTTCCAATTTTTCTGCGGCAGAAAGAGCCAGATTGATATTTTCTGTGTAAATCCCGGCCTGCAATCCAAATTCGGAATCATTGACCAAATCAATCGCTTCCTCAACGGACGAAACCTTATTGATCAAAACAATGGGAGCGAAGACTTCCTGACATGATACCTTAAGCACTGCATCCACTTCCAGCAACACAGTCGGATGCAGGATATTCCCTTCAGATTTGCCTCCTGCTGCAACAATCGCACCGTGTTGTCTAGCCTCACCGATCCAATCCAGGCTTCGCTGTACATCACCAGCGCTGATCAATGCCGAAATATCCACCGACGGGTCCAAAGAATCTCCAAGTTTCAAGCCATTTGTTGCTTCTATGAATTTTTTGACGAACTCATCATATACCTCTTCATGAACATATGCACGCTGTAAGGAAATACAGACCTGCCCTTGAAAAGCGAATGCTGCCGATACACAGCGTTGGATGATTTTGTCGATATTGATCCCTTTATCAACGATGACAGCCGCATTCGAACCTAGTTCAAGGCTCACTTTCTTTATTCCTGCCTTATTACGAATCCCGATTCCGACAGCCGGACTCCCAGTAAATGAAATGCTCTTCACCCGTGAATCGGTGACTAATTTATCACCAATAACCGAACCGCTTCCGGTAACTAAATTAAACGCACCTGCCGGCAAATCAGTTTCGGCTAATAGTTCAGCAAGAAATAGCGAAGATAGCGGTGTTTGGCTCGCAGGTTTCAGGACAAGTGTATTTCCGGCAGCAATGGCTGGGCCTACTTTATGGGCTACAAGGTTCATCGGAAAATTAAATGGAGTAATCGCACCCACAACGCCAAGAGGCTCACGGACGGTGTATCCTATTCTTCCCTCTCCGTCAGCTGTAGCATCCATCGTCAATGTTTCTCCATGAATCCTTTTGGCTTCCTCTGCTGCAAATTTATATGTGGCAATTGTCCGGGATACTTCAACCATTGCCGTTTTAATCGGTTTCGCTGCCTCTTTAGCAATAATTTCAGCTGCCTCATCTTTGCGGCTTTCCAAAAGACTCGCGAGCTTTTCAAGTATGGCAGCGCGTTTATGACTAGGCAAAGCTGCCATTGTTTTTCTAGCTTGATAGGCTGATTCTATTGCCAACTCGACATCCTCAAGGCTTGCAGAAGGAATCTCCGCCAGAACTTCCCCGCTATAGGGAGACTTTAGTGTCGTGAACTTTTCAGCTTCTTGCCATTTACCATTAATGAATAATTTCTTTTTCAGCGTTTCCGTCATTACCATCACTTTCACCTCTTATAAAATTTCTTTTTCGACAGCAGTAAATGTCTCATCAAGGATTTCAATTATTCTTTCGACTTCCGATTTAGTAATAATTAAAGGTGGGGCGAATACGAGTGTATCTTGATCAAACGTAACAGACCGGCAAATCAAACCATTCTTCGCCGCTTCAGCAACCAGTCTTGGAGCAAGCTGTGTCTCAAAGCCTTCACCTGTTTGTTTGTCCTTTACGATGGAGATGCCGCCAATTAATCCAAGTGCCCTGACATCACCAACAATCGGGTGTTTGCTTTGAAGCTTCTTGAAGCCTGCAAGCAACTCTTCACCACGCTGTTTCGAGTTTTCTATCAGGTTTTCACGTTCAATTATTTCAATATTTTTCAATGCAACCGCACAAGCCATAGGATGGCCGCTGTATGTGTAGCCGTGTAAAAGCGTACCTTTTGAAAGGGCAATGAAATCCTGATGCATCTTATCATTCAGGACGACACCGCCTAACTGTGCATATCCGCTCGTCACACCTTTTGCGAAGCACATCATATCAGGTACAACACCAAAATGTTCAATCCCAAAATAAGTCCCTGTTCTTCCGAAACCTGTAATGACTTCATCCGTCACCATTAAAATGCCGTATTCATTACAAATCTCCCTTACTTCCTTAAAATAGCCTTCAGGAGGAAGGTTCACGCCACCGGCCCCTTGAATCGGTTCAGCGATAAATGCCGCAATCGTTTCTGGTCCTTCCTGTTCTATGACCTTACGCAACTCTTCAATGGAAGAACCGTCCACATGGTAAAAATCCGGTGCGATTGAATTCGTGAAGTCCCGGAACGGCTTCAGGCCAGTCGCACTTGTAGCTCCCATTGCCACTCCATGATAGGATTTCGAGCGGGAAATGATTTTTTGACGATTAGGCTGCCCTTTCAAAAGCCAGTAATGACGAGCAAGTTTGATGGCCGTATCATTCGACTCTGATCCACCTGAAGTGAAGAAAACTGCATTCAAATCCCCAGGAGCGATGGAAGCGATTTTGGCCGCCAACCGGATTGCCGGCTCGTTGCTGAAAGTGGCGAAACTTGAGGTGAAAGCTAGCTTCGCCATTTGTTCCTTCGCGACTTCAGCCATCTCTTCTTGTCCATGTCCAATATTCACATTCCAAAGTGAAGCCATGCCATCAATGACTGTCCTGCCCGTGACATCCGTAAGATATATTCCCTTCCCTTCCTTAAAGATGAAACTTGGACCATCTGCCTGCTGTTGCTCGATTGCCGTAGTCGGATGAATAAAATGCTTTTTATCCAAATCGATTAATTCCTGAATACCCGTCTTCTCTTTAATCATGTAAAAAACACCCTTCTCATGTTATGGATTTTTTTCAAGCTAATTTATTTTTATATTTATATATATAGATATAGCAAGATGCATGCCAAATTATATGAGTCTTATATTAAAGGTATTCAAGGAACAACGATTCATAATCAAATCATCACGAGCATGTATTGATTCATATATAAATCATTCGATTCGTATTCAAATCATTAATCACCCCATCCATTACATTAAGTGCTAAATGACAGGCATATTGTCGAGTTTCAACGGCGACGATGTTTACAACCCGAACGATAATTATTCCAGCAAAGCAGAAACACTGGAAAAACTAGAAGAAACGAGCATGCTAAGATCCTTGAAAGCTATCGAAAGGGAGATTCCCCAATGGGGGGCTTAAATGAATATGGACTTCTTGAATTGGATGCAAATTGGGCTGCCTCGCATTTTCCGTTTCCTTGGTAGAAATAGAAGATATGATTCAAGTATTGCAATCCCTTGACCCCATTGGAGTTGGGGCTAAAGATCTGACTGATTGTTTACTCATTCAGCTGTGGGAGCTTGAGGATTAATGAATTGGCATATACGATCGATAAAAAGCACTAACCGGATTCAGCAGAAAAACCTACAGGAAAACCATGAAGACCTCGGTATACCTGAATCCTCTAAAAGGCGCAGCCTTTAAAATCAAAAAACTGACAACGTTAAAAGTGCAGCCAGTTTTTATTTTTAGTTTTTCGGTGTTCACAAAGGCACTTACCAGGATCCACGGAAATTATTGAATACGTACATTCAATAGGACTCTTCCAGAATATGTATCTTCCGAAAGAGCCTTCTATATTTTCACTGCTTCTTTCATTTACAACCACTTCGTGATGGCTGCAGGTCCGTTGCCTTCCCCTCCAACGTAAATGTGTAAACAGGATTAATCTTTTTAATCGCCCATACTGAATGAGTGCCTTCTGGTTTTTTCTCAGAAAACCATTTCCTCACAACAAAAACCCCTAAACCAGGGGCTTCATAACTTTGTAAAGATTAACTTTCCAATACCTGTGTAACTGATTTTCCCAAACCCTCCCCAGTTCACTCGAAGAGGATTCAGAATCCATTTATTATAAAAGTTTCATCTTTTACCCCATTTATCCTCGAAAATAAGTTCATCCATCGGCCTTCTTTTTTCCCAATTGGCAAGTTCAAGAATGGGTTTATCCGGATATTGATCCGTATAGCCAATTGACATGAGTGCAATGGGTTCTACATGCGGCGGAATCTCCAAAATGTCACGAATATCATTCTTCTTATAAAAGCTTACCCATCCCATTGCCAATCCTTCCGCACAGGCAGCCAGCCACATATTTTGAATTGCACAGGCCGTTGATAGGATATCCGTTTCCGGAATAGAGTTCCTCCCCAAAACATGGGAGCCGCCACGTGTCGGATCACATGTTACACAAATGGTGTAAGGTGCTTCTTTTAACCCTTCCACTTTCAAACTAAGAAACTTATTTTCTTTACCCCCTTCATAATGAATAGCTAGTGCCCTTCTTTCTTTATCCGCTGCCCATGCCAAACTGTTCTTGGTTTCCTGAGATGAAATTACAATGAAACTCCAAGGCTGCATGAATCCTACAGACGGCGCATGATGTGCAGCATCCAAGATTCTGCGGAGTCTATCCTTTGAAATGGGCTTGGGCAAAAAACTCCTGATATCCCTTCGGTTATAAATGGCTTTATATACGGCTGCTTGCTCTTCATTATTAAACATAATTTCCCCCCATGCTTCTGGCTCCCCAGAAATTTATCTAAAAATTCAATATGAATTTTACAGGTAAACCCTTACAATTAAAAGTGACTTTCCAGATATCCCAGGATTCAGCTCGTTCCGTCCACAACAAGATTCGCTCTTTCTTGCGGCCTTTGCGCGTCAACATATAGATCTTCATGAACCATCCAATTATCCTCCCACATTTGACGCGCATCTTCACCATCCCGCTCGAGGCCACGTTTCAAGCGCTGATCGCGGGGACATTCCACCCATATCGTGAAATCATGGGACCCTGCCAATTCTTTACGGATAGAATACGTCCCTTCAATAATGACAAGGCCTCCAGCAGGAACGATATGCCATTCGGCCATAGTGTCCGTTTCCCAATCATACCTTTGATACCTTGCATCATTCCCTACAGTAAGCGGTTTTAGGATTTGGTTAAAAACCCGTTCCCAATCACAATCCGCTCCAATCTGTTTTTGGGCTGGGGGCAACTGGATCCTTTTCGATGATGGCAAATAAAAATCGTCCATATGAACGACTGCGCTACCTGGACACTTTGCATGGATAAGGGAAGCGAGTGTACTTTTTCCAGACCCGCCCCGACCATCGATGGCCATAATATATGGAGATCTTTTTTGGGAAATTTCGTGAATTTCAGCAATAAGATTTTTAATCGTATACTGTCCATTAAGTGTTGGAAAGTTCATAAGCATTCCTCCTATACTACTTATTTCTATTCGTCCTCCCTTATATTCCTTCCTTGTGGGGATAAAATGAAAAAAACTAAGAAGAAGGTGCTAGTAATGAACAGAATCCAATTTGCCGCCATTTTCGATATGGACGGCACCTTGTTTCAAACAAACAAGATATTAGGTTCTTCACTTGAAAGAACATTTGAGATACTTCGATCAGAAGGGAGCTGGACAGGGAATACCCCGCTTGCCAAGTATCAAGAGATTATGGGCGTCCCGCTGACAGTCGTATGGGAAACTCTATTACCTAAGCATCCCGATCATATTCGCCGACAGGCTGACCAACTTTTTTTAGATTGCTTGATTCAAGAAATCAAACAAGGGAATGGTCAGCTTTTCCCCCTCGTCATGGAGACCTTGTCAACGATCAAACAGCTTGGAATTTCCATTTTCATTGCTAGCAACGGTCTAGTAAAGTACCTGGAAGAAATCTGTTCTTATTTTGGGCTGCATGAATTCGTTACGGACATATATAGCGTGGAAAGGTCCTCGAAAGGCTCGAAGACCGAATTAGTGCAAATGTTGTTGAAAGACTATCGAATTGATAGCGCCATTGTGATTGGGGATCGAAAATCCGACATCGAGGCAGCAAAGAAAAATGGCTTATCGGCTGTAGGCTGCCAATTTGGATTTGCCGAAGAAAATGAATTGGCTGATGCTGATCTGTTCATCGCAGATTTTTCTGAACTTCAAGCTTACCTTTCAAAATGGATACTAAAGTCCGCTCACCAATAGCTTTTCCTGTTCTGCAAGCATCACGGCTATCTTATCCTGGATTGCCGTAATGCCCTTTTCTTCCATGAAATTATTCACGATGATCGAAAATATGACTCTTTCCCCTCTTTTGGTCGTCACATAACCTGATAGAGAGCTCGTTCCTGAAATGGTCCCTGTTTTCGCACGAACGTTCCCAGCTGCATTTGTCCCTTTCATTCTCTTTCTAAGCGTACCGCCTACCATCCGCTTTTCATTTCCTGCAATCGGCAAAGCGTTCAAGTAAGCAGGAAACCACGTTTTCTCCTGTACGGCATATAGCAGTTTCGTTATTTCATTCGCTGGAATCATATTGACTTGGGATATGCCAGATCCATCACGCATCTTGATTGTTTGCATATTGAGACCCAAACCCTTCATTTGATTTCGAGCGACCTTCAAACCATCTTTCCAGCTTCCCTTCCCTGCTGCTTCTTTGCCCATTTCTTTCACCAAAACCTCAGCATGGCCGTTATTGCTCAATTTCATGAAAGGAATAAGCAGTTGTGAAAGTGGCATGGACTGATGAGTGGCGATCAAGTCCGCTCCTACAGGGGCTTTTCCTTTTTTCCTTTTTCCCAACACTTTAATTCCATGTTTCTTCATTGACTTTTCAAATAGGCTCAGGGCATATTCTGTGGGATCTTTCACTGAGATCCATTCTTCGGTCACCCCGGCATGCTCCGGAATGGTCCCGGTGATTGTAATGACATCTGTGCCATGAGACCGTTCGACTTCAATTTCCTGTTTGCCGTCTGCCGCTACTGTTTTCGTTTTGTTGATGATCTTCACGTAATCCGTTTCAGGCTTCAGCATCACCTTTGCCATTTTTCCAGCCTTTTCCCCGGGGGTTATCTCCACGATAATGGTACCGGTATCGTAGTCATCATTCGGAGAAGCGGTTAAAGCTGAAACAGCTGCTCCGTAATATTCCTGTTCATCGCTCCAGACCAAGTCTCGGGAATAACGGATATCATCATACCAAGAATCATCCCCTATAAGATCTCCATGAACGAGCTTAACTTGCTTGTGCTTCAGTGACGATGCCAGCTCATCAAAATCCTTTTCCAATAATGTTGGATCTCCTTTTCCCTTCAGATAAACATTCCCCTGCAGAACATGGCCAACCTGCACCCCTTTTATGTATAGTTCCGTTTGAAAAAGATGATCTTCCCCTAATGTTTCCAGCGCAGCTGCTGCAGTCAAAAGCTTAAGGTTCGAAGCAGGCCGCAATCTCGTTTGCGACCCTCGTTCATAAATCAGTTCCCCCGATTCCGCTGATCGGATGGAAATTCCCGTTAACGCCCCTGCCAACCCTGGTGAATCATCCAAAATTTGTTGAATTTCCTGTCCTAGGTTTCCATCATCATTCGCAGCCTGCATCGATTCTCCATTAAAAAAACAAATCAAAAACAGGAAGAATATAAAACTCAACTTCCTTTTATATGTCAAACCTATCACTCCCACTCTAAAAACTCACCACCTCTATCTTGTCCATTTTAAAGTCATTTAAAAAAGAAAATTTCCACATGATGGTCTCTATTTATACATACTCAAGAAAGGCAGGATTATTCGACCGCCATTCAATGGAATCCAATTGGCGATCCTTACTTCATGATTCATTTACATGTACGATTACAGGGAACCTTTTTGAATGATAATCCGTATAAGTATAAAGACATAGTAAGGAGTGAATATATGTATTCAAAGATATCGCCACCAACGAAGAAAATTTCCAAAGAATCCGTGAAGGTATGGCGGATGACCGAAGCCATTACCAATTTCATTACCCTCGCCGTCTTTTGCATCCTATTATATGTTGATGATTATTTCGCTTGGAAAGAATGGATTGGATGGATTTTATACGGACTTATCACATTATCTTTTTTCCATGCAATCTGGTCCATCTTCATTGAACCAATCTTGTTGCAAAAGTATTGGCGTTACGACGTGAACGAAGAATTCATTCAAACAAAACGCGGAGCTTGGAGTGAAACGCATGAACTCATTCCGATGACGAAGGTTCAGTCCGTCAAATTGAACCAAGGCCCGTTTTTGCGAAAATATAACCTTTATTCACTAAGTATCGGAACAATGGGGGACTCACATGACATACCTGCCATCCCCGAGAAAGAGGCATATGAATTACGAGATAAAATTGCCCATTTCGCTAAAATTAAGGAAGTGGATTAACGATGGAAGAACATGTGAAACGATTACACCCTTTCAAAATCCCCTTCGAATTATGGAAATTGCTGAAAGGGAATGTGTTTTTCATAATCATGCTTTATGTCCTGAACTTCGGTTCTGAAAAGATGTATATGAAGGTACTCCAAATCGTTTTTTTAGTTTATCTGATTTGGAATGTCCTTTCTATCATCCTTAAATGGTATACGTATAAATATCAAATCAAAGAAGGAACCATTTATATTACCTCAGGGATCATTTCGAAATCTTATCGAACGGTCCCGCTTCATAAGGTACAGAATGTTCAACAACGTACGACGGTATTCCATAAGATTTTCCGCTTAACCTCTTTAACATTCGAAACAGGGATGACTGGTGATCAGGGTACCTTGCCTTTTGAGGTTATTTCCCGAAAAGAGGCCGAACGGCTTGAGGGGGAATATTCTTCAAAACAGGAACTTCAGGTTATCGAATTGGATAGCCCCGAAGAACGAATAGCGGAGGATATGGAACCAATTGAAAAAACGATCCATTTCACGCCAACTAAACAGGATGTGCTGAAAGCTTCCTTTACATCACTCAGCTTTTTGGCTCTTATCCCAATTGTGGCTACGTTATATAATACACTCGATGATTTTATCAATTTGGAGAATGCCGAAGGGTTCTTTGCCAAGTTATTGGATACGTGGTGGATCATAACCATCGTTCTTGTCGGCCTCATATGTATAGCCGTTGCCTTCGGAATCATTTCCACATTCGTTAAATATGGAAAATATGAAATTTCATCCGATCACGATCGTATATATATCAAGAAAGGTCTACTGGATGAATCTGCTTTTTCCATTCAGAAAGAAAAAGTACAAGCTGTCGAAATCTCCCAATCAATCATTAAAAGGTTGCTAGGCTTGGCAGAAGTGAAACTGATCAGCGCAGGAAGTACGGGTGATGAAGAGCTAGAAACAAATACTCTCTATCCTTTTTTATCGATTGAAATGGCATATGGAATGGTAGAAGAGATTTTACCCGCTTACAGAGTGGAACGGTCAATGGAGTCGCTATCGAAGCAGGCCTTCAAAATCCGAATGCTGCGGCCCAGCTTTTTCTGGATTCTCACAACAGTGGCAATCTATTATTTCAAACCCTCCCTATGGTATATATCGCTGATTTTACTCGCCATCATTTATACATTGAGAATTCTAGATTACAAAAATAGCCGTTATTTATTAAATGATGAGTTTATTCAGTTTAAGTCCGGAAGTTTGGAAACATCACTATTCATTACCAAAAGAAGCAAGGTCATTCAAATTGAGGTGGAACGTACGAAGTTGCAAAAGCTTTTCGGGCTTGCCTCAATCGAAACGATCAACCGCTCCAAGCCTGTGCACCATACAAAGCTCCAAGATGTATCCGTTGAATATGCTGACGAGTTTTACACATGGTATACGGGCAGGACAAAAAATATCCAAGTCGAATAAGATTCAATGATTGGAAGAGTTGACTATAGCGGTCAGCTCTTTTTTTTCATCTATATTCCACTCCATGCCAACCGCAGAATACCTTATATTTATGTTGGAGATTCCGACAAAATTAATATTGGCAATTTTCCAACTTCAATCTTCAAAAAAGGGCAAACAGACCGAAATATCTATAGAAGCCAAAATTAATTAGAGGTATATAAGGAGGATTGTCCATATGAAAAGACTGAAGGACTGGTATTTTAATTCGCTAAAAAAACAAATATTGATTCCCTTTTTAGCTTTGATCATGATAAGCGGAATGGCCATCTCCTACATGAGCTATAAAAATAGTATCGATATGACGACCCAGGTACTTACCGTAACGACGGAAGAGCAAGTAAAGTCAATGAACGATTCTTTCGAAATCTTCTTTCAAAAAACGGAGAATCAATTGGATAGGATCGGTAAGTATCCTATCATGAGTAATTCTGATAAGTACCCAGAATCCATAATGGATGAGTTTTCCCATACACAGTCAAGCAGTTCCGAAATAAATGGTTTATACCTCGGCACTGAGAAAGGTGGAAAAACATTAATATTCCCAAAAGCGGATTTGCCGGCTGACTTCGACCCAAGACAAAGGGATTGGTATCAATCCGCATTAAAACAAAAAAACAAGACCATTTGGACGGAACCTTATACAGATCAGGCGACGAATAAACTTGTCATTACGGCAGCAAAAGCCATATATGATGGAGATGAATTAATAGGCGTGATCGGCGTCGACATTTCAATCGATACATTGATCACGATGGTTAATCAAACGAAATTCGGAAAAACTGGCTATACCGTTTTGCTTGATAAGAAGGGGATATTCGTTACACATCCTGACAAGAAAAAAATTCAACAGGATATATCAAAGGAAAATATCTTCAGAAAAATGAAAAGTGAATCCGGTTCAATGATAGAGGAATATGAAGGGCAAAGCCGGATCATCGGATACGCCACCAATCCAACCACTGGATGGCGAATTGCTGGAGTAATGGAAGAAAATGAAGTAATAGCCCATGCAAGCCCGATGATAATCGGTAATATCATCACAATGTTGATCGTCTTTACTGTCACTGCACTAACTGCCATCTTCATAACCCGTTCTTTAACAACTCCCATTAAAAAGCTGCAAGAATCCATTCGGAAAATGGCTGACGGCGATTTCACACCCAGGACTTCCATTCCCAGAAAGGATGAGATTGGGCAACTTTCAGAAGACACCAACATAATGACCAGGAATATGAGCCATATGTTAGGGGTTGTCAACAACCTTTCCGATAAAGTATCCGATTCATCCATGACACTGGTGGCTAGTGCAGATGAGAATTCAGCGGCAGCTAACGAGGTGGCCCTGACTATGGAACAAATAGCGGCCGGTGCCATCGACCAAATTGAAGTAGGGCAGAATAACGAAAGGGCTGTAAAGCTTTTGGCTGACAAAATCAATGATCTTGAAGCGCAAGCGAGCAATATGGCCACGGAATCCGAAAATATGTTCAAGGCTTCCGAAAACGGAATCACTCAAGTGCAAGGCCTAAAACGGCAATTCAATGAAACTTCCATGATATCCAGTAAGATGAGTACGGCAGTCAAATCTTTGGATGCACGGTCAAATGATATCAATGCGATTGTAAAGACCATAAGCGGAATTGCCGGACAAACTAATTTACTCGCTCTGAATGCTGCCATCGAAGCAGCCAGGGCAGGTGAACATGGAAAAGGGTTTGCAGTTGTTGCCGATGAAGTGAAAAAACTGGCCGAACAGACGAAAAACTCACTAAAGGAAATCTCGGAAATCATTCAAGCCATGCAAACCGATACAACCAATACCGTTGATTTGATTGACCAAGTCAATCAAAAAATCCATCTTCAGGATACTTCTGTAACGGATACGGAAAATGCCTTCAGTCACATTGCATCCATTATCGCGAATACATTCAGCAATTTTGACGAAATAAAAAAGATGATGAACGAAATGGTATCCGAGGTCACACGGATGGCGAGTAATGCAGAACAATTAAACTCGATCAGCCAGGAAACTGCGGCAGGAACTGAAGAAGTATCTGCTTCCGTAGAACAAACGAATGCTTCCATGGAACAATTAAATGCCCTGGCTAGTGAATTGGATGCCCTATCCCAGGATATGCACAAGGAAATACGGAAATTTACATTCTAATCAAAAAAAGGACGGGCCCTAACGGGGTCCGTCCTTTTTTAACTTACAATTTAAAGAGGTCTTCTACTGTTCGTTAGCGTTTCATCGGTCTCTGTAATTCCTGAGTAGGAAGAGTTGGGTTTACTCGCATCCGAATCGACTAACACAAGCAGCTTGCCACCCTTAACATCCGCTTCATAACGATTCGCCTCTTCTTCAGGTATGCCCATACCGATTAATGTACCGGCCAATCCGCCAGTACCTGCACCTACAGCCGCTCCGGCTAATGTGGCAGCAAGCGGCCCAGCTGCAAGTACCGGTCCGATTCCCGGAATCGCCAGTGCACCCACACCTGCCAATAATCCGGCAGCACCGCCCAAAATTCCTCCGGTCGCCGCACCGGCTGCAAGTCCCTCTTCAACCTTTGTACCCGTTTCTTCATTCACTGTCTTTAATTCTTCTTTATCTTTCGCAACTACTGAAATATCTTCACGGTTATATCCTTGTGCCTGCAATGACTCAACAGCCTTAATGGCTTCTTCTCCAGTTTCATATACACCAATTATACGTTTATCCATATTTATCATCCTCCTTAAAGAATGTAAATTGTCGCTCCCCCTTTACATACCCCACGGGAAGAAAAGGTTAAACGTTTTTTAACAAGAAAATATTTTTGAGTTAACCCTTACTAAGAAAGGGTATATATACTAATAGTATGCATATTTTTAGGGGGTTTTCTTTTTGCTAATCGAGTTACTTAAGGATTTAGTATCTATTGATAGTTCATCGAAAGAAGGAGCCAACGAAGCAGTTGAATACTGTGCGAACTGGCTTAAAAAACAAGGAATTACCGTAAATGTGATCGTCAATAACGGTTATAAAATGCTTGTTAGCGAGATTGGCAGCGGAGATAAAACCGTAATTTGGAATGGCCATGTGGATGTTGTCAGCGGGACGCCTGATCAATTTTTCCCTGAAGTTCATGAAGGAAATTTATATGGACGCGGGGCAGCCGATATGAAAGCTGGGCTTGCAGGGATGATGTGTGCATTTACCGAACTGAAAGATAAGGGCATAGGTTTGAAAATCCAGCTACAGATTGTATCAGATGAAGAAATTGGCGGGTTGAACTGTTCTGGATATTTAGCGAAACATGGTTACAGAGGGGACTTCGTAATATGCGCTGAACCGACACAATTGGGAATCGGTCTCCAGGCAAAGGGTGCACTTCGACTCGATATTGAAGTATCCGGCAAATCCGCACACGGAAGCCGACCATGGGAAGGCGTAAATGCAATCGAAAAGGCCTATGATCTCTATCAAAAAATAAAGGAACTTCCTTTCACCCGGGATCATACCCCCCTTTACTCTTCCCCTTCAATTAACCTAGCAAAAATAAAAGGTGGGGATGTCTACAATAAGGTACCGGATGCGTGTTTGCTCAGTCTTGATATCCGCTATCTTCCTACGCAAACAATGGAAGAGATCATTGCTCAGATCGAAAGTGTGACAGGAAAGAATCTCCACCTTAATATGTACAGTAAACCTGTAAAAACAGAAGAGTCAGACCCATTCATCACACTGCTTCGCCCGATTATCGAAAAGAACACCCATCGAGATGCTGTCATTTTTGGACAACATGGCTCCGCAGATACCGTCTTTTTTGCGGCATATAATATACCAGCCATTGAATTCGGACCTAAAGGTGAGAACTGGCATGGAGATAGGGAATGCGTTAATCTTGAATCTGTGGCAGTATATCAAAAAATGCTAGTCGATTTCGCTTCTGAATTTTCTTTAACTTAATCCATTTGGATGTTAACATCCGGCATCATTAGATGTCGGATTTTTTCATTTCCTAAAAATCCTCTCTCACTAAAATATACAGCAGGTATTTGACTATTATCGCGTTGTATTTTTACAAAATATACAGGACTTTAAAACTAAGCATCAATCAACCAGTTTTTTTATAATTAAACAAAATATGCCATTGCATCAACATTTTTAAACAAAAAAAACGCTCATACTGACATAATAAATATACATTTCCATTTAATGGACAAGTCCTTTAGACCTAGTTTACATTACATTTATTTATCAACGGAAACGTTTTTGTAACACAATTACTATTCCACCGAAACATTATTGTCATATATACCTGTTATTCTAAGTCTACGATTTAAAACAAAGGAGACTATTCATTTTGAAAAAAATACTACTTCCACTATTCACTGCTTTCTTGCTGGTATTTAGTTTTTCCGGAGTTTCATCGGCTGCTACTACTACATACAAAGTTAAAAGCGGCGACACACTATGGGGTATCGCCAATAAACATAATATAACAGTCAATCAACTCAAAGGTTGGAACAACCTTAAAAAAGATAACATCCATCCAAATCAAGTTTTAAAGGTTAAGAAAACTTCGACCTCTGCTAAACCTAAAGCTAAAGCTAAAACAACATCATCCAAGAAATATAAAACGATCACCGTCAATGCGACAGCTTACACAGCGAACTGCAAAGGTTGCAGCGGTATTACAGCATCAGGTCTTAACTTAAAGAAAAACCCTAACGCAAAAGCAATCTCAGTCGACCCTAAGGTCATTCCGCTAGGAACTAAAGTTCATGTAGAAGGATACGGGGAGGCCATTGCCGCAGATAAAGGCGGCGCAATCAAAGGGAATAAAATTGACGTCTTCTACTCTTCTCATTCAAAAGCAATGAATTGGGGCAGAAAAACGGTTAAAGTAAAAGTCTATAAATAATGATAAGTGCCAGCCTGATATCTTTCAGGCTGGTCTTTTGTTTTTTCCACTTACACACTTTAAAACAGCTAGTTTACCCTTAAACGATAAACATTTACCGAAAATTCAGTCAATGTTATGATTAGTACATCTTAACCAAAAGAGAGGTGTGCACTTTGAATATTGTCATTATAGGGGCCGGAGCACTCGGTTCTTACTTTGGAGGCAGATTGCAGCAGGCTGGTCAGCATGTTCAATACCTTGTCCGAAAAAAACGTGCCGAACAATTGAAAGAAAACGGCATAAGCATATCAAGCCCACATGGAAACTATCAATTTAACGACCTGCATATCACAGAAAATGTAATTGATATAGACAAGGTTGACCTTGTGGTTCTCGCCGTAAAAGGCCAGCATCTGCAAGGTACCCTTACAGATTTAAAGGTCCTTGTTGAAAAGGGCGCAAAGGTCCTTCCGCTTTTGAATGGATTGGAGCATATATCCATTTTACAAGAAGAACTGGGCGATGAAGCCGTCATGGGAGGAAGTGCCTTCATCATTGCCACCCTTGATGAAAAAGGTCATGTCATTCACTCCAATGATAATCACGATTTAATCTATGGCCCGCTTCACCCTTCACAGAAAAAGATTTGTGATGAATTTGAACAGGCGGTCGGATCAGCTATCATGGAGGTAAGCAGGACGGAAAACATATTAATCAGGATGTGGATCAAATACATGTTCATCACCGCTTTCTCGGGTGTAACAACCGCCTCAAACCTCCCTATCGGCACGATACGGAGATTCCCGGAAACCAATGGATTGCTGGAAAACGTCCTAGTTGAAATGAAGGAACTTGCAAACGCTTATGACGTTGGGATTACCAGGCAGAATATTGCTCAGGCTTTGGAAAACATGGCAGGTTTACCGGATGAATCAACCTCTTCCATGCATCAGGACCGCCGGAAGGGCCAAACCCTCGAAGTGGAACATTTACAGGGCGGAGCACTGCGCCTTGCTGACAAGGCCGGCTTGAAACTTCCTGTGATTGCAACCCTTTATGCACTCATAAAACCATTTGAAAATTGATTTTCCTCAATACCGGAGCTCCGCCGGTATTTTTTTTATGCTGCTTAGGTATACATTAGACCTAAATCACTATCATTTCCTCTTCTACCCATCATTTGAAATCCACAAGACCAAAAAGACCAAAAAGAACAATATCACCAAAAGAATATTCTGATTCTTCCTTCTGTTACACTATAGTCAAGTTAAGAAAGCGCTATCATATAGCAAAGGAGAATGTACCTTGAAAATATTAAAAAATCTAACAGTTCAGGTCATCATCGGTATCATTTTGGGTATAACAGTCGGTTTCTTCTTCCCTGCTTTTGGTGAACAGCTGAAGATATTAGCTGATTTATTTATTAAAATGATTAAAATGGTCATTGCACCAATCATCTTCCTAACCGTCGTAATCGGGATTGGCGGTATGGGCGATATGAAAAAGGTTGGCCGCATCGGCGGAAAGGCCCTGCTCTATTTTGAAATCGTTACCACCTTCGCCCTTGCTATCGGAATTATCGTAGTTAATATGTTAGGACCTGGTAAAGGTTTCAACATCGATTCAGTCGAAGGCGGCGATGTATCACAATATACAACAGCCGCTTCCGAAACGGAACATGGCGCAATGGCCTTCATTTCCAACATCATCCCCGATAATGCTGTTGCTGCAATGGCTGGCGGGGACTTACTCCCTATTTTATTCTTTGCCGTATTATTCGGATTATCAATGGCGGCGATGGGACCAAAAGTACAACCTGTCGTCTCCTTCCTTCAACATATTGCTGATATTTTCTTCGGCATAGTCAGTATGATCATGAAAGTATCTCCATTGGCGGCTTTTGGGGCAATGGCTTACACAATCGGTAAGTTCGGTCTTAGTTCACTAAGTTCCTTAGGACAATTAATGGGTAGCGTATATATTACCATGGCACTATTCATCATTCTTATCCTTGGTTCGATCGCAAAAATCTACGGCTTTAATATTTTCAAGTTCATTGCCTATTTAAAAGAAGAGATCCTCTTAGTTTTAGGTACATCTTCGTCGGAATCCGCCCTCCCAAGCGTGATGAAAAAACTCGAAAAATACGGTTGTTCAAAATCCGTAGTCGGTTTAGTTGTCCCAACTGGTTACTCTTTTAACCTTGATGGCACATCCATTTACTTATCCATGGCAGCGATTTTCATCGCCCAAGCCTATGGTATCGATTTAAGCATCTGGCAGGAATTAACCCTTCTGGGAATCTTGATGTTAACGTCCAAAGGAGCTGCTGGTGTAACGGGATCCGGTTTCATTACACTTGCTGCAACATTAGCTGCCTTCCCAATGATTCCGGTTGAAGGAATGGCACTACTTCTTGGAGTCGACCGCTTCATGTCTGAAGCACGCGCAATCACTAATCTAATCGGTAACAGTGTTGCTACTGTGGTCATTTCTAAATCCGAAGGTGAATTCAATCCAAATCAAGCCATCTCAGGTGATATGGGTGAAGTGGCCGTCTCATCGGAAAAATAATCGAAACCATGAATGTAGAGGTGTGCAACTTGCACCTCTTTTTTTATGTCTTCCTCCTCCACATTCTACAAGGAATAGTCGAGTTTCAAAAAAATAGCCAATCAAATAAATTTCAGTATCATCGGAAAGTGTTTATACTTTTATGTAACAGGTAAAGGTATAAAGTTAAAAGTTTTTTAGTAGTTTGATGGATTTAACCAAAATAGGAGGTTTTATCATGAAGGATTACGGATTATTTATTAACGGTGAGTGGTCGGATTTTGGGTTGGATAAAATTGAAGTGAAAAACCCGGCAACGGATGAAATAGTTGCCACCGTTCCTAAAGGCGGTGCGACTGAAGCAGCCAAGGCTGCAGATGCCGCTTATGATGCCTTTACGGATTGGTCAGCACTCTCAGTTTACGAACGTGCGGAACTAATTTGGAAATGGCATCGATTGATTGATGATAATAAAGAAGAACTTGCCAAAATCATGACTGAAGAGCAAGGCAAGCCCTTTAAAGAGGCTCTTGGCGAAATGACATATGCAAATGGCTTTTTATCTTGGTTTGCCGAAGAAGGGAAACGGGTCTACGGCGAAACGATTCCTGCTTCCGTGTCCAATAAGCGGCTTTTCGTGACTAAACAGCCTGTAGGAGTTGTAGCTGTCATTACGCCTTGGAACTTTCCAGCAGCCATGATTACAAGAAAAGTGGCACCAGCCCTTGCCGTCGGCTGCACAGTCGTCATTAAACCGGCAAACCTGACTCCCATAACAGCTTTAAAAATGGCTGAATTAGCGGAAGAAGCTGGGATTCCAAAAGGAGTCATCAATGTCGTGACAGGAAAATCATCAGAAATCGGTGAAACTTGGCTTCAAGATACGAGGATCCGTAAGTTGACGTTCACCGGGTCTACAGAAGTCGGTAAAACCTTAATGAGGGGCTCAGCCGACACAGTAAAGAAAATCTCGCTTGAACTTGGAGGTCATGCCCCCGCGATCGTTCTTGAAGATGCCGACCTTAATAAGGCGGTTGATGGCATCATCAGTTCAAAATTCCGTAACGCTGGACAAACATGCGTCTGTTCAAATCGCATTTATGTCCACGAAGCCATTCAGGAAGCCTTTATCGAAAAGCTCGTTGCCAGGGTCAAAGAACTAAAAGTAGGAAACGGATTGGAAGATGGCGTTGATATCGGTCCGCTTATCGATCAAAATGCAGTGGATAAGGTTCAAAAACAAATTGATGAAGCAATCAGCAGCGGAGCTAAGCTCGAAGCTGGCGGAAAATCAATCGGCGGCCTTTTTCTTCAACCAACCGTACTGTCCAACATTGATGACAGCATGCTTTGCATGAAGGAAGAGACATTCGGTCCACTAGCTCCAATCGCATCCTTCAAGACCGATGAAGAGGCAATCAAAAGGGCAAATGACTCCATCTTCGGTTTGGCAGCTTACGTATTCACTGAAAATATCACCAAAGGCATCAAATTCACCGAGGCACTTGAATTCGGTATTGTAGGATTGAACGACGGACTCCCTTCCGTTCCACAAGCTCCATTTGGCGGATTCAAGCAAAGTGGGCTCGGCCGCGAAGGTGGACACCAAGGCATCGAAGAATACCTTGAAGTAAAATATATTTCGTTAGGTTTGTAATTAATAAGCTTTCGTTCCTTCACTAAGAAAACGGGCCCGACTCAAATGAGTCGGACCCGTTTTTTCATTCCAGTATATCCTCTTCAAGCTTTTCCTCTTTCCTGATCCTGATGAATTTTACGATATTCAATACAATCGTTTTAACAACGGAATAAGTAGGAACGGCCAAAATCATACCGATGATACCGGCTATATTTCCGGCGACGAGCAATAGGATGATGATGGTAAGCGGATGTGTGTTCAATTTTTTCCCGATGACTAACGGTGAAATGAAATTACCATCCAGTTGCTGGATGACCGTTACAACAAGAATGACCAATAACGCTTCGGCCGGTGAATGAATCAATGCCACTATGACCGCAGGAGCCGCTCCGATAAACGGACCTACATATGGAATGATATTGGTTACTGCACCAATCAGCGCAAATAAGAACGCGTAAGGCAAACCAATGATTAAATACCCAATGAACGTTCCAATCCCAACAAACAAGCAAACAAGCATCTGTCCTTGTATGTATGTAGTAAGCGTCCCGCCAGTTTCCTGAAGTACTGTTAAAGCTGGTTTTCTATAGCTAACCGGTACGAACTTCATGATGGAGCTTGGAAGCTTATCCCCATCCTTCAACATATAAAATAAGATGAAAGGAACCGTTACGACCACTAATGTTATATTCGTCACTACGCTGAAAACAGAAGATAAACTATTCGTTATATTACTCGGTAAATTCGTCAAATATTTTTGAAGCGAATCTCCTACTTCTTGCAAAGGGACATAATCTTGTTCCACCGTCCACAAAAACCATTTTGACTCTGCTGAATCTTCAATGAACTTCCTAACTTGATTGAAATAATCCGGAAGGTTATTGATTAAATCCGTAACCTGTTTGGAAAGTGATGGGCCAACCAGACCGACCAACAAACTAACCAATCCTAGGAAAAATACATAAAGCAATACTATGGCCAATCCCCTTGGCACTCTTCTTTTAACCAGGAAATCAACAGTGGGGTTGAACAAAAAGTAGAGAAAACCTGAAATCAAGATGGGAAAGAACAATGTAGATGTAAAAATAACTATTGGTTCGAAAAGAAAAGAAATCTTTGTACCAACATAAAAAAGTAAAGACAATAGTAATAACTCTAACGTCCAAAAATGCAGTTTTGTCTTGAACAAATTATCTCCTCCACTATTACCATTCTATTTAACTCCCCTTAGGAAACAACATCATAAATTCGGAAAATCCTATGATGATAATCTTTCATTGTTTGCAGTTTACCATATTTCCTTAACTTGAATGAATAATTATATACAAAAATAAAAGAAAAAATCATAATGACGCCATTCCCTACCTTTTTGATGGTTAAGCTTCATTTTACACTTTAAATCCGTTATAAGTTGAAGGAAAAAGAACTAATTGGAAACACCATACAAATTGCTCAGGAGAATAATCTATTTACCTTTCAATATTCCATTGGAGTTGACGAAAGATTCATTGGTTTCCACAAATATCATAAAGTGGATAAGTAACAAGGGCGAATCCAAATAAAAAAAACCCGCTGTAATGGCGGGGTTTTGACTCTTATTTTTGATCTTGAAGTACTGCTTCAAGCATCGTACCGTTTTTAGCTAGGTTTGTATGCCATGAGAATGCTTTTTCAAGAATATGTGGAGTTTGATGTCCTCCAGTTTGCGCAACTGCTTCAGTGAAGTATGCACGAAGCTGCGGACGGTAGTCAGGATGCGCACAGTTTTCGATGATTAACTCTACGCGCTCTTTTGGTGCCAACCCGCGTAAATCAGCGATCCCTTGCTCTGTCACTAATACATCCACATCATGTTCAGTGTGATCCACATGAGAAACGAAAGGAACGATACTGGAAATATTGCCGCCTTTTGCATATGATTTCGTTACGAAAATACCTAAGCGTGAGTTGCGGGCAAAATCTCCTGATCCACCAATTCCATTCATCATTCTTGTCCCAGAAACATGTGTTGAGTTTACATTACCGTAGATATCACACTCTAACGCTGTATTGATTGAAATCAAACCAAGACGGCGGATGATCTCAGGGTGGTTAGATATTTCTTGTGGACGAAGAACAAGTTTATCACGGTACTTCTCAAGTTCACCGTAAACCTGTTTTCCTTTTTCTTCAGCTAATGTAATCGAACAACCTGAAGCGAATTTAACTTTTCCAGCATCGATTAAATCGAATACCGCATCTTGCAGCACTTCTGAATACACTTCCAAATCTTTAAATTCAGAATCAAGGAAGCCCGCGAATACTGCATTTGCCACTGATCCTACACCTGATTGAAGCGGAGCCAGGCTTTCAGTTAAACGACCAGCCTTGATTTCTTCACGAAGGAAGTTAATAAGGTGGTTTGCGATGGTTGCAGTTTCTTCATCCGGCGGCACGATTGTAGAAGGTGCATCAAGATCTGTAGAAACGACGACCCCCATTACCTTTTCAGGGTCAACCTGAATACCGATCGAACCTAGACGATCGCTTACGCTAGTCATAGGAATCGGTTCGCGTTCCCCTTGTTTAGCTGGTGTATATATATCATGCAACCCTTCCAATCCTTCTGGATGGGATACGTTCAATTCAATGATTACATGTTTAGCTTCTTGAACGAATATGGCTGAGTTACCTACAGAAGTTGTCGGGATGATTAACCCTTCTTCTGTAATCGCCAGTGCTTCGATGATTGCAAAATCTATAGGTCCGACAATGCCTTGACGGACTTGTTCAGCTGTATGAGATAAATGCTGATCAACATATGTGACTTCATCAGCATTGATTTTATTACGAATGCCTTTGTCCGCTTGGAACGGTAAGCGTTTGTTAATGATACCAGCTTCCGCCATATGTTGGTCGACTTCAGGTCCTAAAGAAGCACCAGTATAAACATCAACTTTGAATTTTTCAGTTTTAGCTCTTTCAACCAGAGCCATTGGAATAACTTTAGCATCACCAGCACGGGTAAATCCACTCATACCGAGTTTCATCCCATCTTTAATCCATGAAGCTGCTTCTTCCGCTGTAACTACTTTCCCCTTAAATTGTTCGTTGCGAATTTTTTTGAAAACGCTTTCGTTCATACAAAAGACCCCCATTTTTCGCTTTTCTTACACTTAATTTTACCAAGCCAGTGTAATAGTTACATTCGTTTCCGAATGAAAAGCCTTAAATGGAGCATAAACCAGCATTTATTTCACACAAAGGAGTAACACTAAAATCCTAAAGCCCTTCTGAATTGACTTGCATATGTTTGACTTACTTGGATTTTGGAATTGTCCTTCATTATTAGTAAAAATGTAGAATGAAAATCAGGAAGGATTTCCTGTATATAGTTAATATTGACGATGTACGAACGGTGCACACGAATGAATAATTCACTAGGTAAAATGTACTCCAATTCACTTAAGTTCATTTTATGAAATCCACTCACACGTTCGGACTGAATTTTAGTTTTCCTATTTTGAGCTTCCAAATACATAATTTCATCATAAGGAAGCGGTATCCAGCGTTCATCTGTTTTAATGGTCAAGAATGATGTCGGTAAAATTAATGGCTTTGAAGGCAAAATGGCTGTTACCGCCCCTAAAGGATTGCCCTCGTCCATGATAGGTACACTCAGCCCATAGTAGGGTACGCCAAAAACATTACTTTCAACTTGCACCCCTATTTTTTTACGGACACTCAGAGCTTTATATGTCGCCGTGTTTTCACTAATTAAATCACCCGGTTTTATTCTTAGGTCAACTTGTTTGCTCGGTTGATAATAAATGTATTTTTTGGAATCAGCCACAGAAATTGAAGCATCCTTCGGAACAAACTCCCTGATGATATTTAAAACGGATTCGACCGTAAATTGATCCATTTCCCTTCACCTCTTAAAAGAACATATTAATAATTTCCCCATCATTAAACAGGGCATTCGCGAATAATTTTTGGAGGACTTACATTTTTCCGAATTCACTTTTCGCAAATTAAAGAAAAAACGAATTAACTAAGCGAAAAGTATCAAAAAAGGCAAAAAAATTGGATTTAAATTTATGTCCTTTTATCTATTATAGTTGGAAAGCTCCTCGATTTCCATGGGGGATGCATAAAAAAGCCGTTCTCCTTCATAAGGAAACGGCTAAAAGGTTATTTTTTAAATCGGGGATCCTGAAACGAGGACTTTATTCGAAGCGATAAAATTTCTTCTAAATTTTTTAATGGTAATTCCAATAAAAAGGGTCTGTCATCAGGTTGATATACATCCTCTGAAATGAGCGTATTAACGATCTTCTGTTTTTTTGCATTAACAATTCGGACCAGTCTCCCCATTTTCAGCTCCCTTTCTTTTATTTATTGGATCCGGCACATTTGGTCGATTGAGTCACTGCATCAAATCTCATTCTTTAACGCATCATGGCCTTCTTTTCCGGTACGGATATTCACAACATTCGCCAATTCATAAATGAAGATTTTTCCGTCACCTGGTTTACCGGTACTCAAGAATTTCCTTGCTACATCCACGACATCCTGAACTGGAACTTCACACACGACGATTTCAATCTTCATTCGGTCATGTAATGACATTTCACGATTTCTGCCTCTATATGTTTCCACATAACTTTTCTGAAGACCCGTTCCTTTTACTTCCGAAACAGTCATTCCGCTTACCCCTATTTTTGCTAGTTCCGTTTTGAATTGTTCAAATTTAATGGGACGTGTAATGATTTCTATTTTCGTTAAAACCTCGGACATATGATCAACCCCCTTTTAAATTGATTCGTGATAAGCTTTTTCTCCATGAAGTGTAAGGTCAAGCCCCATGTACTCATCTTCTTCACTGACACGTAACGGAACGAAAAGGTTAATGGCTTTAGCGATGATATATGTGACCACGGCAACGAAAATATAAGTTACAACGATCGCTATGAGCTGCTTCCACAATAGGTTGAAATCTCCATAGAATAAACCGTTTGCCCCGCTTTCATTGACGGAAGTGGTCGCGAATAAACCTGTAGCGATGCCACCCCATGTTCCACCGATCCCATGTAATCCGAAAGCATCAAGAGCATCGTCATAGCCCAGTTTATTTTTCAAGAAGAATACGCCCCAAAAACAAACGGCGCCGCCTATGACCCCGATGATGATGGATGATGCAGGCGTTACAAATCCGCAAGCCGGTGTAATGGCAACCAACCCAGAAATGGCTCCGGATACTGCCCCAAGCAATGTCGCCTTTTTATTAGCCATATACTCAACGATCAGCCAGCCAACGATACCAGCAGCTGCTGCAACAGCTGTATTAACGAATACGTTCATCGCCACTTCATTGATTGTCAGTGCGCTTCCGACATTGAAGCCGTACCAACCGAACCATATTAATGATCCACCTAGGAATGTTAAAGGAAGATTATGTGGTGCACTGTCCCCCGACTCTTTCCTTTTACCTAACATAATCGCTAAAACCAGACCGGCAACCCCCGAAGAAATATGAACAACGTTGCCACCTGCAAAATCAAGAGTACCAAGCTCTGCTAACCAGCCGCCCCCCCATACCCAGTGAGCAACAGGAGCGTATACGAATAAAGACCAAAGGATCGTAAAAATCAAGAATGCTGAAAACTTCATCCGCTCAGCAATGCCACCTGCAATGATCGATGCTGTTAAAACGGCAAATGTCATTTGGAATAACATGAACAAACTATGAGGAATTGTTTCGCTGTATGGTCCAGGTGCAAAGCCTACATCATTTAAGCCAACCCAGTCCAGACCGCCCAGAAATGCATTACCAGGTGAAAATGATAAAGAATATCCAATCAGCACCCAAAGAATCGAAATGACAGCAAGTGGCATGTAACTATGCATTGCCGTATTCAGGACATTTTTACTTTTTACCATCCCTCCATAAAATAGGGCAATCCCTGGTGTCATTAACCAAACCATCATCGTCGCCAAAAACATGAATACTGAATCTGCCATTTGCATACTGTTTTTTTCCCCCTTGTTTTTGTATATGTTATGTTTATTAACATTTAAATGTTATATTTTTTATCATAAACTTAATTTTCTAATAATTCAACTTATTTTTTAATGTTTCACACCAATATTGTTAGGTTAAATAACATCAGTTTTGAATAATGGACCAGGATTCTATCGTCGTTATATTTCTCCCTCTACTCATGTCCGGGTTCTTAATTCAAATAAAAAAGGCCCTCCTATTGAGGGCCCTTCAAAAAAATATTCAGTTAACAGCAACGAGACACTTTCCCACCCTTTGCGTTATAGCGTTCATCCTGGGCTTCGCAGAAAAATTCTTTCCTGGTTTT
Organism: Peribacillus sp. SIMBA_075; assembly: GCF_046534585.1. NCBI lineage: Bacteria > Bacillati > Bacillota > Bacilli > Caryophanales > Bacillaceae > Peribacillus > Peribacillus sp. SIMBA_075. The sequence continues at coordinate 112,520 of NZ_JAWRYN010000009.1, read as the reverse complement.
CACGGGATCTTCAGGATGGTGCACTCTCATATGTGCCACATAAGTATCATAACTCGGAACGCCGACAAGCAAACTGACGAACTGCTTTCTGTAGCTGAGAATCTTAACTAATCTTTTCAACATTTCCTTCCCTCCCTTATGATGACCTGGATACATAAGGTGATTCATGTAAATCTATTTTCTCGCTCTTCAAGACCTTTATCCATAACTTAATGGCAGAAATCAGGACAGTGATCACAACGATCATGAAGATGGCACATAGGGCAGCATCCACATAATCATTGACGATAACCCGTTTCATCTCAGATAGATTTGCTGCCGGAGCGAGAATTTCCCCATTATCATAGGCCGCTTTAAATTTATCCTTATGTGCCAAAAAGCCAATCGCAGGGTTTTCGTGGAAAAGCTTTTGCCATCCCGCCGTCATGGTCACTATCAATAAGAATGTAGTTGGCACAAGAGTGACCCATGTATACGCTTTTTTGCCCATTTTGAAAAGGACTGTCGTCCCAAGCAGCAACGCAATGGCGGAAAGCATCTGGTTCGCAATTCCAAACAATGGCCAAAGGGTATTGATTCCGCCAAGAGGATCAATGACCCCTTGATATAGGAAATACCCCCAACCGATTACACAAATGGCAGTCGCAATAATATTAGGTAGCCATTTATTCGTTTCGGCAAATGGCTTGTAAAAGGTGCCGATAATATCCTGTATCATAAAACGCCCTACCCTGGTTCCCGCATCAATGGTGGTCAATATGAACAATGCCTCGAATAGGATCGCGAAATGATACCAGAACGCCATCAGGGACGCTCCACCAATCACTTGTGAGAAGATATGGGCCATACCGATTGCAAAGGTTGGCGCTCCACCAGTGCGGGATAAAATGGTCTCTTCCCCAACATCATCTGCAAGGCCGGTAATCATTTCAGGTGTCAAAATGAAACCCCAATCGGATATCGTAGCCGCCACTTGAGCCGGCTCCGTTCCCACAACGGCGCCCGGGCTGTTAATGGCAAAATAGATCCCTGGCGTCAGTACACAGGCTGCTATCATCGCCATGATGGCTACAAAGGACTCAGTCAACATCGCCCCATATCCGATTGGACGTGAATGTGATTCACGTTCAATCATTTTCGGAGTCGTTCCCGATGAAACGAGAGCATGGAACCCCGACACCGCTCCACAAGCGATCGTTATGAATAAGAATGGGAATAAATTCCCTGAAAAAACGGGTCCTGTTCCATCGATGAATTGAGTGACGGCAGGCATTTCAAGGCTCGGCATGACAATGAAAATACCAAGCGCAAGTCCTATGATCGTGCCGATTTTCAAGAATGTGCTTAAGTAATCACGTGGTGCCAATAACATCCATACCGGCAAAACGGAGGCAACGAATCCGTAGACAATCAGCATGATGGCGATCGTTTCTCCATCAAATGTGAACATTGGCGCCAATGTAGCACTTTCGGATACAAAGCGGCCGAAAAATAACGCAAGCATCAATAGTATAATGCCAATAATGGAACCTTCTCCAACACGACCGGGCCTTATATAGCGCATGTAGATGCCCATGAGGACTGCAATCGGTATTGTCGAGGCAATCGTGAACATACCCCATGGGCTGCCCACCAACGCTTTTACGACAACCAGGGCAAGTACCGCTAATAAGATAACCATGATGCCGAGGATTCCGATCATCGCAATCAAACCTGTAATCGGTCCGATTTCCTCTTTGATCATCTCTCCCAATGATTTACCGTTACGGCGCATCGAACCGAAGAGAATAACGAAATCTTGAACCGCACCAGCTAATACAACTCCGACTACAAGCCATAGTGTCCCTGGCAAATACCCCATCTGCGCTGCAAGAATGGGGCCAACAAGAGGGCCAGCTCCGGCAATCGCTGCGAAATGGTGGCCAAACAACACCCACTTATTTGTAGGCACGTAGTCCTTCCCATCATTATTCGCTTCCGATGGGGTCTGGCGATTATCATCTAGCTCAAACACTTTCTGTGCAATGAATTTACTATAAAAGCGATATGCGATTGAATAAACACAGAGTGCTGCAGTGACAATCCACATGGCATTGATGCTTTCCCCCCGGTTTAATGCGACGAAACCAAAACTCACCGCCCCCACCGCAGATATGATTCCCCAAAGAATGACCGACTTAAGCGCTTTCACTTTTTACCATCCCCTCTCAATGGTTTACTATAAAAAATCTTCATATCATATGGAGTTAGGCTATGATCCATTTAATTTAAAGAATTTTACGTATATTCAGAATTATATGTTATTAAAAGGTTTTTTAGCAATAGCAAAATAGGCGATTTGTAAAGTATTTTCCATTATCTTGTCGATAATTCCCTTTTTTCTGATTGGTTATTTCACTCTAAGAACGTCAATATCACCGCCAGTCCGTTAAATAATCCATGAATCATAACAGATGGCCAGATGGACCCTGTCTTTTCGTATGCCCAAGCAAATACCAAACCGCTTATAAAATTGATCATTAATGTATTATAAGTAGGGATATGAACGACCATGAAAAGGAAGGAGCTGATGAACATTCCCCAGCTCTTTCCCGTTCGGACTCTAATCCAACGGTATATGAATCCTCGATAAAGGATTTCCTCATAAACGGGAGAAATGATGGCAGCAGAAATGAAGCCTATGAAGAAATTAAAGACTGTGACATTCTGTTTCACACTTTCTGTTTTTTCATTTTCATACGTTCCCCCTACGGCCATCATCAGGGCAAGCACCATAATACTGCTAAATATCAATACAATGGTCCAACCTGCTATCGCCCCCCAGTAAGACGCAGCAAATCGGCGAACCCCCACTTCCTTCCAAGATAAACTACACGGCCTTAAGCATACGAAATAAACCCCTAACATAAATACGATGGCCATAATGAAGCCCATGGTCGTTCCTGTATATAAACCATTCCGAAAAAATGAATCGAACTGCTCTCTCAGCAAGAATTCAATGAAAACAGGCACAATGAAGCATGATAACCCCAACATCCATACTCCTTCCTTAATTCCCCATGGATCACCTTTAAAATACTCATTCTTGTCAAAATCCATTTTATCCCTCCTGTTCTGTTAAGCTATAATGTAAGTGTAGATGATGACGCAACGTCATCTTCAATATTAATTTGGAGGTAAGACAATGGAATTTTGGACCGTGGGTCAATTGTCCAAACTTGCGAACGTTACGATTAGAACGATTCGGTATTACGACCAAATCCAATTACTGACACCTGAGTTCCGACACGCAAATGGCCGCCGATATTATACGGAAATACCTCAAAAGGCTTGAAAAAATTTGCTTGCTTAAAAGCCTTTCGGTCTCTTTAGATGATATAAAGACCGTGTTGGATAAAAAGGCCTTCAAAGAATTGCTCCTTCATCAACAACAACAGACGATATCAAGCATTAGGGAAGCTGAAAACACTCTTAAGAACATCCAAACCTTGTTAAATAGTATAGAAGTCGAAGGAGATCTGGATTGGGAGCTGCTGCTGCCGCTAATCTACAGAAAAGAACATAATCGTGATCAATTCTTCAGCAAAGAAGAACGGAAAACCTTGGACAAACTACCTAAGATGGAAAAAGATAATATCCAAACGAAACAATGGATCAACCTAATAAAACGTATAGAATTAACCATCAAAAAAGGATTTTCTGCCGAATCCGAGGAAGGAAAGCTGATCGCTGAAGATTGCCTGCTTTTATCCGAATTGATTTTCGAAGGAAACAAAGATCTAGAGGAGAAATTCTGGGAAGTTCGTAAATCCGCAGCTGACTCCTCCTCGGCAGGTTTATATCCGGTAAAGGAAGAAATCCTCATATTTTTAGAGGAGGCAATCGCCTCTTTAAATGAAATGGAATGCAAGTTGAAAGTATAAGGTGACCAAAACAAAAAATGTGCGCCTAACGGCACACATTTTTTCATCATCCGGTCTGATTTTCCTTTAATGAGCTGCGATAGAGTTCGTAATAAAAACCCCTTCGCCGCAATAATTCATCATGTGATCCCTTTTCAATGATCCTTCCTTCATCAAGCACCAAGATCTGATCACTTTGCTGAATCGTATTCAATCGATGGGCAATGACAAAACTTGTCCTCCCCTTCATCAAACGATGTAATGCTTCCTGGATTTTTAACTCGGTAATCGTATCTATACTGCTTGTCGCCTCATCCAAAATCAATAGAACGGGATCGGCTAAAATAGCCCTGGCAATCGATAAAAGCTGGCGCTGTCCCTGACTGATTCCACTGCCATCCTGATTCAAGATGGTATCATAGCGGTCTGGCAGTTTCATGATAAAGGAATGGGCATTGGCAAGTTTGGCTGCATCCACCACTTCTACATCGCCCGCCTCCAGCCGACCGTAGCGAATATTTTCACGAATCGTACCTTGAAACAAAAAGGAATCCTGTAAAACAAAGCCCATATGCTTGCGGAGACTGGACCTCGTCACCTGCTGGATATTCTGGCCATCGATCAAGATCCGGCCGCTGTTCGGCTCGTAAAAACGCGCAAGCAGATTAATGACCGTAGTCTTACCGGCCCCAGTGGGACCTACAAGCGCGATGGTCTCCCCTTTTTCTGCATGGAAACTAACATCATATATCGTTTGGCCCTCATCATTGTACGAAAAGGAAACATCCTCAAAGTCCACCTCACCACATACATCCCGAAGTTCAGAGGCCTGTTTCTCATCCACTTCTTCTTCTTTTTCATCAAGTATGGCGAAAACCCGCTCCGCACCAGCAACAGCCGAGAGGAGTGTATTGAATTGATTAGCCAGGTCATTGAGCGGACGGGTGAATTGCCTTGAATACTCGGTGAAAATGACAATGACCCCGATGGAAACCGTTCCCATGCCACTCATCGCCAAAAAACCCCCGACAGCTGCTATTACAGTAAAACTTAAGTTGTTCAGTAAATTCATCAGTTTTGGAATCAGCCCAGAGTATGATTGTGATAGGAATCCGGCTTTCTTTAAGTTTTCACTCCGGGTGATAAAATCACGGATCACTTTATCTTCCTGCGAAAAAGCCTTTACAATCCGTTGTCCCGAAATCGTTTCTTCTATAAACCCATTCAAGTCTCCAAGGTTCTTCTGCTGTTCCTTAAAAAGCTTGCCCGTCCTGTTCGTTATCCACTTCAGCCCAAAAAACATAAGAGGAACGATGAATAAGGTTAAAACAGTTAATAACGGGCTTAAATACAGCATCACTCCGATCGTCCCGACCAGTGTCAGCACACTTGAGAAAATCTGGATGACGGAACTATTCAAAGTAGAACTGACATTTTCTATATCATTCGTGACCCGGCTCATCAATTCCCCATGCTGACGCCGGTCAAAAAAGGGAATGGACAATTGGTGAAGCTTTTTGAACAGTTGATTGCGCATCGCATAAACTGTATCCTGTGCGATTCCGATCATCCAATAATTCTGAAGCCACATGGATAGTGAATAGAATATATAGACTCCGAGAAGCCCGATAAGAAGGCTAATCAGCCCCCCGCTATCCTTCGTTACAATATAGTCATCGATGGCCATCCCTACAAGAAATGGGCCAAGCAACCCCAAAACCGAGCTTACCAGTACCATGAAAAGGACAAAAAACAGCAGGCTTTTATTCGTTGCTAAGTAGGGGGTGATCCTTTTTATCGTATTCCATGAGTTGACTGGTTTTGCCTTTTTCTTATCGGGAGATATTCTTCGACTCAAGAGAAATCCCCTCCTCCCCAAACTGTGAGTGAACGATTTTTCGATAAAGATCACTTGTTTGAATCAAATCCTGATGTTTCCCCAGCGCAAGCACTTGGCCATTTTCCAGCAACAGGATCTTGTCCGCCTCAATGGCTGTACTGATTTTTTGTGTAATGATGAGTGTTGTACATGTATAGGTCTTTAAAGCGGCGAGCAATTTACTTTCCGTTTTCAAATCCAGCGCACTCGTACTGTCATCCAGAAGGAGAATCTTCGGTCTGCGCACTAATGCCCTCGCAATCGATAACCGTTGTTTTTGACCTCCGGACAGATTCACCCCTTTTTGCCCTAACTGCGTCTCATATTGTTTTGGGAGTTTCATTACGGTCTCATGAACCTGAGCATCCATGGCAGCTGCCATGATTTCCCCCATCGAGGCCCCTTCTTTTCCCCAAGCAACATTATTTTTTATGGTTCCTGAAAAAAGCAAGGCTTCTTGCGGTACATAGCCGATCCTTTTCCGCAGCGAATTCAAGGGAATATCTTTCACATTCTGGTCATCTATTAGAATGGATCCGCTCTCAACTTCGTACAATCTCGGAATCAGCTGAAACAAGGATGTTTTCCCTGATCCTGTTGCTCCTATGATGGCAAGCGATTCTCCCGGATCGATAGAGAAGTTCAAGTTTTTCAATACCGGTGCATCTGTTCCAGGATAGCGGAAAGATACATCTAGAAACTTGATGCCTCCCCCTTTGACGGTATCACTCTTGCATTCAATTTTGCCTTCATCAATATCTATCGGGGTTTTAAATATTTCCGTCACACGTTCCGCTGAAGCCTTTGCACGGGATATGACCGTGATCAGCCATGAAAAAACGGAAAGTGATGCCGCAATCCTTGTGGCATAGTTGACAATCGCCACAACTTCCCCTACCTGTATATCTCCCGTTGTAATAAATCCGCTTCCAAGCCAAAGAATGATCAGAATCGCCACATTCATGACCAGCATCAGAACAGGCATTGTCGTTTCAATTAAACGAAGGGAAGTCACAGTCTTTCTTTTCAACTCGTCATTCGCATCGTCAAACCGTCCGATTTCATGCTCCTTACGAAGAAAGGCCTTGATCAAGCGCATGCCTGTCAGGTTTTCCCTCATGACCCCATTGACATTATCGAGCTTTTTCTGTACGAGCTTAAACAGCTTAGCCGCCCGTTTCATAACCCATCCCAGGAAGAAAACAAGAACCGGAATCGAAATGACCAAAACAAGGGAGAGTTTCAAATCCACCGCAATCGCCATTATCGCCCCCCCGATTACTATCAAAGGCGCCCTTGCCATGATACGAAGGCCCATGAAAACCGTATTTTGAAGCTGGGTCACATCATTCGTCATCCTTGTAATCAACGATGAAGTCGGGATATTATTCAAATTCGCAAAAGAAAACGCCTGTATCTTACCAAAAAGGCTTTTTCTTACATCATGTCCAAAGCTCTGACTTACATGTGATGCTGTAAAGGAATTAACGATCCCGCCAAGAAATGAAAAAATGGAAAGTCCAACCATGACACTTCCCCATTTAATCACTACCGATAAATCTTTCTGTAAAATGCCATCATCAATTATTTTAGCAATAAATAGAGGTTGTAACAGTTCTACACCGAGCTCGACAATCATCAAGAATAAAGCAAGAATGATCAAGAGCCAGTATGGCTTAAGAAATGAGGCCAGTTTTTTCATCTATGACACCCTTCGATTCTTCATATGTAGATAGCATCTTTTCACCTCTCATTATACATTTTTATACAGATTATTTAAAAGATTTTAACTGATTTAAAGGATTGGTAAATAACTTGATTTTTTTAATAAATACCCTTGACAAAAAACAGGAAATAGGCGACAATTCTAATTGATAATGATTTTCAATTTCATTATCAATCTCTGAAATTTGATAAACAATTACGATAATCTCATATCGTACCTTTTTGATATTGTACATAGATACAATGTCGCCCCGGCTTCTCTGTGCCTAGTAAAATTTATATGCTCATTAGCGAATGCAGTTCACTGGAATATTGCCCCCTCTTTATTCAAGTATTTATTCACGTTGGAAGCATATTAGGCAGCCGGGGATTATTTTTTTAAAAAAACTAACAAACTTACTTATATAAAGGAGCAGGATGATCATGAAACTTGAAGATATCATTAAAGAACGGCGCAGCATCAAACGATTTAAGGACATTCCTGTTCCTATTGATACCATCCGATCACTATTGGAAACTTCGACATGGGCACCGAACCATAAACTTACCCAACCATGGCGCTTTGTCGTGGTGCATGGTGATAGCCGATTAAAACTCGCAGAGGCAACCCGTGCTTTCATGTCAGGCAAAGAGAAGGACCCGGAAAAGAAAGAAGCAGCCGGACAGCGAGGATATAATAAGCTTATAGATGTACCGATGTTTGTCGCGGTGATCATGGAAGAGAATCCGAATCCTATGACACGTGAAGAAGATTATGCGGCTACAAGTGCCTTGATCCAGAATTTCAGCCTGCTTGCCTGGGAACAAGGAATCGGGCTGATATGGGAAACATACGGCATGATACACAGCATCGAGTTTCGTGAAGCTTTAGGCATGAAACCCGGAGAGAAGATTGTCGGCAGCCTTCACGTCGGCTATCCCGATATGATCCCTGCCCCACGGCCAAGGAACGCGATCGATCAACTCCTGACAATTATGGACTGATATAAAAGGAAAGCCTCCAATCTTCTATTTGGAGGCTTTCCTTTTATATTTAAGAGCAAAACGCAGGCAAATGTTGTTTTTCACTTATAATAACCCCTTAAAGAAGATTATTTAATAGCCGGCACCTTAATTTTCAAGTTGAATTCTTCACTTTTATAGGTGAAATCCAAATACCCTTGATGTTTTTTCACGATATCAGCGATGATTTTCGTACCCATCCCTTCATGCTGCCCCCATTTCGTGGTTTGACCGTATTTTTCAAACAGTCCGTCCAGAATGGGATTAGGTACTGGCAGACAACTGTTACTGCATGATAATAGGTACATACCACTCCGTTTATAAAAATGGAGCGTAATTTGGGCTATCTCCCTTCTTTCCTCCTGCCATGATGCAGCAGCTTCTATCGCATTTGCGAGGACATTCCCTATCAGTGCCACAACGTCATGATCCTTTAAAGGTAAAGATGAGAGGGGAACGTTTAACTATTTATCGCCCATTACCATGCTCGTCATTTTGCCGACATTGTTTTTAGGAGGCACAGGTTTACATGAGTTAACAAACAAGCACTTCCTGCTGCCGATTTTAAACATCTTCGCACTCTTTAAAGAATTGATATATGGTGTGATTGATATTCAGAATATCTTCCTTACAGCCAGCTCCCTCGTCATCTTGATCATCCTCCCCTTTGTTGTCTCAAGAATATTATTCTTAAAGGACAAATGGGTCCTGAACTAAACATGACGCGCTGAACCCTCAGCGCGTCTTTTATTCATTTGAACTTAGCGGGGACAATTCATATCCAAAAAAACCTCCCTTTTCAAGGAGGTCCCTAAACGTTCTTACTCAAAAAAACTCGTGATATAAGGCCTGAATGGCCGTCTCTTCACTGTTCCCTTTCACACCGAACATCATGCTTACTTCCGAAGAGCCTTGGTTGATCATTTCAATGTTCACCTTTGCTTCGGCCAGCGCTTTTGACGCCCTTGCCGTTGTACCGACATTATGACGCATTCCTTCACCTACAATCATGATCAAAGCAAGATCATGCTCCACATTCACCTCATCGGCATGTAGCTCTTTCTTGATTCGTGAAATGATTTGCTTCTCGGTTTCACCCTCCATCTGGTCCTGCCTTAGAATAAGTGTCACATCATCGATGCCTGATGGAATATGCTCATACGAAACTCCGTAATCTTCAAGGATATGCAGCAGTTTCCGGCCAAAACCAACTTCCCGGTTCATCAAATATTTGCTAATGTAAATACTGCAAAATCCTTTATCACTTGCAATCCCAATAACTGGCCCATTCGTATTATCCCGTGAACTTACAATGCGGGTCCCTTGTGCAGCCGGATTGTTTGTATTTTGTATATGGACTGGTATTCCCGCACGGAATGCAGGAATCAGCGCCTCATCATGAAATACCGAGAAACCGGCATAAGAAAGCTCCCGCATTTCACGATAGGTCAATTCCCTGATTCCCTTCGGATTGGAAACCACATTTGGATTCACCGCATAAACGGCATCCACGTCCGTAAAGTTCTCATACAAATCGGCTTTGACCCCATTCGCAAGAATCGAACCCGTAATATCGGAACCGCTTCTTGAGAATGTTAAAACCTCACCATCTAACGTGTATCCGAAGAACCCTGGGAATACTACGATTCCTGGCTCATCACGTAGAGCATATAACCGATCATACGATTCTGGCATCACCTGGGTAAATCCATCTTCATCCGTTACGATCAAACCAGCCTTCTTTGGATTTATATACTGAGCCTCTACACCACGGCTTTGAAAATAACCTGCAACCAGCTTAGCATTATTATCCTCGCCACTGGCCATTAAAGCATCCAAATAGCGCTTCGGGTTAGATTGGTCTCCATGCAACAGTGCTTTTAGATTTCCATGAATCCCAGTGATGACCTCCTCGGATATATCCAGCTCTTCAGCAATGCTCGCATAGCGGGATACCACATCTTCTATCAAATGCTCTCCGTTATCCCCGCGCAGCTGCTGTTCCGCAGCCTCAATCAATAGATCCGTCACCTTTATATCATTTGAATTGCGTTTCCCTGGAGCCGAAACGACAACAATCTTCCTCTCTGGATCAGCAACTACAATTTCGAATACCTTTTTCACCTGTTCACCTGACGCAAGTGAACTTCCGCCAAACTTTGCAACTTTCATCACGACATCCCCTATTTTTGAAAATATTCTGTCAAAATTAACTCTTCCTATTATTACGTTTTTTCACGAAACAATCAAGTGTTAATTCCTCCACAGGAGGACATTTGTGTTTTTAAAGAATACAAAATAGTGAGTTTACTGAATGAGAATAGCAAAAAACCAAAAAAAGACAACGGCATAAGCCAGTTGTCTTTTTCTAATCTTTAGCGATTATCCACCGTTTCCGGGTATAAGTCATGATTCATCAAGCGGTAATCCGCCATTTTCTCATACTTTGTACCTGGTTTACCATAATTTGTGTAAGGATCGATGGAGATTCCGCCCCTAGGTGTAAACTTGCCCCAGACTTCAATATATTTGGGATCCATCAACTCGATTAAATCATTCATGATGATGTTCATGCAGTCTTCATGGAAATCACCATGATTACGGAAGCTGAATAAATAAAGTTTCAATGACTTGCTTTCCACCATCTTCACACTTGGAATATAGCTGATGTAAATGGTTGCAAAGTCCGGCTGGCCCGTTATTGGACATAAGCTAGTGAATTCCGGGCAATTGAATTTGACGAAATAGTCCCGGTTCGGATGCTTGTTATCGAATGATTCCAGAATTTCAGGCGCATAGTCAAATGTATATTTTGTCCCTTGATTCCCAAGCAGTGTGATATCTTTTTTTAATTCTTCTTCTTTTCTTCCAGACATAAAAAGTCCTCCTCATCCACGTTTGTCAGGGGAGATTCATAAAATGGGCCTCTATATAACAAAAACCATATCTCCTCAAAGATATGGTTGATTCGCAAAAAAATAATCAAAGCCATAGTTTTTTTAAGAGGGTGAAGCTATGAACCTCTCCCGTTTATCGGGAAATATTTAAAATTGTCATAGTAAATATAGAAAAAAAAATCTAATCTGTCAATCTACTTTTTATTTAAGTTTGATTCCTACACGTATTCGGCTTAAAATGTAGAAGAAGTTTATCCTACATGAAGGAAGAGATTAAAGCAATGTGGATTTTTGCGGCTCTTATCACCAGTTTATGTTTCGGAATCAATAACAGCATTTTTAAATGGAGTAACGGAAAGGGTTACTCAAAGGTACATATCCAATTTTTCTTTTATTTTACCGCCTTCATCATGTCACTTTTATATAGCGGATTTGTAGATGGCTTGACTACTAACTGGCCATCCATCTTGCTTGGTGGAGCCATTGGTATACTGAACGCTAACGGTAATATCCAGATGGCAAGTGCCTTTGAAAAAGGACCGGCAAGTTTGACATCACCACTGATTGCGGCAAATGCAATATTTCCCATCCTCTGTGCTGCATTAATTTTTCATGAGCATATTTCTTCACTGCAGTGGAGCGGAATTGTCTGCATGCTGCTCGCTACCCTTGTCATTCAGTATACACCTAATGCTAAGGGCAATCATCAATATTTACCTTGGATGATGCACACATTATTCGCGATTTTCTCATTTGGTGTGCTAGGTATCTTAATGACGACATCAACCCGTCTTCATTTAAACTCCCTTGATATCCTAGTATCAATGTATGGTGGCGGAACACTTTATCTCATTTCGGCATTAGCCATCAAGAATGAGAAGATTAAGTTAATGGAAGTGAAAATTGGATCACTCGTAGGGTTATTAAGCATCATAGCCTATGGATGTTATTTCTTTGCATTAAATACTGGAATCGCCAGCATCATCTTTCCTGTCGTCAGCCTGAACTGTTTAGTTGTCGTATTCGCTGGTTGTTATTTATTCAAAGAAAAACTTAAATCCTATCAAATTGCCGGCGTACTTGCAGCATTAATCGGAATTATCTTAACGAAAATATGAATAGTTAATTTTACAAAAACAACCTGGCTGTTATGCGCACACAAGCCAGGTCGTCTTTATATAGCCGCAAAAAAGGGTATGGTCTGACCCCAATACACAAGCCTTGTACACATAAAAATAGGCTCTTTTCGTAAAGATTGTTGTTTTTAAAACGAAACTATTTAAGGTTGATTGGAGCAGAAGTGCGAGACTCCTGCGGGAGCAGCGGGACAGGTGAGACCCCACAGGCGTTTACGCCGAGGAGGCTCACCGCCCGCACCAAGGAAAGCGAGCATCTGGAGGGGAAATCAACCACAACTCACTACCTGGTAAATAGCAACAAAGTATGTGAAAACAGCCTAAAAATAAATAAGGAAATGGAGTCTGTCAAAAAAAGTGTTGACATCCCCTTAAAAATATCAGATAATTTTGAATATTAAATCCCCACACTTGCTACTTCGCAATGTTTGAAAAGTCTTCCCCCACGGGTATAAAAGAAGTAGGTACAACCACCTCATTACTGAACCAAGAAAGGAAAGATGCATAATGGTAAAAGTTACAGTAACAGTTGATTTCCAAGGAAAATCTTATCAAACTAACGTCCTTACTAAACCAGGTACTAATCAAGAAGAAATTTTACAACAAGCCTTTAATCAAGTGGAAAAACAATGGAAAGCTTAAAAAAGCAGGCATCGCTTTAGATACCTGCTTTTTTTATTACCCTTTTAGACATAATCATCAAAATTACTTTTCGCATTTCAATCCAGATTTATTGTATTTCATTTATAGTATTCTAATGAATTTTTTCTATTCAAAGAACTCCTCGATAACGATTTTCCCCTAAATCCACTTTTAATAGCTTTTCCCACATAATACCAATTTGGATGTGTCAGTTTGTGAACATTCAACTCTCAATCTGAATCAGAAAAAAAGAGCGACTTTGTTTATGTTCCTTTTAAACTACATCCCTTATTAATGGCATTGAACGTTCCTGAAGGCTATTGGAGAGCAGACTATACGCAACTACTTTCTTCTTGTACTGTTTAACTACATCCACGTGGTCGTTGTAAATGTACAAAAATAACCTAACATCCTTCTTGCCTTTTTTAGTATCAATGACTAATGGAGCCCCACTGTTCTCTGGATGTAAAAATAATTGTTCGTTACCTGGAAATATATGATTCTTTTTCAAAAATTTAGCTTTGTTGAAATAATTAATAACTTGAATTTTTTCTTCACCTTCCAACCGTTTTCCGTCAAAGGTTACGATGGCATTCGCGTCACTAAGTTCTGAATGCATTTCAAATTTGCTGAGAATCCAATTCACTGCATCTGTTGGAAGACAGGTAACTAATAATTTAATCAAACTTATGAGAATTGTCAAAATCAAAACCGGCAATGTCATATTCATCATCTCCGCTAAGGCATAGTTAACTACTATATCACTTATTATATCAAAAGAGCGGAAAGCTTTTCTTAGGAAATGTGTCCGTTCTATTAACGTTTAACTATTGGTGAATATAAAAACTTTATACTAACTTAATCATCTTGATCATCTAATTTCAAAAATGGATTCTTTTTGTTTACGCTAAAATTATTTTTTAAAGATATATCCAATATCACGTTTGAATTTGAGTCTCATTTTCAATATATCTAAATGCAAAAAGCCCACCGTACCCATTATAATGCAGGATACACAATAAATTAAGGAGATACTAAATTATTTTCCATCACAGTATTTGCCTCTCCTCCCCCCTCTTCTTTCTTAACAATACAAATTTCTATGATGCAGAGGATTGAATGTATGTAATTTTACGCTCACCATAATTTGAATACAAAAAAACTGGGCGTCATCAAGACGCCCAGTTTTGCAGGAATGGATTATTGATATCCCCAAATCATTGTTAGCATTGTACCGAAAATTGTAACCAATGCAACAAACAATCCGTAGTAAACGTTTGTGTAAATCGATGCTTTATCTTCAGACTCTCCTGCATGCATGAACATAACAAATTGAAGTGCAGCTTGCATGAAGGCTGTAACAAGTAGGATGATTAAAGCCATTTTTAGTGAGAGATCATACACTATAACTGATAGTGCAACCAAAGTCAGGACTAGTGAAAAAGCAAATCCCATAACTTGGCCCCGTGGGAATAATTCTTTCATATTACATCATTCCTTTCAGGTAGACGAAACTGAAGATGAAAATCCAGACAACGTCTAAGAAATGCCAGTAAAGAGAAAAGATGAAAGCTTTGTTTGTAGTTTCTGGAGTCATACCGCGTTTTTTAATCTGCAGAATGATGAAGGTTCCCCAGAATAAACCAAGTGTAACGTGAGCTCCATGCGTACCTAGTAACGCAAATAAACTAGATAAGAAACCACTTGTTTGAATGGTTGCTCCTTCATGTACATACTCCACGAATTCATAGATTTCGACTCCCAAAAAGCCTAAACCAAGAATAAGGGTGATAATGAAGAAACCAAGCATCGCTTTCTGTCTGCCAAGTCTCATTGCATTGATTCCAAGACCAATGGTAAAACTACTGGTTAAAAGAAAAATTGTTTGAAGCATTAGGGTTGGTACTTTAAAGAGTTCGTCCCCTGTAGGACCATTTCCAGTACCATGAACTAATACAAAATAAGTGGCGAACAGTGTAGCGAAAAGAGCTATTTCTGCCCCCAGGAAAATCCAAAATCCAAAAATCTTTAAGCGATTTTCTTCCGTGCTATATTCTAGTGGCAGCGAGTTATCTATTTTCATTACTTAGCACCTCGCAATTTATTTTCAGTTTCTTCAATCTCTTCAACGGAGATATAACGTCCGTGGTCTTTTTCGAATGAACGGTGAGCCATACAAGCAAAGATACCAAGTGTGGCAATGATTGCAATGATCCACATGCTGAATACCATTGCAAAGCCCCAAACGAAGAAGATACAGCTCAAGATAAACGGTACGCCACTGTTATTTGGCATATGAATCTTTTCTACTTTACCACCAAATAATTTAAAGCCCTTTTTCTTAGAATCCCAGAATGCTTCTGTAGAATCAACTGTAGGTACAATTGCAAAATTGTATTCTGGAATTGGTGTATGTGTAGCCCACTCTAGAGAACGTGCATCCCATGGATCTTTTGAAATATTTCTTGATGCATAACGAGTACTCCAATAGATATTGTACACAATAAGCGCAAAACCTATTGCCATGCCAATTGCTCCAACGAATGAGAGCAAATTCAATGGACCATAGCCCGTTGATTCAGAGTACGTAAACATACGACGTGCTTGCCCATCTAAACCAGTTATGAACATCGGGAAGAATGTTACATTAAAGCTGATAGTAATGAACCAGAACGACCATTTCCCAATTTTTTCGCTCAACATGAAACCAAACATTTTTGGCCACCAGTACGTAAAACCAGCAAGTACGGCAAATACAGTACCAGGGATCAAAACGTAATGGAAGTGAGCTACTAAGAACATTGTATTATGGTATTGGTAGTCAGCACTTGCCATGGCAAGCATAACCCCAGTTACCCCACCGAGAGTGAAAATCGGAATGAAAGCTAAAGAGTATAACATTGGGACGGTAAAAACGATTTTACCTTTCCAAAGTGTGAACAACCAGTTGAAAATCTTAACACCGGTCGGAACTGCAATTGCCATTGTGGTAACCGAGAAGATACCGTTAACCATTGCACCGTGACCCATTGTATAAAAATGGTGAGCCCATACAACGAAAGATAGTGTAGAAATAGCTACCATAGAGATAACCATCGAATTATAACCGTACAGGTTACGACGTGCAAAAGTCGAAATGATTTCACTGTAAATACCGAAAGCTGGAAGAATAACTATATAAACTTCAGGATGTCCCCAAACCCAGAACAAGTTTGCCCAAAGCATATCGCTACCGCCATTAGCCATCGTAAAGAACTGAGTTCCGAATAGTCTATCCATTGTCATTAACGCAAGTGCCACTGTCAATACAGGGAAAGCGAAAACGATAATAAAGTTTGTGATCAAGATAGACCATGTGAACATTGGCATTTTCATTAAATTCATGCCAGGTGCTCTCATTTTCAAGATTGTTACGATAAAGTTGATACCAGTCAGTAATGTCCCGATACCAGCTATTTGAATTGCAATCGCGTAATAGTTCGAACCTACTGATTCACTGAAATCGTTACTTGCCAGCGGGAAGTAAGATGTCCAGCCTGCATCAGGAGAACCACCGACTACGAAAGAGATGTTAAATAGCATTGCCCCCATAAAGAATAACCAGAAGCTTACTGCGTTTAGACGTGGGAATGCTACGTCACGTGCCCCTATTTGTAATGGTGTAACAATGTTCATTAACCCAATGATAAATGGCATAGCCATAAACAGGATCATAACAACCCCGTGTGTTGTAAAAATTTCATTATAATGCTGTCCATCCAACAAGCCGTTATTTGGAATAGCCGTTTGGGCACGCATCAATAGAGCATCTGCGCCACCACGGAAAAGCATAAGTAGTGCTGACAAGATGTACATGATACCAATACGTTTATGGTCAACCGTTGTTAACCACTCACGCCATAAGTAACCCCATTTTTTAAAATAGGTAATTCCGGCAACAAGCGCAATCATAGTTAGGCCAATGGCAACCATGGATGCATAAATCGCAGGACTTGGATGAGGTACGGCAAATCGATCAAAGTAATCCATACTTTTGTGACTCCTTTCAGGAAAATATTCCTTATCGTAAAACTAATTGTTTAGTAGAATGTGAGTTAAACCCTTAATGATCCATGTTCATGTTGCTGTGTTCTGAATGTTCCTCGTGTGAATCTTTGGTAGATTCATCTGATTTTTTTTCAGTATCAGATGATCCGTGGTGATGACCTGAATTTTCACCTTCTGGAGCTGGAGAAAACTTTAAGTGAGTTCCAGTATACGTGGATTGTCCCACATGACCAGGTTCTAGTAATTTATTGAATTTATCCTTAGTAATCGGTTTAGCAGTTGCTTTAATTTCTTTTACCCATTTATCATATTCTTTTTTTGGCAATACATTTACGTTGAACGTTTGCTGAGCAAAACCTGAACCACTGAAGTTTGAATTTCGGCCCATATACTCACCTGGTACTTCAGCTGCTAAGTGCAACGTGGTAACCATATCAGACATCGCATATTTTTGTCCTCCAAGTTGCGGAATCCAGAAACTAGCAATTGGTCCGTATGAATAAAGTTTAAATTCAATTGGTCGGTTAGTCGGTAAAAACAGATAGTTAACTGTTTCGATATTTTCTTCAGGATAACTAAAGTGCCACTTCCAGTTAGAAGATGAAGCGTAGATAACTAATGGTTCCTGCTTTTCGTATCCTTTAGGTGTTGCCTCTACTTCATTTGTTGTTTTAACAGTAACAAAGGAAAGGAAAGCGACGATTAAAATTGGGATTGCAACCCAAATTATTTCAAGAACCTTACTTCCTTCAATATGAGGTGGTTCATAATCATCACGCTGTTTGGAAGCACGATATTTCATTATCATGAAGACATACAGTACGATTACGACAAGAACGACAAAGGCCATTGTCCATATCGATAACATAATGACATCTGCTTGTGTTGCAGCTACTGGCCCTTTAGGGTCCAAGACCATTAATGGGTTATCGCAACCCGTTAGCACAGTGGCGATGGTAAAAAGTATAGTTAATAAAGCCCATTTTATTTTCATAGTACTACCCCTTTCTTACATAATAAAATTCCTATTGGTAATTATTCGGACAAAGTGTTACCATGTTCACAAACCCCGACATAACAATATTAATCCCAAGTTTAAAAAAAGACAATACAAAGTGACATCTGTCACATAAAGTTCATTAAAATACAGTAAGAAGTTGGTAATTGAACTGAAATGTTCGAAAACCTTAAGGAAATGAAATATAATAAGTGTTTAATTCCTTACATATGGAGTCTAGGATTAAAAAGTAGCTCTGCTCCATTTTCCATTTAATGTTACTTTAATATAATGAAATATAATTTTTACAATATATTCGCCACGTACATAACCTCAAGAGCAAATCTGAATTTTCTTAACACTACGATTTCCATTACCTATCATGTTAATTAGGTAACTATCGATGGGATCGTGAATGATGACGATGTTAGCCAGGATTTAAAAACGTATTTTTCTAACTCGACCACGGACGTGGGTAACGGCATTGTGCACACCATGTCATTTTTTCTGCTTCAATCCCCTTACGGTCCAACACTGGTCACTATATATGGAAGCAAATAGTCTGAAATGAACATTCCGATCCTTATGATAATTACTTGATTGCCTTCCCACTTTGATTGCTAACTGGGTTACTTCCCCAATAAACACTTACTGCCCTGTCAGTATTCCCCAACAGCAGTTTAGGACATTAATCCAATTATTATCCCAATATGCTATTGCAAAAACCACTTCACCTCAGTTGTCCTTTTTAGTAAAACTGCATTTTGGTGCCTAGCATAAAAGAAACACACTGGATAACTGCATTTCTTTTAGTAAACGCACATAAAAAAACGAAAAAAAATGGACATTTTAAGGTGTCCATTTTTTTTCGTGGGTATAGTTCATGATGTAGAGTGAGAACTTTTCATTTAGGAATGTGGGCAAGTTTGGTTTGGATGGCCAAGCACATCGAATGTACACATATTGTAAGTCAGCTGGGATTTGGGTTATTGAATACGCTTTCATTCGTTAGTGCACTTGGGTTATCGTTTGGTTACATTTTAATCGTGTACAATTTTCTGAAGTACTCGTTATGCACCAAGTAATATTTCAAGCGACCCTTTAAAATTCAGAGTATTGGCCTACTCTCAATTCCAAAGTTCCCGAATACAACTTCGCTACCATACCGACAGCTGATTCTTCACAAGCATTCCGGGTTCTAGCCTCATCTACCTGTAAGGAATGATGTAATACGAGTATGAAACTATTATTTCTTCGTGGATATACAATGGGGTTCCTATTCTCCATGTTCTTACAGCCGTTGCTCTTGGTGTCGTGTGGCCTTTCTTTCAGAACAGGAATGATTGTCCTTTTTTAGTTACTGTATTCGGTACTCCTTTTTGTTTTAGGAATAGCTTTTGATTTTAATTTTATAACTTTAGTTGTATCCGGTACAACTCTTTCACCCTTTTTTGTGTTCATCACCATTTCTTCTGTCAGGACAAAAAATATACCAACTAGAAAAATGGCAGCTGCGCTTAGTGTAATGGCCATCCCAACAGCGGTTAATAAATAATCCTTGTTGTAATCGCTTACAAAAAAACTTAAACTAAAAATTAAAATCCCGATTACACAACCTGTGCCTGATACCCACTTCACTGCATCCATCATCTTCTGATTAGTTTCCATTATTTCATCCCCTTTCTTTCTATTTTATGACATTTCACAAATTTGTCAAATCTTTTCTATTTTTTAACATATCCACAATGAAAACCTTGACAAATAGAAGACGCCACTATTCACTTTTAGGTATTCAAGACTATATGAAAAATCTGTAAAACAGTATAAATACACTATCAATTTTTCCAATACTATCCTTTTCTATACTTTTAAAAACTTTTTGACTTCAATATCAAATAAATGACCCCTGATGAATTTATCAGGGGCCATACATCTTTCTATGATTTCTGCAAGGTTATCGTTAACGTTTTCTTTTCCGCCCCCCGATACACTTTAACCTTCACTTTATCTCCGATTTTCTTATCCGTGTATAAGACTTTCCTTAATTCTGCTGCCGTATTTATTTTCGTTCCATCAATCTCCGCGATGATATCCTGTTGCTTAAGCCCTCCATTCGCTGCTGCCGATCCCGCTTCAATACTTGTAACCATGACACCCGACTTTGCAGCTTCAGGAACATTTTGTAGGTAATACTGTGGCAGTTCTTCTATACTGGCCAAGCTTACTCCTAAATACGGGCGCGTGATTTTTCCGTTTTCAATCAGTTCCGTAACAACCGGAATCACATCATTACTTGGTATGGCAAAACCTAGGCCCTCCACACCATTTTCGGAAATCTTCAAGCTGTTTATGCCTATCACTTCCCCAGCTGTATTGATCAATGCCCCGCCGCTATTGCCAGGGTTAATCGCAGCATCTGTTTGAAGGACATCAAGTTCCCACTCACCGTCCGATGTATCGACTGAAATGGAGCGTCCGGTCGCACTGACGATCCCTTGTGTAACCGAACGTGAAAAGTCAAGTCCAAGAGGATTACCAATCGCCAATACTTCTTCACCTGGACGCATGCTATCAGAATTCCCGAATTTAATTCCATCAGGTGCTTTCGAGGCATCAATTGTCAAAACCGCTAAGTCCGTCAAAGCATCCGCCCCGACAACCACTGCAGTTGCCTTTTGTCCATCATATAATGAAATTTCGACTTTCTTTGCTCCCTCAATAACATGATTGTTCGTAATGATATAGGCCTTCCCATTTGCCTTTTTAAAAATGACCCCTGAACCAGTGCCGCTCGCAACCGTTTCGCTTTTCGTGCTTTGCTGCTGGAATGGGTCCTGGTTTTGCATCTCTTGTAAATTCACGACCCCTACAATCGATTTGGATGCTGATTCCACCATCTCTGCCCTATCATTTGAATCCGTACTTGTCGATAACTTTTCTGCCGTGACACTTCTATCCTTTTCAACGTTTTCCGTTTGCTCTACACCCGCCTTTTGGGTTGACTCATTCACGGAACCTTTCCCTTGATCTATAAAATCCCCGCCAAATACAAATACAGAAGATGTAACAATAGAAGCAACTGTTCCGGAAACAAGGCCAGTTAGCAAAAAGGACTTACCCTTCTTCCTTTCTGTCTTCACTCTGGCTTGCTCATCACCATTATAATTCTCCATCTTTATCCCTCCTATGATTGTCATTTACTTGGCTCAATCATATACAGTAATTATTAAAAAATTCTTAAGAAATAAAGAAATAAGTGACCTTTTTATAAAAAATATAAAATTTTATCACATCCTGCTATATGATGTTTGGCATGCTAGAAAACAAAAAGGCCTCAACATGGGCCCCTTTTCAATTCGACCGTTATATATACCTTTACATGACTTCATACACTTCTTTTGTCTCCTTATTCACGCCATACCATCCCCAAGTGGCTGCATGGCCATTTTTCTGACTGCCTTCATCCACTTCGAACACTTGAAAAATGTAATCTCCCTTTTCGGCATCATGATCATATTCTATTTGCAAATGCGGGAAATTTTCCATGTCCACGTAATCCTTCACAAGCTTCTCCGCCTGAGATTTACTTAAGGTACTAACCGAATCCTCACTCTCTTCTTTTCCTTTTACCGTCTCAGCTTTTGTATCCGTTGCCGCCTTATCTTCTAATTCGGATCCAATGGTCCCTTCTTTACTTGCTTCCTCCATCGGTTCCACTTCGTCATTCCCCTCTACGGTTTCTATAGTGGCTGGGCCTGATACCGGATGCATTTCCGCCGCCTTTAAAACCATTAGTTTACCTTCCTGGTATTTTGCCTTATATGTGGCTGCTTCTTGAAAATCTCTTTGGGCCGAATCAAAATCCTGTTCGTCGTATTTCTTCATTCCACTCGCCAGAAAACCTGAAAGATCCATTAATTCTCTTACTTCCGGTGTTTTTGCTTCTTTATAAGCTAATTCAAATGCCTCGTGGGCTTCTAAATAATTTTCCTCATTCAACTGACTTTTCCCCAAATCCATATTGGAATCATAATTCCTTGTTACGCAGCCTGAAGCAATCAACATCAAAAAAATAACCATGAATGTTCTCTTCACTACATCACTCCTCACTTTTCCAAAGATACTCCCCCATATTATTCTATACATCCATCTTAAACCCTTTGATAAGAAATCCGATACCTCTATTTCCTATCATTTTCATTAAGGAAATGTTGACTTTTATGATTATCTTTTTACAAAAAGTGGTACAGAAAGATAAACGGTTGAAAGGATGATGAGTAGAATGAGGCAGGACAAACAGACCTATCATGTCGATTTGGTCAGCGGCGACGTACTCGGACAAAAACTTGAAGAGAACCCGAGCTTCACTGTACACGTAACTGATGAGGAACTGGCAGAATTGAAACAATGCTTGGAGGAACACCGGACAGATGACCTGGAGGCATATGCCCGTTCACATGTCCCCTACCTTCTCTATCATCATGACCGGGCAAATGATAAATACGATGCAGCCATGAAAAAGCTTTATGCCCTCATATATAAATTTGGCGATGAAACGGCACGAAACCATATCGAAGAAATCGGCATATTGAAAGACAACAAATTCGAGGGAAAAGAAGAAGTGCAAAAGTTCAAATAACCAATAGGAACAGAACCTGAAATTTAAAGGTTCTGTTTTTTTGAAAATCAGTTGGTGTTATCCCTTAACAATATTATGATGGTGTTCTGAATAAAAATCTGGAGGTCTATCATATAAGTTTTTATTTGGGGCGAGTATCTTTGCTTAGCATTTTTCTGGACGTTTTATTTCAGCCTTTTCTAAAAGAAGCATTCTGACCATCAGCTGGGGAGCCGCTGCACCCAATTTCTCAACCCTCAGCAACTAGCATCATTTGCGGTTATCGAACTAGCTCCGCCTTCTTTTATAATTGCTTTTGGCGACTTTATTATAAGAGGTGATAAAGTAAAATGAAGACGATACATAAACGAAATTCTTATCTCGATTACCCCGCCCTTTAGGTGCCAACGAAAAAATCCTGTTCATATCCAACAGGATTTTTATCAATCTTTATTCAAAATTCAAAATTACAGGATTCTTGCAAGAAGAATCTAATAAGGACAATGTCTACCCCTTATCCTAAATGGGAAACGGCCTCTTAATAATTTAAGGTGATAGATTCATTTTAGTGTTTTTGTTTATAATAAGTTACCGCGAGCGCAAGGGCCAGCACTGTTCCTTTGACGATATCCATAGCATAATACGGAACGGACATCATGATCAAACCATTTTGAAGGATTCCGATCAGGACTGCACCGACAAAGGTTCCAAAGGCATTCGGTTTTCCCGCTCCTAAAACGGAGGAACCAATGAAGGCTGCTGCAACGGCATCCATTAAATAGGGGGACCCTGAATTGATTTCTGATGTCATGACCCTTGAAGCTAGGACAATCCCCCCGATTGCAGCTAATAGAGCTGAAAGCAGATAGGCAAGGATTTTGTATTTATTAACCGATATCCCGGAAAGTCTCGCCGCTTCCTTATTTCCCCCAATCATGTACATATAACGACCGTGCTTCGTATAAGTCAAAAAGATATGGGTCGCTATCACAATGACTGCCATGATCAGGATTATCCATGGTACTTGGCCAATTTTGGCGAAAAACGGGCTGATCAGTCCTGTTGCGAATGTCCCATCGGGCATGACCATATTTTGCGAAACCGTTGCCCCTTTTGTATAGGTAAGGGCAATTCCCTGGATAATGAACATCGTAGCCAATGTCATTAGCATGTCGGGAATTCTCAATTTAACGATCATGAATGAATTCAAAGCCCCTACGACAAGTGAGGCACCGATTGCAGCTAATATGGCGATGAATGTATCCTGTGAAAACCAGACAAACATTGATATGACTATGGCATTGGCCAATGATGCGACGGAGCCGACGGAAAGGTCGAACCCATTCACTGTCAAGGATATCGTTATGCCGATCGCAATGATGGTCACGATTGAGATAGAACGCAGGATGTTGATCAGATTAGTAGTTTGAATGAAAGATGGATTGGACACGGCAAAAATTCCAATTAGAATGACAATCGTTAATATTGTGCCGTATTTATAGAAAAATTCGAACAGGTCCACCTTTTTCTTCGCTTTCGCTGTCTGTGTAACAGAAATGGGTGTACTCATCCTAATTTCCTCCTGTTGAATAGAATAGTAGTTCTTCTTCATTCGTTTTGCTTGTTTCTAGTTCGATGACAGTGCTCCCGTCATATAACACGTATGTCCGGTTAGTAATGCCAATGATTTCGGAGAGCTCGGATGATGCATAAATGATCGCTTTCCCATCCCTCGCAAGCTTTGCAATCATTTCGAATATATCCTTCTTGGCTCCAACATCGACACCTTTCGTTGGTTCATCGAATATGTATACATCCGCATCGGCTATAAGCCATTTTCCAATGGCAACCTTTTGCTGGTTACCACCTGAAAGGTTTTCTACTTTCACCTCCCCGGAAGGAGTTTTTATGCCGAGACTTGCGATCATTTCCTTCGCTTTTTCCATTTCCGCCTTACGATCCACAAAACTGAATGTCTTGCAGAATTTGCCGATACTGGCTGCAGTCAAGTTCGCCGATACTGATTCCTGAACAAGGACCCCTTCTTTCCTGCGTTCCTCAGGTATAAGTGCCAGACCGCTTTTTACTGCTTGGTGCGGTGATTTCAAAGAAAGCTTTCGGCCATTTAGGATGATTTCACCTGCTGTAATCGAAGTATGACCGAAAAGGCTTTTACACAACTCCGTTTTCCCAGACCCGACCAACCCTGCCAAGCCGATTATCTCCCCTGCTTTAATATGCAGACTGACATTTTTAACTTTCTCTGTATCTGACAATCCCTTCACTTCCAGAATAACGTCGCCAATCGAAGAATTCACTTCAGGGAACTGTTCATCCATGGTTTTCCCTAGCATATTCTCTATCACTTCGTTACAGGTGATGTCTTCCATCTTTCGACAAGTGACAAGCTCCCCATTCCTCATGATCGTAATTTCCTCACAGATTTCAAAAATCTCAGGCAGACGATGTGAAATGAAAATGACTCCAACACCTTTTTGCTTTAATTCATTTACAATTCGAAAAAGTTCTGTCGTTTCTATATGACTTAACGGAGCAGTTGGTTCGTCGAGAATCAGGAATTTGCATTCTGTCGAAACGGCTCTTGCTATCAGGACCATCTGTTTTTCAGCCAAGGTAAGGTCTCTTACCAGCTTTTTCGAAGGGACACGAATTTTCATATCTTCAAGAATTAAAGAGGCTTGGTTGTGCAGCTCTTTCCATTGAACTATCTGTTTTTTTCCCATGTTTTGGACCATATCATTCAACATTATATTTTCCCCAACGGTTAAATAAGGGATGAGGGCCGTATCTACTTCCTGATAAACTATTTGAATACCCTGTTCCTGCGCCGCTTTGGGCGAGCGGATATTCTGCTTTATCCCATCAATAAAAATGTCACCTGAATAATGAACATGGGCTCCCGATAAAACCTTCATTAACGTCGATTTCCCTGCTCCGTTTGCACCGACCAATGCGTGGGTTGCCCCTGATTGTATAGAAAAGTCAACTTCACTAAGCGCCTTCACTCCTGGAAATTCAATCGAGATTTTCTTCATTTCTAGTTGCGTGCCCATGTCCATTCCCCCTTATTGAACAGACACTCCCTTCACTTGCAAGAGAGTGTCCCCTTTTACTTTTTATAATGAGCTTTCAAAACTTTCATCCAATCTTCTTCAAATTCCGTTGATACACCCCATCCTTCGACAATACCAGACAGATTTGCCATGTTAACGGCTTCTTTTGAGGCTTGGATTTGCTTTTGTGAAATAAGTGAAGCCTCTAAGTCATAGGTTTGCGGTGTTTTTTCGCCCGCTAATTTTTTTGCCAATATCCTCATATTCACTGCACCAATCAACTTGGGATCGACGGCTGCCGTGTAGGACCATGAGCTAGCGGCCGATTGGATTTCCTGAAGATCTGCATTCGATACATCAATTCCGTATATCTTCACTTCATCGCGGCCCGCTTCTTTAATCGCCCGGGCGGCACCGATAGCGAAGGCATCCCATGTTGCGAAAATGGCATCCAATTTACCTTTTGGGTATTTATTCAGCATTGCGGCTACTGCATTTTGTGTTTGAACCGAAGTATCTGCAGATGCCACTCCGAATCTTTCGACTTCCCTAATTCCAGGGTTTTCTTTTAATTTTTCCTGATAAACTGAATTTCTTCTCACCATTGGAGGAAAACCATCCACCCAAAGGTAAGCAATCGCCGCTTCACCTTTCTGTACTTTTATCAGTTTATCGAAAGCCAGTGTTGCCAGCGCTTCATCATCCTGTGAAGTTAATGTCACACCTTCTATTTTAGATAAATCGCTATTTGAATCGAATGTGACAACGCTTTTACCTGCATCAACCAACTTTTGAACGTCATTCACTGTTGCTGCATCATCACCATGGGAGATGATATAGCCGTCATAATCTTCCTGCAAAGCCTGCGCGATCGCATCATGGAATTTAGCCGTATCCCCATTGGCTGTATACGTATCCACTTGAAAGCCCATTGCTTCTCCTTCTTCCTTCGCTCCAGCAAGGTATTGGGCCGTATGATCATCACCGCCAATTTTACGGATCACTTTGATTTTGGCCCCTTCCCCATCAGCAAATCTTTCCGGTACATTTTCAAATGATACTTTTTCTTCTTTCTTCGATTCTGTGGAACTCTGTCCTGTAGAACAACCCGTTAAAAGCAACGCCGAAGCGATGGCTGAAACGAATATCCCTTTAATAGATCTTCCCATCTTGTTTCCCTCCACATTCTCCTATTATTCTTATCAGTTAAGTTGGTGTAAATCATAAAATAAAAACCTCTCTAGTAATAGAGAGGTTTAATCAGCTGTATTGCAGACTTATCCCTCTCTTATCTGTCAAAACATTTCTGTTTTGCAGGATTTAGCACCAATTCCTAATGGAACGGTTGCTGGGCATCTTAGGGCCAGTCCCTCCGCCACTCTTGATAAGAGAATATATCGTGTTACGTTTTTCGTAATTATCACTTTATAGGGATATAGTCGTAAAGTCAATAGTTTTTCGAATATTTGAAATGTTTCCTGCTACTTTTTATTTTCTTTGAAGCTGGGCTAGACGCTTTTTCTCAATTTTTTCAAGTCTCTCCAACTGACGTAGTTTCACTTCGAACACAGTGATCGGATCACGGTAAACTTCCGGATTTTCTTTCATATGCTCCAATGCAGCCTGGTAGTCTTTAATTTCAGTCTGCGTTTGCTCTATTGTTTTTTGAAGTAAGGCAAATGAGCTGCGATAGAAAAGTGAGATGTCCCGATCTAAAGATTTTTCAAACAATCCAAATTGGGTAAGGAAGCGTTCAGTGATCATTTCCGCAACATCCTGGTAATCTTCACTTTCCAAGTATTTCTTATAACGATTGTACATATTGGCTTTATTTTGCGGTATTGCCCCAAACAGCTTTCCTGCTCCTTTAAGCAGCAATTGTGATGGAGTCCTTCGCAAAAGGATATTAACGTCATCGATGCGGATACTGCTTGTCATCCTGTCGGCATCACGGCGCCAGTCATCCAATACCCTGAAGTCACCTGCCAGCATAATCCGTTCTTCTTTGTATAATTCATTGAATCCGGCACTCATCTCATCCATAAACTGTTGGCTTTGTGAGAACTCCATTTGGGAACTAGCAATCCAATCTTGAAGAGAACGGTAATATTGAGGCATGATCTTGTCAGAAATGAAGGCTTGAATCCGCTCATTCATTTCATGGTTCAACTGTATATGGACCTGACTGAAATCACTGCTTTCCGTTAACGATTTAGAGCAATCCCTCAGTAATTCAGGAATTTTAGAAGAAAGCTGACTTTTCACTTCATCCTTAAGCACACGGTACGACCTTATGATATTTTCACTTTTTTCTTTTTCTAAATCAGCCAGTTGATTGACCGCACCATTCAATTTGACTTCCATCTGTTCATTCCAAGAGATGGAATGCTCGCATTTCCGTTCATTGGCTGTCCGTTTTTCTAACAGATAAGATAAAGTTTTACGAATGAAAGCAAGGATTTTTTCAGACCTTCTTTCTTTCCAATTATCATCTTGATAATTCGATTGAAGGAATGCAGAAAGGTCATTCAACTGCTGCTTGCTGTCATAAAGTTTAGAGAAAGCGAACACTTTCGCATTCGGGAAATATGCATTCACTTTATCCCATGTTTCGTCTTCCATCCGGACCGCGACTTGATCACTGTATATCGTATCCATTTTATTTAATAAGAAATGAATCGGCAGTTTCGGAGCCATCATTTGAATTTCCAATAACAGGTCCCGTTCACTACCGGTGAAAGGCGCCCGGGCATCAAGAACGAACATCAGGCCATCACTGCCATGTAAATAGCCTTGGAAATCCGATTCCACGCTTTTTTCCCCATTGAACCCCGGTGTATCCAATAATCGCAGACGATTATTTCTAAGATAGTCACTAATAAGCGTCACATCGACAATAGTCCCGCGCTGGCGGCGTGTTTCATCCAATTCAGTTAGCTCCATGACAACCTTGCTATCTGTATCGGTAATTTCAAGGATTTCCAAATCATCCCCGTCTTTGACGCTGACTAGTGAAGAATGATCTTCGGCAGCGATGCTCTCGCCAACTATTGACTGTATAAAGGATGTCTTGCCATTTCCTGTACTTCCCACAAGAAGAAGATTGAAATTTCCGGTATCCTTAAGCCCCTCGACCATCCATTTAAGCTTATTGCCAACCCTTAAATCATTCTCTTCAGCCCATTGGATGATAGAATTGAACAGTTTCTCTCCCGCTTCCAGTCCGCCTCCCAATTTAGGCGATTTCGAAAGCAGGCTTTCTGCATCCTGAATGACCAGCGCATTAATCGTATCCGGGAAGATTTCATTCCAGGACAGCGCGGATGCCGCCGCAAACAGCGAAAGCTCCCCATCTGCGATTTTCAGCCAGTTTTCCAGCAACCTTGGCACGACAGGGCTTAAATCTTTGATTAGGTGCGTTCCTTCCAACAGGCCTGCATATGCATCCCTGTAATAGACGGAAAGCTCATCCCATACATCCCCTTGGTTTAATTCGATTGTATCTATCAAGTTATTAATCACTCTTAGCCATTCAAAATAAGAATCGGTATATTTATAATTTTTCCAGAGGGCAACCGTCACCTTTTCGAAACGCCCCTGGTCAAGTGTGTATAGCGAACCAAGGACAGTTGAAAAGTAGTCCGGATCCATCGATTGGGCAACCCCCTGCTGGATATACGTTTTCAGCACATCGAACCAGCCCATTGATTCTGTACGGATACTTTCATTCGCCGCTAATACCACCGCACTGTTCCAATCCTTTTGTTCTTCAAAAAAGGCTCGTGCGATTTCCGTGACATTCGGATAGTCAGGTTGAAACTCTACTGCTTCTTTCACGACTTTGGAAGCCAAATCATTTCTAGATTCAACTATGTAAAGGGAAAACAGTTGCAAAAGAACCTCCGTTTTCAAAACCGCTTCATTCGTATCGACGGATTTATAAATATCCTCTGCGGTTGAATACATTTCCAGTTCAAAATAAGCATCAGCGATGTTTTTCTTCGCCCATGAACCAAGTTCACCTTCTATGTTTTCCCATTTAAAAATGGCTGCTTCAAAGTCATGGTGCTGAAAGTATACTTCACCTTGAGCGAATCGAATTGCCGTTAAATCCGCTCTTTCTTTTTTTTGTTCCACGAGAAACATTTCACCCAAAGCTTGAATGGGGTGTTTCCTTGTATCCTCAATCATCGTTTCATAATATTTTTTCCCGATCAGCCGTTCGTCCATCTTTATTCCCCCGATATATTTCATATTTTCAATTAAAGGATAATCACTAATTTGAAAAGCAGTCAAGAAGCCCTAACATGCAATTAATAGGTTCCTTTAGTTAAGAAAATCATTTGTAAACCTTAAAATGTTATTTTAACAAAACAATATGGTAACAACATGTCACCACTCTTACAATTTTAAAACAGAAACGAATGGAACTGTAATGATTTTAATGAACCGATACAGAGATGTCATTTCCATATTCGAGAAATTATGTTTTTTCTAGTTTAACCGGTATCTGAAAAGTTTAGCGAACCATTCTTTATACATCTAAATTACCAGAAGTCCAGCCCTTTAACTACCTAAAACTAAAAACGGTAATAAGACAAATCCTCTACCCCACTCATTACTAATATCCCATTTAATCGTTCACATAAAAAAGCAGCACCCTCATTCGTGAAAGGTAACTGCTCTCTGATAAGCTCCGAACAGTCATTGTCCATTGACAAATTAGGATTATACCCCTGTACGCTTACGTTGGTTATTCGGCTTTTTGGTCAACTGGCTTTTAAGCTGTTTCGTTTTCTTCACTACGCCGGTTTCCAGTTTATCTTTACTTGATCCTGCTTGCTTTTGAGCCAGTTTTTGTTTGACTGCATCCGCCAGGCTTAACTTTTTATTTTCAGACATAATGTTGTCTCCTTTAGTGTTCTGCCTTCTATTATAATATAGTTGCGGTTAGAAAGATAATAGGGAGTTATATCCGATTCTTTTTGCAAAAAATACCCCTCGATAAAGGAAGTTTCGCCAACGGAGGACTAATTCCCTGCTTAAAAGGAATAATGAAATGATAAATTATGTTGACTTCATAATCAGAATTTGCTAAATTATCTTTATATTATAAAATCTATGAAGAGAAAGAGTAAGATTAGTACCCTGTTCCACAGAGAGTCGACATTTGGTGGAAGTCGATGTCCAAGGCCTATCCGAAAATCATCTCTGAGATGCAAAGCTGAAAATGCAGTAGGCTTTGACGGGTTTCCGCCGTTACAATGGATCACGTATGAATTCGTACGTTGACTGAGTGCCGCAGCTTCTTATGAAGTGCGGAATATGGGTGGTAACGCGAGCACAAACTCGTCCCTGATTTTCAGGGGCGAGTTTTTTATTTGCACAAAACACTTAAAATAGCCTTTTTCAGGCCAGTCGGCGGGAGTTATCATTTTAAAAAAAGGAGAATCACCATGAAAAAAACAGACACATTATTTATCGGCCTAATGCTTTTCTCAATGTTCTTCGGAGCCGGGAATCTTATATTCCCCCCATTTTTAGGGGCGTCTTCGGGAACTTCTTTTTGGCCAGCCATTACCGGTTTTATCGCCACTGGAGTCGGCCTGCCAATTTTAGTGCTTCTCGCCGTCTCACTTGTTAAAGGCGGGGCACAAACTATCGGGGCACGTGTACATCCTCTATTCAGCACGTTGTTCATGGTTGTCATTTATTTAAGCATCGGACCTTTTCTAGCCATTCCACGGAATGCGAATGTCGCCTATGAAATGGGCTTCAAGCCATATCTTGGTGACTCAATGAATCAATCCCTGTTCCTATTCATATTCACAACCATATTTTTCATCATCGTTTATGCCATTTCATTGAATCCAAAAAAAATGGAAACCTTCATGGGACGCTGGATTACACCTATTCTGCTTTTGTCCATGGTCATTCTCTGTGCTGTCGGATTCGTAAAGCTTGATGCTCCATTCAAAGCTCCAACAGACGCATATGCAGCAGGAGCATTTTCGAAAGGGTTCATTGAAGGGTACAACACGATGGATGCTTTAGCTGCCCTGGCATTTGGGATCGTCATCCTTACTTCAATCCAGCAAAGAGGGATTTCCGATCGAAAACAATTGACGAGATATACAGTAAAAGCGGGTCTCATCGCTGGTGTATTGCTTTCATTAGTCTATATCTCCTTAGGTATAATGGGAGCACGCATGGCAGCCGATGGGTCATTCGAAAACGGAACGGATATCCTCACAGTCGCATCCACCCTTTTACTTGGAACTGGCGGGAAGGCCCTTCTCGGCATCATTTTCACTTTAGCATGTTTCACCACCGTCGTCGGATTGACGACCGCTTGCGGACAGTACTTCTCGAAACTTTTTCCCAAGCTGAACTACAAAAGCGTCATTCTGATTGTAACAATCGTCGGTTTCATCCTTTCAAATATGGGTCTGAATCAAATTCTGAAAGTATCGGTACCATTCCTTGTGATGGCTTATCCGTTAACGATCGTCCTGATTGTCCTGACATTCTTCAGCCGTCATTTCAAAAACCCGAAGAAGGTTTATCGCAGTGCAATGACTTTCACAGGAGTTTTCGCCTTGATGGATGGGCTGAATGCTTTCGGCTTACAATTAGGACCCGTGCAAACCTTGACTGATGTCCTTCCCCTTTCCGCTTACGGCATGGAGTGGGTCATCCCTGCTCTCGTCGGTACAGCCCTTGGCATTCTGCTCAGTCAAATCGGACAAACAGCTCCAGCTGAGGAGTTGGAAATCAAAACATTATTATAATGAGGGAAGCAGATGATTTTACAGATCATCTGCTTATTTTTTGGACGGCCTGCATTGCTTTATTTTGGAAAACACCATCCACTTTTTGTTATGATGGGGTTAAAGGAGATGATAAGTAATATGTCTAAACAAACTCGTATTGGTAAAACAGATTTGTATGTAAATCCGATTGGCCTTGGAACGAATGCCATTGGCGGACATAACCTATTCCCTAATCTAAGCGAGGATACAGGAAGGGACGTCTTGAGAACGGCACTTGATGAAGGAATTAACTTTTGGGATACAGCTTACATTTACGGTCCGGAGCGCTCAGAAGAACTTATCGGTGAAATCCTTAAAGAGAGTCGCAAACGCGAGGATATCGTACTTGCCACTAAAGGGGCACATAAATTTTCCGATGGCAATATCGTCTTTGATAACTCTCCGGCTTTTCTGAAAAATGCCGTGGATTCGAGTCTAAAAAGGCTCCAAACAGACTACATCGACTTATTCTATATCCATTTCCCTGATGAGGGTACTCCTAAAGATGAAGCAGTAGGTGCCTTAAAGGAATTGAAGGATGCAGGCAAAATCAAGTCAATCGGAGTCTCGAACTTTTCGTTCGAACAATTGAAGGAAGCGAATAAAGACGGCTATGTCGATGTCCTGCAATCCGAGTACAATCTATTCAAACGGGAGGCAGAACAAGACCTACTGCCATATACAGCCGAAAATAATATCTCCTTCATTCCTTATTTCCCCCTTGCTTCCGGTCTTCTCGGCGGCAAATATAATCAAGAATCAACATTCGAGGACGGCCGGGCAAAAAGTCCGCTTTTCCAAGGACAAGCCTTTGTAAGCAACCTGCAAAAAGTGGAAGAGGTACGGGCAATCGCCAACAGGAAGCATGCCGATGTCGCCGATGTGGTACTAGCTTGGTATTTAACTCGGCACTCGGTAGATGTCCTGATTCCCGGAGCGAAAAAGCCAGAACAGGTCACACGCAACTTAAAAGCATTGGATGTCAATCTAACCATGGATGAAATCGCCGAAATCAGTGCCATTTTCGCTTAGTATATAGAAGGAAAGGCTGTTCAGCACTGTTGAGCAGCCTTTTCTTGATTTATCCCATCTTTATTCCTAACCTTAATTGAACGTCTTACATTACTAGATGATTAGGATCTTCTATTTTCGCTATATTTAGTGAATATTCTACTAATTAAGGAAGAGACAGCCTGATGAAAAAATCTATTGTTATTTTATTTTTTCTCATCTTGGCCAATCTGTTCTGGGCCGATAATTACATTTTCGACAATGGATTCAAAAGCCAAATTGGAGGAGTGTATGGAAATAATGGAGATTGCTGCTAAAGGAGAAAATTTCAGCCCTCCATGCACTCGGACTTATCATATCTTTATTGACACCTTCCGGATATTTTCCAGCTCACAGGACTCATATACATTTGAATCTTCCCATCTGTTGGCCCCTTTATTTTCTGGAATATTTCCCTTCGTCATATCAATGCAAGCCAGGCTGGAATTTATCTAAATCTGATTGCTGTTTTTACCGCCATTCTTAACCTACTTTTAGGTCAACCGATTACTTTGGTCCAACTCCTGGACGGTCTCCTTGCCTTCATTGGTGTCTATCTGACAAGTAAAAAGAAAAAAGAATACCCAGCTGCCGTCATGAAAAACTTGTAAAAAATGTACAGAATTTCAAACCCCCTAACACTTTCTTGTCTTTTCCCCTTGTCTACCCAGCATGATTTACGTTATCCTTTAAAGAAGAAAATCTGAATGCAAAGGTGTGCTTTAGTTGAGGATCAATAAATATATCAGTGAATCCGGAATTACCTCGAGACGAGGCGCAGATAAATGGATAGCCGATGGCCGTGTGACGATTAATGGCACAGTTGCTGAGCTTGGCAGTCAAGCTGAACCCGGGGATGATGTTCGTGTAGATGGCAAGCCAATAAAAGTGGAACAGCAAAATGTCTATATTGCACTGAATAAACCGATAGGGATTACAAGTACGACGGAAAAACACATTAAAGGAAATATTGTTGATTTTGTAAATCATCCGCTTCGCATTTTTCATATCGGACGGCTGGACAAAGACTCTAGTGGACTGATCCTGCTTACGAATGACGGAGACATCGTAAATGAAATCCTTCGTGCAGAAAACAAACATGAAAAGGAATATATCGTAACCGTGGATAAGCCACTTACCGCTTCCTTCATTCAAGATATGTCATCCGGCGTGGAGATTTTGGATACGAAAACACTTCCATGTAAGGTTAAGCAATTGACCAAATATACATTCAACATCACCTTGATGCAAGGATTGAACAGACAAATCCGCCGTATGTGCTCAGCACTCGGTTATGAGGTCCGTGATTTGCATCGAATCCGAATCATGAATATCCATTTGGACGGACTGGCGCTAGGACAATGGCGCGACCTGACCAAAGATGAATTATCGGAACTATTCAAGGAGTTGGATTATACCCCTAGGCAGAGATAACTATTGAGATGCTCCCAGAATTCAGGGGGCATCGTTTTTTAATTTCAGAAGATTTTTCAGCAATAAAATTGCTATTTTGTTCTTTTTGGGTACTTTTACTCGTGAATTTCGCACTTTTACTCGTGAATTCTGCTCATTTACTCGTGAATTCTGCAATTTTACTCGTGAGTTCCACAGTTACTCGTGAATTCCGCTCATTTACTCGTGAATTTCGCACTTTTACTCGTGAGTTTCGCACTTTTACTCGTGAGTTCCGCACTTTTACTCGCGAATTCCACTTTTAATGGCCAAAATAAAAAGCAACCTCTAATAGGCTGCTCGTAATCGGCTATAAAATTATACCCACCATAAATCAGTTGGACTTTCGTTGATGAGGACAGTTTTTAAATTGGTTACCGCCCGTTGAAATCCTTCTTCGACTGACATCAGCGGATCTTCGTGTTCGATGCTGACGACGTAATCGTAACCGTATGTGCGAAGGGCGCTCATGATGTCGGACCAATCTTGCAGGCTGTGTCCGCATCCTACTGAGCGAAAGTTCCAGGCGCGGCTTTGGACATTTCCATATGGCTGCATGTCGGTTAATCCATACATATTGATATTATCCTGATCCAAGTATGTGTCTTTTGCGTGGAAGTGGTAGATTGCCCCCGCTTTCCCTAGAATTTTGATGGCTCCGACTGGCTCGATGCCCTGCCACCAAAGATGGCTTGGATCTAGGTTGGCTCCTATTGCATCCGATGTAGCTTCCCGCAGTTTTAACAAGGTGTAGGGTGTGTGAACGAGAAAACCACCGTGCAGTTCAAGTCCAATTTTTATATTGTGTTCATCGGCAATGGCGGCTACTTTTTTCCAATAGGGGATCAATTTTTCTTCCCATTGCCATTTCAGCACATCTGTATACTCATTGGGCCATGGGGCGACAGGCCAGTTTGGATATTTAGCTCCTTCGTGATCACCAGCTGTACCAGAAAAGGTATTGACGACCGGGACATTTAGTAAGGATGCAAGCTTGATTGTTTTAATCAGTGTTTCATCACTTTCTTTGGCGAACGCTTTATCTGGAGAGATCGGATTGCCGTGGCAGCTGAATGCACTGATCGTTAATCCTCTTGTTTGAACGGATTCCAGGTATTTTTGGCGCTTTTCTTCACTATCCAGCAGTTCATCGAGTGGACAATGGATATTGCCTGGATACCCGCCTGTACCGATTTCAACTGTTTTTAATCCGGAATCCGCAACATAATCAAGCATATCCTCGAATGATTTTTGAGCAAATAGCACGGTAAAAACCCCTAATTTCACAAGCCCCACCTCACCTTTTCTTTAGTTTATGCTCATGACCTTCCCACTTGCCGAGCTTTGATAAATGGCTTCGATTATTTTTGAAACTTTCATGGCTTCCGATGGTTTTACCAATGGTTCCACCAATCCTAGGCAGCTGTCAATAAAGTTCTCTGCCTGCTGCAGGTCTGGTGTATCCTCCCCTGGCATCCATACTGCCTCACTATTTAATAGCATGCCGTGTTTAGCCTGATTCAAGACTAATGGGAACACATCAAGTCCGCCCTGTGTTCCGGATAAACTCAAAACAGTTGCTTCTTCACGGATATTCGCGGCCCAAGAAGTTTCGAATAATAAAGATGCTCCGTTGGCAAATTTGATATAAGCCGTGGCATGGTCATCCACTTCAAATACCGATGCATCGAAATTCCCCCATAGATTGACCTGATCGACACCCTTACTGACATAATTATATGTCGAACCTACGATTTCAATCGGTTCTGGGTCATCCATCAGCCATAAAGCCAAATCAAGCAAATGGCAGCCGTAGTCGATTACGCTTCCCCCGCCTTGCAATTCTTTGCTTGTAAATACTCCCCAGCCAGGGACTTTTCGGCGTCTGATTGCCTGTACACGCGCTACATATGGCTCACCGATTTCACCGGCCTGAATCATTTTCTTTGCAGCCTGGGCTTCCTTCATGAAGCGGTAATGATAAGCAGTCGATAACACTTTACCCGATATGTTTGCAGCCTCGGTTATTGCCTTACATTCCTCAGTTGTAATGGCCATCGGCTTTTCGCATAACACATGTACACCCGCTTGCAGGGCAGCAATTGAAATCTCCGCATGGAACTTATTTGGCGTTGCAATCGTAACAGCATCCACTTCAGCAAACATTTCTTCATAATTGGTGAAAACCTTCTCGATATGAAATTCACGTGCCACTTCTCTCGCCTTCATTTCATCTATATCCTGGATGGCGTATAAAACTACCTTATCTTGAAATTTTTGAAAAGCTGGGATATGCCTTTTTTGGGCAATTCCGCCAGCACCGATAATACCCATTTTTAATTTGTACATGATGACTATAAACCCCTTTATAAGCGGATGATTTTTCGGGATGCATTTGATTCCATCGCGCCAAGAATGACTTTTAATGATTTTAACCCTTCAACTCCGGAGACAAGAGGCTCCTCATTGTTCACCACACATTTTACAAAGTGGCTGATCACTTCGGAATCATGCTGTCCATCAGAATCATTTGTCTGGATGCTTCCTAATTGGATGGTTTCTGTCTTTCCATCATCATGATGGATGATCAGTGAGTATTTCGGATCGTCTTCAAGGCGCAATACCGCTTTTTCCGTATAAATGACCGTCGCATTGTCTTCTTTTGCATAAGACCAGCTGGCGGTAAGAGTACCGATGATACCGCTCTCCGTCCGGAGAATACAGGCCGCACTGTCATCAACGTCTGTGTTTTTCTTGGCAGTCGTTTCCACAAAGGCTCCCACTTCAACAAATTCCTCTCCAAGGAGATACCTTAATAAATCAGCTTTATGGACGCCTAAGTCGCCCATTGCACCAATGACTGCCTGATCCTTTTTAAAAAACCAGCTTTCCCGTCCGTCCACACTCCAGGTTTC
The DNA here is from genome assembly GCF_046534585.1 of Peribacillus sp. SIMBA_075. Taxonomy (NCBI): domain Bacteria; kingdom Bacillati; phylum Bacillota; class Bacilli; order Caryophanales; family Bacillaceae; genus Peribacillus; species Peribacillus sp. SIMBA_075. The sequence continues at coordinate 74,372 of NZ_JAWRYN010000009.1, read as the reverse complement.
TGGCCCGGAATGTCCAAAGGCCGTCCGGAAGCTATAGACTTTTCCTAGCTTCCCACTCTCAATAAGCTGTTTCGCTTTTTGATGCGAAGGAACAAAACGCTGATTATGACCAATCATTAGTATTTTTCCGCTTTTCGCTGATGCCTCATTCATTTTTTCAGCTTCATCTAAAGAAGTGGCCATTGGTTTTTCACAAAGGACATGCTTACCTGCTTCCAAGGCCGCAACTGTGATGCCTGCATGCAGGTAATTCGGTGTACATACACTGATCGCTTCAATCTCCTCATTTTTCAAAAGTTCTATATAATCAGTATATGCTTGGGCGCCATACCTTTGTGCTGCTGCATTCGCCCGGTCTGGCACAATATCACAAACGGCAATGATTTCAGTTTCCTTATGTGCATCATACTCCGGAAAATGCCTATTTTTTGCGATACTCCCGCATCCAATGACTCCTACCTTCACTTTGCCCATTCTGTTCTCTCCTTCACTTCAGCTCTTTGTTGATATGGATTCCAACGGTTCGGCTTTCCCATAGTTCGTTACCATTCCAAATTCTGGCTTGACCCAATCAACGGCATTCTTAATTACCCGTTGAATCTCTGGATTATGGAAAGTCGGATATGTTTCATGACCTGGACGGAAATAGAAAATCCTTCCTTTTCCCCGCTGATACGTGCAACCGCTTCTGAAGATCTCCCCGCCTTCAAACCAACTGACGAATATTAATTGATCTGGTGCAGGAATATCAAAATGTTCCCCATACATCTCTTCCTTCTCAAGCTCTATATATTCCCCGATTCCATCAACGATCGGATGACTGGGATCGACAACCCAGAGCCTTTCCCTCTCATCCGCCACCCGCCATTTCAAATCGCAAGTCGTGCCCATTAACTGTTTGAAGATTTTAGAGAAATGACCAGAATGAAGGACGATGAGACCCATTCCCTCGAGAACCCGCTTCTGAACCCTTGTAACGATTTCATCCTGAACTTCATCATGTGCTACATGTCCCCACCATAGAAGTACATCCGTTCGTTTCAGTGCTTCTTCGGTTAATCCATGCTCTTCTTCATCGAGAGTGGCCGTCCTCACTTCGACCTGCTCACTTTGTAAAAATCCGGAAATTGCCCCATGGATTCCATCTGGATATACTTCGGCTACTTCAGGCTTTGTTTTCTCGTGGCGAAACTCATTCCATACTAGGACTCTCATGAACAATCTCCTCCATATCAATTTGTCGGCATCTTGTTCTTGCTCGTATTTTAAACTATTACCTCTTTATTCATAACGCAAACGTTTGCGTTAAACGTGATCAAACCTTAGTCGATTATCAGATCATACTTATTGGCTTATAGAAAGTTGAATTTTCAAAAATAATAGTGATAATCTATATTGTAAATTTATGTTAGCAAAAATCAAGCTTTAATTAGTAAAACATTTCTACATTTTTCATTTAATTTCCTTTTCGGCAACAAAATGCGACTCCCGCTTTATGATTTTGGTAGGGATCCTTATACTTTTTTCCATCATTTCAGGATTTGCAATGAGATCGAACACGCATTTTGCCGCCTCATACCCTAACTGATACGTATGAATATCAACCGTTGTAAGCGGCGTACTTAAAAATTCTATGAATTCTGAGTGATTAAAACAGACGACACTAATTTGCTCCGGCACTTTCAAGTTCTTTTCTGCTAAAACTCCAAGCAAAAGAACTCCCAATAAAAGATCCATAACCAAAAAAGCGGTTGGAGCCTTACTTAATTCCAGCAATTCATCAATCGCCTTTATTCCATCTGTTCGATTTAAAGGGATCAATTTGATATATTCCTGTGGCACATCTAATCCAGCCTGCTCCATCGCTTGTTGAAACCCTGTCAAGCGGGCTTGAATCACTTCAAACTCTGGACTGCCTCCTAAAAAGGCGATTCGCTCATGTCCAAGGCTGATTACAAACTCCGATACTTCCCTGGCCGCTTGAACATTATCGTTATCAATGAATGTGATGCCGCCGACGTTCGTACTTGGCTTCCCTATCAAAACAAACGGAAAGCCTTGCTTTATTAAATACGGCACTACTTTATCGTCCTTTTTAGAGTATAAAACAATCATGCCATCCACTCTTCTGCCCTGAACCATTTTCACGACATCCTCAAAGATGGCATCCTCCGTCTCGCCGGTTGTCAGAGAAAGGCTGTACCCCTCTTTATTACAGAAATCCCCGATGCCTCGGATCACTTCTGGAAAAAAGGGATTATAAAGTGATTCCCTTGCGGAACTTTTCATGACGATTCCAATGGCTTTTGTGGACTTCGTGACTAAGTTGCGGGCATTTTCATTCATATGATAGCCCATTTCTTTTAATACCTTGCGTACCTTACGCTTTGTCTTTTCACTTATTGTCGGGCTGTTATGAATTACACGCGATACCGTTGATGGAGCGACATTCGCTTTTTTGGCAACGTCCTTTATTGTAACAGACATATTCATCACCACTCCCCGTTCACCGCATATGGTTTAATATTCCCTATATTTAAATAGTTATTTAACGGCTCCATCTGCAATTCCTTTGATAATTTGCCTTTGAGCAAAAAAATACGCAATGATGACTGGAATGATGGATAAAGTAAGTCCAGCCAAGGCAAGATGCCATTGTTTCGTATACTGCCCGAAAAAGAAGAACAATTTAAGCGGAATGGTCTCCGATCCCTCGCCACCAATAACAAGGGATGGCAACAAATAGTCATTCCATATCCAAATGACATTTAAGATCCCAACTGTAATGGACATCGGTTTTAATAATGGAAAGATGATATACCAAAATACCTGAAACCGGTTAGCACCATCAATTTTAGCTGCTTCATCAAGAGAGAGGGGAATCCCTTTTAATGTACCATGGTATAGGAATATGGAAAGACTGCAGCCAAAACCTAAATACATGAAAATCAGTCCGGCCTTGTTCAACATCCCCAGCTGACCAAATTGGGCAACAAGCGGTATCATCACAGACTGAAACGGAATCAACATGGCTGCTACAAACACAAAGAAAAGCAAGGAACTTATTTTACTTTTGTTTCGGGAAAGTGCATATGCGGCCATCGCAGAAAAGATGATAATAATGACTACACTGACGCCCGATATCAATAAAGAATTGAATAAAGTCCGGAGGAAATCCAATTGCTCGAAAGCTTGAATGAAGTTTTCGAATGTCCAGGTTTCAGGCAGTCCCAGTGTATCGGCAAATATATCCCGCTTCATTTTAAAAGCATTGACAATCATTAAATAAAACGGAGTGAGCCATATTACGGCTAAAATGAAACCGATGAATCCAACCAGCCATAGCTTCCATTTTTTTCTCATTACAGCTCAACCTCCCTTTTCTTATTGATATACACTTGTGTTAAAGAAACTGCTGCCACAATTACGAAAAAGATTACGGCTTTTGCCTGTGCATATGCCATATCATTTTCGGTGAAAGCGGATTTTACAATGTTCATCGCGACCATTTCGGTTGAATTATAGGGAGCTCCGTTCGTCAAAGAAAGATTTTGATCATAAATCTTGAACGAGTGGGACAGCGTCAAAAACAAACTGACGGTAAAAGCAGGTGCCACAAGCGGGAAGGTGATATGGCGAAAACGCTGGAAGCTGTTAGCCCCATCAATTTTTGCCGCTTCGATCAAGTCTTCAGGAACAGCCTGCAGATATGCAATATAAATGATCATGATATACCCGGCCATTTGCCAAGACGTTAATATGATCAACCCCCAAAAACCTGTTTCTGTCGTTGATAACCATCCATTAAATGCCTCGATCCCAGTCAAGTCACCAATCGCACCAAAGACCTTAATGAAAATGAACTGCCAAATAAAACCTAGGATCAAGCCGCCAATTAAATTGGGCATAAAGAAAACTGTCCGCAGTATGTTGCTTGATTTGATTTTCGATGTCACGATAAGAGCCAAACTTAAACCGATGACATTGATTACAACAATTGCCGCTACGGAAAATTTAATGGTGAACCAAAATGTATCCAGAAACCCTCTATCCGTAAACAAATCCATATAATTCTTAAGACCGATGAAAGCTGGCGTCCCTAGACCGTTCCAATTCGTAAAGGAATAATAAAATCCGTAGATGAGTGGCACGATCACCACCAAAATGAGTGCAGCAAGAACAGGTGTCAAAAACAGCCAATATGCGGCATCCCGATTCCTCAACGAAACCGACCTCCTTGAAATGATTTAATAGATAACGGATTTCAAAAAATATTAAAAAAATCGATCATGACTAGTTAGTAAATGATGTATACCTTATTTAAGCAATTTCCCTTAGCTACTTTCTTGTAACAGGAACAACCAATCGACACACTTTTCATGCCGATTGGTCATTTGCCATTCCGAACACTTACTTGCTATGAATCTTCTCCCAATTTTCAATGTTCTGTTGGACAAGTTCATCCCACGTCAATTTACCAGTTACGTACTTTTGGACACTTGCACCAAGGTCATCATTCCAACCAACCGGATATCCATTAAACACCCAACCAATCGTGTTTCCATCTTGGGAGTATTTATAAATTTCTTTTGAAATTGGATCGGCTATTTTTTCTACATCATATCCTTCATAAGCAGGAATGAATTTAAAATCTTCCAAAACGGCTTTTTTCCCTTCTTCAGATGTATACATCCAGTCGAGGAACTTCTTCGCTTCTTCCTGTACCTTTTCATCCGATTTCTTGTTCACTGCCCAATAGTTCGGTACGCCGACCGGCATTCCTGCTTTGTCTCCATTAGGAATCGGAATGATACCAATGCCTTTTTCCGCTAATTCCGGGTCCATATCATATACTGTGTTATACACCCAGTTACCTTGCTGAATGATTGCAACCTTTTCAAGTGAGAACAACTCTTCCACTTGTTGGGAGTAATCAAGACTTGTTGTCGGCTGGACAGAATATTTATTTTGGATATCGATCATTTGTTTAAACTTGTCACCATCCGTGAATTTAACAGTTGGAGACTTGCTTGCTTTTAACACATTCCCATCAAACTCCGGCGCTAAGAATACATTGGATAAATGGTTTCCTGTCACCCACTTCTCTTTAACCGGGTAAGCGAAAACTGCATCGATTTTCAATTTGTCTTTCTGTGAATCCATTTTCTTAACTGCCGCCTCTAATGCTGCATAACTTGTAATTTCTTCAGGATTGATTCCGGCTTCCTTAAATATCCGTTTGTTATAAATCAAGCCGTATCCTTCCTGGTTAAATGGAAGTCCAAGAACTTGCCCGTCCTCTTCCACGCCATCCAAAGTGCCATCAAGTGCTGCTGCCGCTGCCTTCGTGTCCTTTAAATCTAATAATCTATCTTTATATTGTTTGACATCTACCGGTCCGCCAATGTTAAAAACCGCTGGCTCCTCACCTGAAGCGAACTTTGCCGTAATGGCTGATTTATAATCATTTCCACCGCCAACTGTCGATATCTTGATCTTCACATCTGGATTTTCTTTTTCATATTGTTTCACCAATGCCTCGAATTGCGACTTGAATTCTACCTTGAATTGAAAAATATCCAGAGTCACTTTATCCTTAGAGTCGCTGTTTCCACCAGTAGAAGAAGAGCATCCAGCCAAAATCACACTAAAAATTAATAAAACAGAAAAGATTCCCCCGTACCATTTTTTACGATTCATGCCTACCGACTCTCCCTTTTTTCATAATATTCATGCAATTTTAAGAAAACGTTTGCATAAAATAGTAAAATAAAAACCTTTCGTTCTACGATATGAATAGTCTATCGTACTTCTTTTACATCACCTCCCCACAAACTCCTTTGCAAACGTTTACATTTATGCGCTTTATATTACCACCAAATTCCATACTTTACAATTAAATTGTAGTATATTGTAAAAAAAGGATGTTCAAAACCTTCTCAATCTAATTATATGATTCAGAAACCATTGAATATTCCTTTAAACGGTTATAAAAACTATTTTTTTGTACGGGCCATTTTCACCTCTGACATTAGTACCCAAAAAGGGAAACCCAACGGTCCCCCTCTTTTCACTTCAATACCATCTGTACATTGGATGAACCATATTCATCTTTCAGTTCATAATATTTATCGCTTGCCTGTCCAAATTCTTTAAACACACCACTAATGATCAATTCATTCGTTTCCTTATCAACTACACTGTACTTGATATTGCTTTTCCCAAACTTTCTGTCATCCACTTTTAAAAGGATCATCTTAGACACCTCCATATTTAATGGCTGCATTCCTCAGGGTGTGTGGTTTCTTACTTACATAATATAACAAATTATTCGGAATTTACAGATTTTTTTACATTGCAAAATAAAAAAGCCTATTAGGCCTTTTCATTTCGAACTAACCAATCGCTTCAGGACTTCGAGATATCCAGGAATCCTTCACCAAATACATCCCGAACGTCATGTATGGCTATGAAAGCATTGCTATCCGTTGACTGCACAATTCTCTTTAACTTGAGCACCTCTTGCTTACTTATAACGATATATAAAATATCCTTGGATGCTTTTGTATAGTATCCATGACCGCTAAAAACGGTTACCCCTCGGTCCATCAATACCGTCACTTGTTTTGCAATCTGGTCCGCTTCATTTGATATGATGGTAATCGCTTTTTTCGGGTTCAATCCCTCAATGATGAATTCCATCGTTTTTGTTCCAATATAAAGCATTAGGATAGTAAGCATCAGACCTTCTGCGCCAATGATGAAATAAGATGAGAACGCAACGATTAAATCGAAAAACAGAAGTCCATAACTTAAGCTCCATCCCAAATATTTATTCGTAATTCGGGCTAGGATCGTTGTACCGGCAGTCGTACCTCCAACTCGAATGATTATTCCAATCCCTGCTCCAGCAAAAACCCCGCCAAATATCGCATTGATGACAATTTCATCGGAAGATATATTCCAACTTTCGGTTAAATGAAGGAAAAGCGAGTTGAATGCAACGGCGATGATGGTATAAATCGTTGTCATTTTCGACAGATATTTATAACCGACAATGAGCAGGAAAGCATTAATGATCAAACTTAACAGCCCTGGTGACCACTCAAAAAGATAAAATAAAATGATGGTTATCCCCGTGACTCCTCCCTCACCAAGTTCATTGGGAATAACGAAAAGATTTATTGCCAAAGCGAAAATAAAAGCTCCTATTAATATAAATAAAACATCTAAAGAAATCTTTTTCATATTTAATTACCTTCCTTTATGTAATTGTTAATGTGAAAAGAAATAGGTTAATTTCACTGCTCTATAGTAACATGGAATTCCATTTAATCCTTCAAAGATTTGAAGGTTTAACAAAAAGACTACCTTGGTAGTTAGATTATCTTCAATGAATAAGCTTAATACGTATAAGGGCACTAAATTTTTCTAAGCTCTATTAGACATTAGCTTAACAAAGCTGCTGCCCATGGAAAACAGCAGCCATCATAATCCCCCTTTCAACTTATTGTTATGGTCAAACTCTACTGCTCCACTACATGGTTCAAAGGACAAATTCTAATCAGAATGCTGATAATAGTTCTCCTCTTTCGCCCCTCGTTATCTCCCTGATTTATGGATAATTATTTTATAATCGGGTTCCTTTTCAAAGCTTGACAGTTTTATAGAGTCATGATTAGAATGTTTTATATGTTAACTAAAATAAATTTAAGTTAACATATAACAAAAGGAGAATGTCCATGCACAGTGAAAAACAATTACCTTGGGAAGATAAAATAAAGAAAGAACTGGCTTATTTAGAAGAGATATCGCAAAAACGTGAACTCGTCACAACTGTATTTGCCGAGAAACCATGGCTTTTGATTAATGGCCATAGGATGCTAAACCTTGCTTCCAATAACTATTTAGGATATGCAGGAGATGAACGGTTGAAAAAGGCTATGGTTGATGCAGTACATACATATGGTGCAGGAGCAACGGCTTCACGTTTAATCATTGGCAATCATCCCCTTTACGATCAAGCAGAACAAGCTCTTGTCAATTGGAAGAAAGCAGAAGCAGGTCTTATTATCAACAGTGGATATAACGCAAACCTAGGAATTATCTCCACCCTGCTGTCTCGTAACGATTTTATTTATAGTGATAAATTGAATCATGCAAGCATTGTCGACGGAGCTCTTTTGAGCCGTGCGAAGCATATGCGATATCGGCATAATGATTTAGATCATTTAGAAGCATTATTGAAAAAATCATCAATTGAAGCACGTAAATTAATCGTGACGGATACGGTCTTCAGCATGGACGGTGACTTTGCTTATCTTGAAGACCTTGTTCGATTAAAAGAGCGTTATAACGCAATTTTAATGACAGATGATGCACACGGAAGCGGCATCTACGGTAAAAACGGCGAAGGTTATGCCTGTCATCTCCATCTTCAAAATAAAATTGATATCCAAATGGGAACATTCAGTAAAGCGCTTGGTTCATTCGGAGCCTATGTTGTCGGAAAAAAATGGCTTATTGACTATTTAAAAAATCGCATGCGCGGATTCATTTATTCAACTGCACTTCCCCCTGCCATACTCGGTGCTATAAAAACAGCGATTGACCTTGTGCAAGAAGAACCAGAGCGCCGTGCACTGCTCCAAACACATTCGGAATACTTTAGAAAAGAACTCACATATTACGGGTTTAATATTTGTGGGAGTCAATCACAGATTGTTCCTATTGTCATCGGAGAAAACGAAAAAACGATGAAATTTGCCAAACGTTTGCAGAAAGAAGGAATTGCAGCCATTGCTGTCAGACCGCCGACCGTTCCTGAAAATGAGGCGAGAATCCGGTTTACCGTGACAGCTCTCCACAATAAAGAAGATCTTGATTGGGCAGTTAAAAAGGTTTCTATTATTGGAAAAGAAATGGGTGTTATTGAATGAAAAAGCCGAATTTAATCATGCTTCCTGGCTGGGGAATGGAAGAAGGAGCATTTAAACCGTTAATCAAACCGCTGTCTGAAGCATTTAACCTTTCATTTATAGAATGGAGAGATACGAAAACACTAAATGACTTTGAAGAACGAGTCATCGACACAATCGCTTCCATCGATGGTCCTATTTTTTTACTTGGCTGGTCATTAGGGGCACTCGTATCACTTGAACTTATAAGCTCATATCGAGAAAAAATAAAAGGTTTTATACTAATTGGTGCAACGAGTCGGTTTACCACAGATGAAAACTATTCATTTGGTTGGAATCCACTTATTGTCGAGCGCATGAAGAAACAACTACAGCGTAATAAAGAGAAGACTTTGATTTCATTTTATGAAGCAATGTTTTCCGAAGCAGAAAAAAAAGAAGGTTTTTATCATCAATTCAATGCGACAATTCAACGCGAGTTTCAAGGAGATGATGTGTTTTCGCTTCTTATAGGCTTGGATTATTTACTTCAGAAAGACGTAAGAGTAAAGCTCGCTCAGGTTAAAACCCCCTTTTTATTGATTCATGGAATGGAAGACAAAATTTGCCCACTCGAAGCCTCATCTTTCATTAAAGAAAATCTGGGTGGGGAAGCCGAATTCCACATTATGGAAGGGGCTGGTCATATTCCATTTTTCACAAAACCACAGGAATGTGTACAGCTAATGAAAACATTCATTCAAAAAGGAGTACATTCATGATTGATAAACGATTGTTAAGTAAGCGGTTCAGTGAACATGCGAAAACATATGATGCGTATGCCAATGTTCAAAAAAATATGGCGAGACAATTGGTTGATCTACTTCCTCAAAAAAACCCCAGTCAAAGAATTAATATTCTTGAAATTGGCTGCGGCACTGGTTACTTGACCAGGTTACTCGTTAAAACATTTCCTAATGCTGTTATTACGGCTGTTGATTTAGCACCAGGAATGGTTGAAGTGGCGAAAGGACTGACAAAGGAAGACCGTGTTACTGTTTTATGTGCTGACATCGAAGAAATGGAACTTAATGAAAACTATGACTTAGTTATTTCCAATGCAACGTTTCAATGGCTGAATAACCTTCCTGCAACCCTTGAAAAATTGTCTGCGCGTTTAACGCCTGAAGGATGCCTGATATTTTCAACGTTCGGAACTAAAACCTTTCAAGAGCTTCATATGTCGTATGAACATGCGAAAGAAAAGCTTCAACTTACCATTGATAGTTCACCTGGCCAAATGTTTTATACTCTAGAAGAATTATCGCAGGTTTGTGAAGAAGCAATCCCTTTTTCAACAGCATTTCCAATAGAGATGACAAAAATGGAAACGCTTGAACCAGAGTACTTTCAGACAGTACGTGAATTTTTCACTTCAATCAAAAAGATTGGTGCAGCTAACAGCAACAAAGAAAACTACTGCCAACGCCCCGCTTTTTTTCGAGAGTTAATCAACATATACGACACAGAATACCGAGAAGAATCAGGTGTGAAAGCAACTTATCACTGTTTGTTCTTTAAAATTAAAAAACATAATTAATCCGAAGAGAACGGTCTGGGATACCAGCATAATATCCTTTTCTTATAGCCATATATAAAATATGCCTTTGCCTTTGCTTACATATTTGCAGCCCGTTCCTATAAAATTATTTATAACGGTTCCATCTAGTATTTCAGAGAATTCAGGCCGCCGCCTCTCCTAATTCCTTTGGAGAGGCGGCGGCCCAGTTACCCCTTGATTCAACTCAAGGGGGCGTGTGTTTTAGGTATAACTCATCCAAATACCTTGCCATCTGTAATATTGACCACTCGATCACATAAATCTAGCATTCTTTCATCGTGCGTTACCATGATGGCCGCTTTATTTCTTGACTTCACCTCATGTGCAAGCATTTCAACAACATCCCTGCCTCTTTTGGAATCAAGACTTGCCGTTGGTTCATCCGCTAAAATGATTTCAGGATCATTCATCAGCGAACGGGCGATGGCTACACGCTGCCGCTCTCCGCCCGACAGTGCTTCAGGCAGGTGATCTGCCCGATTTCCAAGTCCAAGATGGCTAAGCAATTCGTCCGCTTTTTTCACAGTTTTTTTATCCCGCTTGCCAATCAGTTCGGAAATGAGTAGCAGCTGATCTCGTACAGTTAAATATGGAACAAGATTCGATGACTGGAATACAAACCCGATCTTTTCAAGGCGCACCCGAGTCAATTCCTTTGAGGATAGTGATGTAATATCCTCATCATTCAGCAGTAAGCGACCTTCGCTCGGAGATAGTAACGCACCCGCTATGGAAAGAAAAGTACTTTTTCCTGAGCCTGAAGGACCCACGATCGCGACGAATTCCCCCGCTTTCACATTCAGGGAAATATTATCAAGGGCTGTCACCTTATTAATGCCTTCCCCATAAATCTTACTGACGTTTTCAAATAATAGTTTATCCCTCATCATGATACCCTCCCTATTGCTTCGATTGCGTCTATCTTCGCTACTCGGTATAGTGATAGCAGCGAACCCAATAGGGATACAACCAAAAGTAACACGGAATATTTAATGACCAAATCGGTACTCAATACGAATGGCATTCCCTCTGGCATGATTAACGTGACGACATATGTCAGGGCAACACTGATGGCTATGCATGTCACTGCAAGCAGCATTACTTGACCAATAATACTTTTTGCCAGGTAGCCCGTATTGGCCCCGAGTGCTTTAAGAACTCCGAATTGATTCGTTTTTTGCAAGGTAATCACATAAAAGAATACAGCCAAAACGAATGCTGCTATGACAAACAAGAAAGCGATCATCATCGTCAATGTGCCCTGTTCCTCTTTGAACCCTGGTATACTCTGAAGGGATTCATCTTTAGAAATGAGCGTTACATCCTCAGGCAATGATTCACGTACATTCTCTTCTGCCTTCGAATCCATTTGCACTGCTATGGTGCTGATTGAATCCTCCCCTTGGTTTTTCAATGCAGGATTAATCTCCTGCCATCCCTTAACATTCATGTAAACAACAGGTGAATGGCTGTAAGACTGCTTTTCTGTAAAACCAACAATGGTGAAAACCTTACCTGATAGGTCATCTTTGAGTGAATCACCTAATTTATAGCCAACCTCTTTTAAAGAACGATCAGCAACTACTTCACCTTGTTTCTTATTGTCATAGTTCCTTCCTTCTATGACCTTCGGTGCTAAAATACCATTAGCATTGGTCGCAAAAATCGTGACATCCGTTTTTTCCGTTGACCCGATTTTATTCAATGTGGTCATCATTTGCCCAAGACCCTCGGCTGCTTTAACATCCGAGGAAGCACGGATTTCATCTAGTTTTTCCATGGATATGATCGATCGGTTCAATTTATTTTTAGAGTCATGCTCCATGACAAAATAGTCGGCCTTCATATTTTGTATGGATGAAGCATTATCTGAAGAAAGTCCATTAGCTAATCCTGAAATGATAAAGACAAGCAAAGCGACCAATACCATGATCAGTCCAATCAGCAGATAACGTAACTTTGAATGCTTTAGTTCACGTATTGCCAAAAACATCATTTCATCCCCCATTCCTTTTGTTTACCGATCAATTCCTACTTGATTCGGTATGACCCGATTGTAAACAATCAATATGAATGGAAGATGAACAAATGATTACATAAGGGGCAGCCGTATATAAAAAGTGGTCCCTTTGCCAAGTTCGCTTTGAACCTCAATCGTTCCGCCATGTAGTTCAACGGTCTTCTTCGTTATCGAAAGTCCTAAGCCACTGCCTGTTTCACTGCGATTTCTCACTTTATCGACTTTATAAAAGCGCTCAAGAATATAAGGGAGGTCTTCTTCTGGAATTCCCATTCCCGTGTCTGAAATCATCACTTCAACAAAGTTACCCATTTTTTTGAGTCGAATAACGATCGAACTGCCGCTTTCGGAGTATTTAATGCTGTTGGTTATCAAATTCGTCCATACTTGATTTAAAAGTTTCTCATCTGCAGTAACGACGGTTGATGGTAAATCCATTTCAATCACCATATTTTTTTCACGCCAATTCCATTCCAGCATAAACATCACTTGCCTTATTTGTTGTGCTAAATCGAAATTGGAACGTTGCAGCGGGTCATCCTCTTTATCCAAGGAAGCAAGCATTAGGAGCTGTTTGCTTAACAACGACATGCGCCTGCTTTCTTTTTCAATAATGGACAAGTAATTATTTCTTTGTTCCTTTGTTAATTCCTCAGATTGAAGGGTTTGAGAAAAACCTTGGATGGATGCGAGCGGAGATTGAATTTCATGAGAAACATTTGAAACGAATTCCTGTCTCATATCATCTAACCGCTGTATGCTTTGAGTCATTTTCGCGAAATGTTGTGCCAAATCCCCAATTTCATCACTCCGGGTAACATTCAATTTACTACTATAATCCCCATCAGCGATTCTCTTTGTAGCTTCTGTTAATTTCGTAATTGGCTTAACGATGAAACGCGTGTTAATAATAACAAATAAAAAACTGAGTAGGAGCGTAAGTACGAGCAAAACAGAAAGGTAAAAACGGAACTCTCCAAACTGCAGTTCTATATTCGGCCTTACAAACAATGCATGCCTTTCCCCATTCACGTTCATGGGAACGCCAATGCTATTGATTAATACATCCTCAAAAAAACCGGTAATAAATAGCCCATTATTATAATTGGCGATCCCTTGATACGTTTTTCCGTTCAAAACTCCGGAAATCGTGTCTGGATCCAAAGCCGTTTCCCGAAACGGCTCCCCATATAAAGTTCCTTCACCCTGCTCATTAAAAAGATACATTTGATAGTGCAATCCTGCTATATGATTTAAATAGTCATCAATATCCTGATCTGGGTTTTCCTCATATAAGGAGACAATCTCACTTGCCACTTTGCTTATCTTCTCGCCATTGTAAGGTTTCTGAACCTTATGATAATAGATATTGGAAATCAAAAAAGCGATGACACTCGCAAGCACCATGATCAAAATGGTTTGAATAACTATCCTGAAATATAGTGTTTTCACTTCCTATTGACCTCCAGTTTATAACCTAAGCCACGGACAGTCGTTATAACAAAATCATCCGTACGCCCGGCAAAACGTTCCCTTAACCGTTTAATATGGACATCAACCGTCCGATCATCCCCTTCAAAATCAGCACCCCACACCAATTCAATAAGCTGTTCACGCGTAAAGACCTGATCAGGAAAACTCCCCAGCTGAGCCAGCAGCTCAAATTCCTTAAGCGGCAGGAGCAACGTATTCCCCTTTATTCTCACTTCATAACTTTTCCGGTCAATAATCGTTTGATTCAATGATATGGATTCAGAATTCACCATACGGTACCTTCGCAATAGCGCTTTTATCCGAAATAGAAGTTCCCGTGGCTCAAATGGCTTGACGAGGTAATCATCCGTACCCGCAAAGTATCCCTTTTCCTTATCGATAAGTTGATCTTTGGCAGTCAATAAAATGACAGGCAGATCATATTGATCCCGGATTTCCTTACAAAGATCCAGTCCGTTTTTAAACGGCATCATAATATCAACAACCGCCAGATGGATCCGTTCCCTCTCCAGTTTCAAGGAAGCTTCATTCCCGTCCTTCGCTTCCGATACCATGTATCCTTCCTTTTCCAAATGAAATTTAAGCAACTCCCGAATATGCCGATCATCATCCGCAATTAATATATGTATCATAGAAACCACATCTCCACTTCTTTTATAGCTCTAGCTACACATACAATAGCAATAATTAAACCTGTAAAACAACAAATACTCATTCCAACTCCAGTTCCTTATAAATTAGTTTGCCACTAATAGGCAAAAAAAAGAAGATAAACAAAAAGGCGGCCAAGGTCTTCATGAACACCTTGGCCGCCTTTTTCCATCTGGTTACTTTTCATATTAACGGGGTTTTATAAATAGACTTAGATAGCAGATCAAAGCCCCGCTTAAAGCAGGGCTTCAATTAACTAAGGTTTTAATTGATCACTAAGCCAGCCATCAATATGATCTAAATTAAAAATCAGTAAATTATTTATGGGTCTTAGATGAGGTATCTTCTTATTTAATATTAGATCATCGATTTCCTTTTCGGTAATTGGATAATTTACCGATTCTAAGTAAATTATTAAACTTTTTATACCATAGGCCTTTCTCATTTAATCACCTCCCACCAAACCATCCTTATTCAAAAGAATAAAGAAACCTTAGTGCTAGATATTAAATGAAAGACAGCTTAATACTTTTTACCCAATTCCGGAAAAAATAATCCTCTTTTACTTTATGTAAACAACTTGGTGAACCAGTTTGTATAATAGTGGGTATAAAAATAGGCCCTTAACCTTAAAGGCTATTTAAATGAAAAAATTAATCCATTGAATAAGGCCTCCTCTCCTTGGTAATTCCCACTTAATCCTATTCCACATATTTGGATATATATATTTATCTGTTCGTTCAAACCTCATCTTTATAGCAAGTTCAGTGTTGGTTGTATCCAACAATACTTTTCCTGTTGTTCTTTCTTCTGATACTGGAAACAACTCTCCCTTATATTCAGCATAGGGATTAATAGAAAATAATTCATTAACTTCATTTACATAGGGAATCCATCCCATTTGGAAGGATTATGAATTAGACTTCCCCCGTTTATTCATTTTTTAACATAAAAAAAGAGTGCAGCTGCACCCTCTGAAATTCATACTTTTTTAATGCATTATCTGATTTCCTTTTCGTCAAATAAATGCGGAGCTTTCACCTTTTCCCCTTTTTTATGATTTGGATTTGGCTCTTTAGCTTCGATTTTAGCTTGGTCATAGACAGCGGTTCCGACAATTCCAGCAACATCTTGAAGCTTTTCTTTTGAGATTTTATCAATGGAATCATCAGGAGTATGATACCAAGGTTCTGATGGACTGTGGATGAATAAAGCAGCGGGAATCCCAGCCTCAGCGAAAGATACATGGTCACTGCGTCCGCCTTGTCCATATGGAGTAGGCTCGCCATTCAGCCTTGTACTTGATGCCTGAGCCAGCTCGGTCACAAGATTCAACTCTCCATCATTAGTCAAAATGACCAAATCTCCAGCGTCCTTGCTTCCCACCATATCCAGGTTGAAGTTTGCAATCGTCCGCTTGATCTCATCATCAGAGAGGTTCTCCACATAATTCTGTGAACCAAGCAATCCATTTTCCTCGGCCCCAAAGGTGACGAAGCGAAGTTCCGTATCTGTAGGAAGATTCTTCAGTGCACGTGCAAGTTCAAGTGTGACGGACGTGCCTGATGCATCATCATTCGCTCCAGGTGCCCCAGCGACGGAATCATGATGTCCAGTGATATAGATGATATCGCTCTTCTTAGCCTTAATGTTCTTTGTTGCTTTTTTTGTTGCCACCACGTTATAAGAGGTTTTCTCTCCGGTATGTGCTCCTTCAATCTTTAATGATGCTGCCAGTTTAACTCCAGCATTCAATTTTTCAAGCAGTGCTTCTCCATCCTTTTTCGTTATCGTGACAGATGGAATATACTGATCATTAGCCCCTCCAAGGGTCCCATTTAATTCCCCATCTGCATTATTGAATAGGATGATACCTGCTGCCCCTTTTTCTGCTGCATTCAATACTTTCTCTGCAAAAGTGAAGCTGCCTCTTTGAATAAGGGCGATTTTCCCTGTAACATCCGCTTTTTCAAGCTCTTCCTTCGTTCCTAAGCCGGCATATACCACTTCACCGGATAGATCACCATTAACTGAATAAGTTAAATGGTTCGCTTGGATTTCCTCATCAAACCCGTCAACGGACAGCTCGACCAGATTTGGGTCTGTATAGGATAAAAAACTGAACTCGTCAATATCGGCTTTATAGCCATAAGATTCGAACTGCTTTTTGATGAATTGGACGGCCTTATACTCCGAATCAGTACCGGCAACTCGAGGTGTTTGTGAGAGGTATTCAATATTCTTGTAGATTTTGTCGACATCGATCCTTTTAACGATTTGCTTGTCTGTGGATGGCACATGATGTACTGGAGAAGAACTCGGTGTTGCTAAAGCGGTAGTAGTGGTCCCGGCTGCTCCGAATGTTAATGCCGCGACTAATGATACGGATAGAAATTGTTTTTTCATAGATTGCCTGCCTCCTAGTTCAATAGATTCCCTCCATCATTTTACAATATACAGAAAATTCTAACTAGGTAGGTTTATCCCTATTAATCCATGTCTAAAGTAATGAATTTACAAATAAAAGAAATAGTTAGGTGATTTGACTCATAACAAAAGTCCTCAATCGTTTGATACTTTGTCATATTATATAAAAATACCTGGTATCCAAACAGGATTTTCGTTCTTTTTCGGGAAAATAATACAATAGAAATTGAATTTTTATAGGGAGAAGGCGCAAAGATGTCGATAACTAAATTTGTGATGCCGGAAGTGATTTTTGGAAAAGGTTCGATAGAACAAGCTGGCGAGGCCTGCTTACGGTTGGGTGCCAAAAAGGCGTTGATAGTCAGCGACTCCGGTGTTGCCAATGCTGGCTGGTTAGATAAAGTCATTGAATCCTGCCAAGATGTGGGTCTTGCCTTTGCTACCTTCATTGAAATGACGACCAACCCGAAAGACACGGAGATTGAAGCCGGCTGTTTGGCATTTAATGACCAAGAATGCGATGCCATCATTGGTTTGGGAGGAGGCAGTGCTTTGGATGTCGCCAAAGGGGTAGCCCTTTTAGCTACGAATGGTGGCATCATCAGTGATTATGAAGGTGTTGATAAAGTCCACTCTCCCCTCCCACCCATGGTGATGATTATGACTACGGCCGGATCAGGATCAGAGGTCTCTCAGTTTTCGGTGATCGTCGATTCATTCCGCGAGAAAAAAATGACGATCATTTCAAAATCACTCGTCCCCGATATTGCAATAATCGATCCTGGTACCTTAACCACCTTGGGACCGGATTTGACCGCGGCTACTGGAATGGATGTTTTAACCCACGCCATTGAATCCTACGTTTCTATCGCTGCGACACCGTTGACCGATGTACAAGCTAAAAACGCGTTGTCCATCGTTTCCCGTCACTTACGCCCCTCTGTAGCATCCAGGCATAATGAGGAAGCTAAAAACGCGATGGCGATGGCGAGCCTGCAAGCTGGACTAGCGTTTTCCAATGCCATTTTGGGAGCGGCCCATGCCATTTCACATGCAATTGGCGGAAAATACCTTCTTCCGCATGGTGAAATCAATGCGATACTGCTTCCCCATGTCATGGATTTTAATCGAATTGCCTCACCAAGGCGATTCAGTGAGATGGCAGACATCATGGGCATCGATACGCGGGCATTGACCGAGCAGCAAGCTGGAATGGCAGCCGTTCACTTCGTAAGGGAATTATCCCAGGATATAGGAGCTCCCAAGAGTTTAAGTGATGTCGGCATTACGAAAGAAATGATAGAACCCATAGGGATGACCGCACTTGAGGATGCCTGCATGATCACAAATCCTCGTGATATGTCATTAGAACAGATTAATCAGCTGCTTCTTACAGCCCTTTAAGAGGTGAAAGGCATGAATAAACTTGAATTGATAGATTTAATGACAGGTGTGAAATCTTCAAAAAAAACGTATTACACGGAACTTAAGAAAACCGTGGATCAGTTGAAGAAGAAAAATATGCAGCTTGAAATCATGAATGACATCACTAAAAATATGAATATTGAAATCGACATCCAGGAAATTCTCCGAAATGTCATTGCGAAACTCAAGCAGCTCATTACATTCGATGACAGTCATTTTATCATATTGTATGAGGAAGAACCTGCCCTGCTTCATATCTGCCCCAATGGTCACTGCGAACTTGAAATGGATTCCAATAACCTGTTACACCCTTTTCAGGATTTCTCGTCCGTCTTGAAAGACAAGCAGCCCATTCAGGTGGAAGTTACACGGTTACCGGACTTCCCAGAAAAAGAACGTCTAATATCCCTTGAAATTGAAACACTTCTATTAGTCCCTTTGTACGGAAAAAGTAAAAAAATCGGAATCTGGACTTTCGGAAGGAAGAAAAAGAAAACATGGCATAAAGATGAACTGGATTTTCTTGAGCAACTATCCAATCAGCTTGCACTTACTTTGGAGAATGCCCAGCTTTATAAGGAAGTTCTTCATTCCAAACAGGAGTGGGAGGATACGTTCAAGGCAGTTGAAGATATGATTATCGTCTTTGATCACAAAGGATCTGTCTATCAATCCAATGATTCTGCCCGGGACTTTTCCGACTTGGTTCCTTTAATTGAAGCATCCCAATCTCTTATTCAAGATACCTTTTCATTTAATATGCCAGGATTTCAGGAAATTCTCCTTCAGCATGATACCATCTTGGAAATGCATGCTTACCCGATTCAGAATAAGGAGCACCAAGTATATGGGGTCATTGCTTATTATAAAAATGTCACAGAAAGAAGACAGATGGAAGTCCAGCTATTACATGCCGGTAAACTTGGGGCGATTGGTGAAATGGCAGCTGGGATTGCCCATGAGTTGAACAGCCCATTAACGGCCATTCTTGGTAACTCGCAAATTTTATTACGGAAAACCCCACAGGACAATCCGGATTATATGCTATTGGACGACATTAAGATTTGCGGGGACCGATGCAGGCAAATCGTGAAAAGCCTGCTTACCTTTTCTAGGCAGGATGAGTATAGGTTCCACTATTACTCTATTAACGAGGCCATTCACCAGGTTCTGAACCTATTGAAGTTCCAACTTGGGAAGAAGCAAATCTCCCTCCATCTTAGCCTTCAGGAAGACCTTCCTTTCATAAAGGGCAGCCAGCCGCAGATCGAACAGATCATCATCAACTTGCTATTGAATGCCAAGGACGCATTGGATGAGTCTGCGCAATCGGAAAAATCGATTTCGATCGCTACCTATTCAGAAAACAAGTTCATGGTGGTTCAGGTGACTGATAACGGAACAGGGATTGAACAAGAACGCCTGCCCTTCATATTCCATCCCTTTCATACGACTAAAGACCGTGAAAAGGGTACAGGTTTGGGGCTGTCTGTAAGCCTTGGCATCGCCAAGGACCATGGCGGAAAGATCGACGTTTTGAGCACACCAGGACATGGAAGCACTTTTTTCCTGAGGCTTCCTATACAAGGAGAGGAAAGGGGATGATAAGGTGATTCATTTACTTGTGGTAGACGATGAGAAAGAGGTTGGGACTTTTCTATCCCGCCTTTTTACGATGAAAGGTTACCTCGTACAAGTTGTGAATAGCGGGAAGGAGTTTCATGAAATCGACTGGAATCAGCAGCGTTTTGATGTCGCAATGATAGATTTGAAGCTTCCGGATTGCGATGGACTTTCCCTCCTGCAGCATCTAAAACAACTGCAGCCGCGTTGCAAGGTACTGATCATGACCGGATACAGCACCGTCAAGACCGCTGTTGATGCCATGAAACTTGGCGCGAGTGATTACATGGAAAAACCCTTCGTGGATATTGAAGTACTGGAAAGGCAGATTGACAACCTATTGAATGAAAATGAAGCTTTGAACCAGCATTTCATCCATAAGCTTGCCGAGGATTCAGGACTCATTGTCGGTGAAAGTCCTTTAATGAAGAATTTGATTGAAACGGCCTTCAAGGTTGCCCAAAAATCCGTCAATGTATTAATCGAAGGAGAAACCGGAAGCGGGAAAGAAGTGCTTTCACGCTTCATCCACATAGCCAGCCCCCGAAACCATGAACCTTTTATCGGCATCAATTGCGGAGCGATCACTGAATCCCTGCTTGAAAGCGAATTATTCGGTCATGAAAAGGGCGCTTTCACCGGAGCGACCCAACTGAGAAAGGGTTTTTTCGAAATTGCGGGGAACGGGACGCTTTTCCTTGATGAAATTGCTGATGCAAGTCCGGCCATTCAAGTCAAATTACTTCGAGTTTTGGAAACGCGGGAATTCATGCGGGTTGGTAGTAGCGGGACATTACGGACGAACGCCCGTTTAGTGGCGGCCTCCAATGAAAACCTGCAGCAGGCAGTTGACAAAAAAACATTCCGGGAAGATCTATTTTATCGACTGAACGTTGTGACTCTAGAAATCCCGCCTTTAAGGAAACGTAAAGAGGATATTCCCCTGCTTGTCCGGCATTTGATTGAGAGAAATGGTCAGGGAGATATCTCTTTTTCCAATGTAGCCATTGAAAAGTTACAGCAACACAACTGGCCAGGCAACATACGCGAACTATCTAATGTGGTCATGCGGACGCTGACTCTCGCAGACCATAAGTCAGAAATAACCGCCAATGATATCTCACTAACTAACAGCCAGATTACTCCGAACAAGAAAGAGCCTCCGAATGAGACTGAGGCAACTGAAAACCTTCTTGAAGAGTGGCGAAAAAAGCTGGTGGCTGACTTTAATGAGAAAGATGAACTGATGCTTGAAGAAATCCTTACAGAAATCAAACAGCTTCAATCCACAATTGGAAAGGAACTCGTCTTGCAGGCGCTGCAAAAAACATACGGCAACCGGAATGAAGCTGCCAAACGCTTGCAGATATCCATAAGGAAACTGCGCTATATATTAAATGAGAAGAACCAGACATAAGACAAAAATACCAAAAAGGAGGATGCCCTTTTCTATGGCATCCTCCTTTTGTTCTTATTCTAAAGTCAATACGATGCGCCCGTTGATTTCTCCTTTTTCCATCATCGAAAACACGTCGTTGATTTCATCAAGTGTTCTTGTTTCAATATTTGTTCTTACTTTTCCCTCTGCCGCAAATTGAACAGCTTCCTGTAAGTCTTTTCTCGTGCCTACGATTGACCCTTTTACAGTTACCCCATTTAGTACTGTATCAAAAATCGGGATTGGAAGTTCATCATTCGGCAGTCCAACTACGACCAGTGTCCCGCCCCTCTTGACTGAACTGTATGCCTGTTCGAATGCCTTTTTCGTAACCGCTACAGAAATGGCTGCCTGCACACCACCAACTTTATCCTTTATGGCTTGTACAGGATCAGTCTTAAGCCCATTAACAGTGAAATCCGCCCCCAGCTCCGTTGCCAGATCAAGCTTATCATCTTGAATATCGACAGCAATGACATTAAAGCCCATCGCTTTCGCATATTGAAGGGCAACATGTCCCAATCCGCCAATTCCATAGATCGCTACCCAATCACCAGGTTTCGCTTCTGATACTTTAAGTGCTTTATAAGTCGTTACACCCGCACAGAAAATCGGTGAAACTTCCGCAAAGTCTAGCCCTTCAGGAACCTTCACCACATATTTGGCAGGTGCTTTACAGTATTCCGCATATCCCCCGTCCACGGAATAGCCTGCATTCAGTTGATCCAAGCAAAGCGTCTCCCTTCCAGTCAGACAATACTCACAATCGCCACAGGCCGAGTAAAGCCATGGGATCCCAACACGGTCACCTACTTTCAAGGAAGTTACGCCTTCTGCCACCTTTTCTATAATGCCTACACCCTCATGTCCAGGGATAAGCGGAAGTTTAGGTTTAACTGGCCAATCGCCATGTACCGCATGTAAATCGGTATGACACACGCCACATGCTTTAATTTTCACTAATATCTCACCATAAACCAAGTCTGGGATGGGTACTTCTTTAATCTCAAGTTCTTGGTTGAATTCATTGACGACTGCTGCCTTCATTGTCCTAATCTGTTGTTTTGCATTGAAAGTGCTTTCCCCTTGTTTTACATTCATGATTCATATTCCTCCCTTAATTTAAGTGGATATTTTTTTTACTACCACACATACAAGATGCAAGTGCCATGCCACTTCAAAAGGCCAAGACAACAGCATTCACTAAAAAAAAGTGCCGAAAAGTCGGCACTTCTGGACGAATTAACGGCTCAAATCGGACGAAATCCGGTTTGTATATTGCAGACCAAATAGCTCACCCTATAAATAGGAGGTGTCTAAAACATGGACCAATTTGAAAAAGCCTATGAATCCTATAAACAGCAAGGAACACCGCAAGCAAACCAACTTGATTCAGCTGGAAAAGAAGAAATCATCGCCGTAAGGAAAAATGAAGAGGACAATATTATCGCCATCAAGACGGACTCCGGCCGCGAGCTCGACTACCCCACTGCCCTTTCGGAAGCCAAAGCAGGCAACCTGGCCAATGTTGACGTCTTTCATAAATATGGCCGTGACATATTGCGGAGTGAGCCCGATGGGATAAAAGAAAATAACCTGGATCAACTACCGGAGTTTTAAGTTTACGGGGAAACTGCCTGATATGGGCAGTTTTTTCTGTCTGGATCTAAACGATAAAAAAGAACCAGCATGATAGCCGGATCCTTATTTTTCATACTGATAGGATTCAGAGATTTCGAGCAGTTGGCCACAGGACTCGACAACCTCAATGATTTCCATCCACGACATGTCCAGACCCAGTTCATTAGCATGGGAAATCTTATCACGTAATTTCCGGATGGCATTGGCATCCTTTTTCCCTTTACTTTTTGAAGGGATTTGGAAGAAACACCTCAGTTGTTTATCCTTATGTATGATGTCGAATTTATCACTGATTTGCAGGCACTCTATTAAATTGATATCTTCATTTTTATCGATTCTCCTCCTATATAATTCGGTTGCTTTTTCTAAACGGTCTTCGCTGATCATTGGATGCCAGGTGCCATCGCCAAATCTATCCATGATGATATCGCTCATCCTCATTTCCAATAAGGTAATATATCCGAATATGAGCATCCTGATTGGAGGCTTTTGAAGGTCGGCATGGGTGATCAACTTTTTAATTGAATTATTCTCCAATACGAACACCCTTGTTTTATTCTTAAAAATATGGAGAAGCTGGATCAAAGGGGTTGAATCCGAAACCATTTCCCTTGGTGAAAAATTTCTTAAATATTCCGAAACGCTCCCTTCACCTAGTTCTTCCCTATCTATATATCCGATGATTTCTCCTTGATCTTGCACTGCCAATATATCAAAATTCTTTTTTTCCAGAGCTTTCTGGATATCCAGCGCCAGATCGTTTTTATGGCAAAACTCAAGCTCCTGGGCTATGCTCTTTACCGTGATATTTTCCTCATAAAGAGTTTTAAGACTAAGATAGCTGCTATTGCTTTTCCCATGGCTTCCAATTAACATCTTTCATCCTCCGCTTATGAACTTTCTGCACGTTTTACCAATCACGAACCGCTTTAAGAGCGTTTGCCTCTTCAAAAGTTTTGGAGCAATCGCATTCGAACAAGTTTATAAGGCTTTAACCGCTAACTGAATAATAAAATGTCCATGTCATCAATAAATAAAGTCCACCCATGTGGACTCAATCCCATTCATCTGGATCTTTTTGGCACCATAAATCAAATGCCATCAACAGCATTGCCTACCGCCGTTTCCTCATTCCCCTCTCCTTCCCAAGCCTTACAAACATCCACCCAACCCTTTGCTCCTGAATATTCAAATAATTCAGCGAGTGTAAGTTCTATTGCAGAGTTCGTACTGCCGCATGCCGGGAACAATGACTCAAAGCGCTTCATTGATACATCAAGAAAAACATCTAGATTGTTTGCAAGTCCGAATGGGCAAACTCCTCCGATGGCATGGCCTGTTTGTTCGAGCACTTCCTCAGGTGATAACATTCGTGCCTTGAATCCGAACACCTGACGAAATTTCTTATTATCCACTTTTGCGTCCCCTGCCGCTACAACCAAAATAGCATGTTCACCTTCCCCCCTAAAGGAAAGAGTCTTAGCGATCCGTGCTGGGATAACGCCGATGGTAACTGCTGCCTCAATCACCGTAGCACTCGATGTTTCGAACTCCATTACATCGCCTTCCCGGTCCCATTGTTTAAAATGGCTTTTGACACTCTTGATACACATATAATTTTCACTCCTTTGAAGTTCATACAAAAATAATATCATCCTTCATTACAATAAATCAAAATCCTTTTGGACTTCCCCTGCCTTATAAATACAACCATTCTTTACAAATTGACCAAACAAGCTTACATGAGATACTATTAATCTTCGGGCAAAAGCCTTAACGTGGTTCGTAACCATCCCACGATAAAAAACTAGGGAGAGAGTAAAATGAATGTTCGTACACTCGTGATAAACGGGTTATTGGCTGCCTTGTATGTGGCGGTCTCATTGGTGTTTAAACCAATTGCTTTTGAGATGTTCCAATTTCGTGTACCGGAAATGTTGAATCATCTGATTGTATTCAATAAAAAGTATATCTACGGTATCGTGGGCGGCGTCTTCATATCTAATCTGCTTTTTTCGCCGATGGTGCCATTTGATTTGATTTTCGGGGTAGGGCAATCCGTACTCGCCTTATTGCTTGTCATTTTTGTATCTCGGTTCATAAAAAGCATTAAAGGACGAATGTTCGCCACGATTATCTTTTTCACATTCACAATGTTCTTAATTGCAATTGAACTGAACCTTGCCTTTGGCTTACCATTCTGGTTAAGCTGGATGACCACGGCTGTTGGTGAGTTCGTTGTCCTCTTGATTGGTGCGCCAATTATTTATGGAATGAACAAAAGAATTCAGTTTGAAAAGTGGCTATAAAGGAATCCTCGCGTCGTTAACCCACTATAATGTAAACAGAGCTGTCTGCATCATGCGACAGCTCTGTTTTCACCAATGAACTTGAAAATGATAAACTATTAGTCAGAATGGTGGTGACCCTTTGAAAAAAGTCCTGACTTTAACCGGTCTATTGGTAATGGCATTATTTATTTTTTCAAATGCAGAATTATTTACTTTGATTTGGAAAAGTGACTTGGATTCAGTTATTGGCATATTGATGGAAAACTTATTGCTTACATTTATTGTGACATTCGTATTGATGTTTGTCCAAAATTCATTTACAATCATCCCCTTAATATTGCTCCTGACTATCAATGTCACGATATTCGGATTCATATATGGCTACCTATGGAGTTGGTTTACAAGTGTTGTTGCGTCAGGGTTTATTTTTTATGCAGCAAGAAACTGGTTTCAGGAACCTCTTTTAAAGAAGATGGGAAAAAAGTGGCAAGAAACTGTTGTAGAGCATGGTTTCATGTACGTTTTTACCGGCAGGATTTTCCCGCTTATCCCAACAAGTTTAATTAACTTGGCAGCTGGAGTCAGCACCGTCACTTTCAAGGATTTTTTATTTGCGACGGCACTAGGCAACCTTATATACTTTTTCTTCCTATCTCTAATCCCATATGGATTCCTATCCGTTGAAATGAACCAATATACGCTAGCTGCACTTGCACTCCTTTTCTTACTATTTTTCATTATCTATAAGCGTGCAAAAAAGAAAAAGAAACTATCCTTATTCAGAAAAAACAGGTGACCGCATTGGCCCCTGTTTTTTTATTTAGGATTCTGCATATATTTTTTTCCGATAGTTTGTTAAAATGTGTATGTAATTTTACCTTTGAAATGTCTTAAAATCAGGGAGAATCTCCATGTCCAAACGCTCCATTTTAGCAATTTATATCCTATCCGGGATTCTTACACTAGTCGTGTTCGACTATTTTTTAACTACAAATATCCATAACAAAGAGTTCTTCATTCAACTTCAAAGAGCGGAAGGCATTTTTTTCCTTTTATCTATAGGCTTGATCTTATACCTTTACTTAGCTAAAAGGGAAGAATTCAAACAATTAAAAGAAGCGGAACAACGTCGGCGTACCCTCATCAATTCAATGGTGGATTTCGTTAACTTCAAGGATGGTGATGGCCGATGGCTTGAATCCAATGCCTTCGGGCTGCAATTATTTCAATTGGAGCATGTAGACTATAAAGGAAAAAAAGACAGCGAACTCGCAGAATACTCCGAATTTTATAAAGAGGCGTTGATATACTGTGAAGGTTCCGATGAAGAAACGTGGGTAAAAGGGGAAATCACAAGATGTGAGGAAATCATCCCTCTTCCCAACGGCAATCACAAGACCTTTGATACAATCAAAGTTCCTCTGTTCCATGAGGATGGTTCACGAAAAGGCTTAGTCGTCATTGGCAGGGATATTTCTGAAAGGGTTGTCGCGGAGAAACAATTATTCGATAGTGAACAACGCTATAAATCATTGTTTGAACACAATCCTTATCCGATGCTGATGCTTGATTTAAACGGATTGATCACGACCGTAAATCCAAGGTTTGAAACGGTAACAGGCTTTCAAAAAGAAGAAATACATGGTGCCTCATTCATTAATTTGAAATTTTCAGCAGAAGATGCGGATTTAATCCGTACATCTTGCCAATATGTCATGGAAAACCATAAGGGGATCAAAAAAGGGAAAGATATAGAATTCATAACGAAGTACGGGAAGTCCATCTTACTTTCATGTACGTTTGTCCCGATGATGGTTGGCGAAGATTTGGTCGGGATCATCACTTATGCTAAAGAGGTCACTCAAATTCGAGAAACTGAAGCACGCTTGAGAAGAACCGAAAAATTGTCGATAGTTGGCGAGCTAGCCGCAAGTGTAGCCCACGAAGTACGAAACCCGTTGACTTCTTTAAAGGGCTTCGTCCAGCTGCTTAAAAAGAGCGACCATCCCTATGAACAATACTACACGATTATGTTAAGTGAATTGGACCGGATCAATCTAATTGTAAGTGAGTTACTCGTTCTGGCAAAACCACAGGAACTTCCATTCAGCAAACATCAAATCATCGAACTGATGAATGATGTCAAAACATTGTTGAAACCAGAGGCGGACTCGTACCCCACCCAAATATCAATATCTGTTAAAAACGAAATACCGCTTCTGTTATGTGAGGCAAACCAATTAAAACAAGTATTCATTAACATGCTCAAGAATTCAATGGAGGCATCCGCCGATCACATTTTGATTGATTTCGAGCGCATGGACAATAACCTTTCCATTACCATCAAAGATAATGGAAGCGGAATAGAAAAAAAACGGTTAAAGCATCTTGGTGAACCTTTCTATTCTTCTAAAGAAAAAGGAACAGGGTTAGGATTGACAGTCAGCTGCCGAATCATTGAAGCGCACCGGGGGAAGGTCCGTTTTAACAGCGAACTAAACCATGGAACCGAGGTCCAAATCATTTTGCCCATATAAGTATAAATCGGAGGACAAGCCTTTATCTTGTCCTTTTTGCAGGTTTCGGAACTATACTTGATAAAATTAAAATAGGGAGGTAAAGAAATCCTTGATTTCCCTCAAGAATGACACAGCCTCATCAGGTTGGTTCCCCTTTAAGTATCCTTTGCCCTCCTGCGTTATTGGATGTAACGGTCTCTGTTTTGCCAGCTGTACCCATTTGCGTTGCCTCAATTACCGCCTCTTTTTTTTGACATCATCCACGGTCTCTTCCTTATCCTTATCCTTTTCCACATCCATATCCTTTAGAAAAACAAGGACTACGTCGCTCCCGATCCTTTAAAACTGTAACTGAAATAGCCGTCTTTGCTTTATCCTTGAAAAATTACTTCTTAATCGGGTTTGCGCCACAGGCCTATTGATTTTT
This sequence comes from Peribacillus sp. SIMBA_075, assembly GCF_046534585.1. NCBI lineage: Bacteria > Bacillati > Bacillota > Bacilli > Caryophanales > Bacillaceae > Peribacillus > Peribacillus sp. SIMBA_075. The sequence goes on along the minus strand of NZ_JAWRYN010000009.1, from coordinate 45,898 downwards.
ACGTAAGGGAATCACCACCAATATTTCCCATCCGATGTTTTATTGGCTATAATGGTGGAAGCTAGGCAAATCTAACCTTATTGTTATCACTTTTTTAGTGAACCTCTCAAACTGCCTTTAGATAACTAATTTATTTTCACTGTTTTTTCACATTTTCCTTTTATAATAAGCTTACATAATCTGATGAAAGGATGATGGCACACCAAGATGAAGAATTATTTATGGCTGGTAGTCAGCCTATTCAGTTTGCTTTTATACCCGGCAATGGCTTCTGGTCATGCTACAGTAATAAGCTCTAATCCTAGCCCGAATGAAGTGATGGATACACTTCCTGAAAAGATCAGCATTCAATTCAGTGAGAATATACAACCAGCTTTCCATTCGCTTGAGGTATTCAGCCAAGATGGGGACAAAATTCAAATTCAAGATAGTGCAATCTCGGAACAAAGTGAAAAAGTACTGGAAGCTAAGTGGAAAGGCACTATTGATGAAGGGATTTACTACATAAAATGGAGAGTGGTTTCCAGCGATGGCCATCCCATTGAAGGGACAATCCCCTTTCAATTTGGAGATTCAACGGTCCTACCAAATCAAGAAATTTCCAAAGTGAACGCAGGTTTTCCGGATTCCATCACCGTTTTCCTGCAAAGTCTTCAATACATATGCTTCGCGGCCCTTACCGGAATCCTTTTTTTCCAATTATCTTTAATGAAGGGTTCTCGTCTTTTTGAAGCCAGCAGCAGGGCTCGTCTATACCTTTGGCTTTCATATGCAGGTCTAGCATTTTCCATCTTCTGCAGTCTGCCTTTAAAAGTGACGATTGACGCTGGTGTAGGTTGGGCGGATGCGTTTAATGGGACTTTTATAAAAGAAGTATTGAATGCTACAAGCTTCGGTACCATCTGGATCATAGAAATTCTATTGTTGCTCCTTCTGTTTTTAGTTATTTATTTCATGCTCGAGAACACACTGATTAAATCACTACCCTTCCTTTCTTTCATCATAATAGCAATCTTGATGGTTTGTAAGGCTTTAACTGGACATACGGCAGCTGTTCCTAATCAGGTTCTGGCCGTTTTGATGGATTTCCTCCACTTATTGTCCATGGCTTTATGGCTTGGCGGCCTTTTGGCCTTATTGGTTATTTTGCCTGGACTTGCTAATCGGCAGGCAGACGATAAGAAAATCTTTTACTGGTCAATCATTCAAAGGTTTTCCAGATGGTCGTTTCTGTTTGTAATCATACTGATCATTAGCGGGATCTATAGCAGTTTACAGCATGTACCGACTATCCATTCATTGATAAATACAACATATGGACAATTGTTACTTGCGAAAATTGGTCTCATGTTAGTCATGATCGTTTTAGGGGCCTTTCATTATTTCAGGGGGAAAAAGCGGGTTAAAAAACTTGGTTATAGTGTGGGAATGGAGTTTGGTTTAGGAATCGTCGTACTCATTGTTGCGGCTCTATTGACAAATGTCCAAACTGCCATGTCTTCTCCCGGTCCAATAGAGAAAACGTTACTGACTAATGAAAATAATGAGGTCACATTAATGGTGACTCCGAATAAAGTCGGGGATAACCTGATTCAAGTAGATCTATCCAATGGAGGCAAGCCGATAGCTGAAATAGAACAGCTTACAATCACTATGCAGCCAGTAGATACGCCAGGCGGTGAGATAAAGCTGCAAATGAAGGAAAAAAGCACAGGTACATTTGCATCAAAGTCTATAATAACCATGCCAGGAAAGTGGAATATCCATATTCACGGATTAACTGATAGCCTGGATTCAATCAATGCTGATTTTACAATTTTCATAGGGAATTCATAACAGGAGGGATAAATACAAATGAAAAACATTTCAAAGCTTCTTATTTCCACATTTGCTGCATTATTCATTTTCTCTAGTTCTGCGTATGCACACGTTACGGTCAAGCCAACCTCATCTGCACCTGAGGCGTGGGAAACTTATACACTCAAAGTGCCCGTTGAAAAAGAGACTGCCACCACAAAGGTGACTTTAAAAGTACCTGAAGGGGTTACTTTTGAAAGCTATCAGCCTGTACCAGGATGGAAAGTGACAACCAAGGCTGACAAAGATGGGCATGTAAAAACGGTAACTTGGGCAGCAACTGAAGAAGGAATAACCGCTGGACAATTCCAGCAATTCTCATTCGTTGCCCAAAATCCTAAAGAAGAAACGAAAGTGGCCTGGGATGCATTTCAATATTACGAAGATGGTGAAATTGTTGAATGGAGCGGTGATGAAGGCTCAGACCTACCGCATTCTGTAACGGAAATTTCGGTAGCTCCCAAGGATGCTGCCGGATCTACGGACCATGGTCACAAAAATGAAGCAGACACTAATAATTCCAAGACTGCTGACAATGCCAAGGATTCCGTAACAACAGAAGGTGATAGCAATCAAACGCTGATCATCACTCTGGCTGTCATATCACTAATTCTTTCCATTGTAGCGCTTTTTGCAGCTCTTAGGAAAAATAAAAAATAATCATTATGGAAGGTGCCCCAAGAATCATGGGGCACCTTTTTTCACTTCTAATTTTCCATGACTACCGATTTACTCGGAAACTGAAGGTTTTCTGATTTTATGGTAGTATTAATGGAATTTTCCACTCTTTGTCCCGCTATCGTTAGGTTAAGCATTCCATTGCCCTGTGCCTTTTTGCTTATTCCCAGGTCTTCCGTACTTTTCACTAACTGTGCATATAATTCCGATTCAGTTAATTCGCGGTCAAATTCCTTTTCCGCAATCACTTTCAAGAGGGCTGCTGCACCGCTTACATGAGGCGTAGCCATCGACGTTCCGCTCAGCCTTGCAAATTTATTTCCTGGATACGTAGAAAGAATACCAACCCCTGGCGCCACCAAGTCAATTTCATCATTTGTATTTGAAAAATCAGCTAAATTTCTGTTTAAATCCACAGCTCCTACTTCCACTACCTCGGGATATGCTCCAGGATAATCCATTTCATCCGTTTCATGACGCCCATCGCCACTATTTCCAGCGGCGCAAACGACAAGGATATCGTTCTGAAGAGCCTTTTGAATGAGTTTGTGTTCAGCTTCATCCGCTGGACCGCCTAGTGAAAGTGAAATAACAGAAACCTTTTCTTCATTAGGTCCCCGCCAATTGATTGCATACTCTAAAGCTCCATTAATCCAATCTATTTCGCCTTGCCCTTGACCATTTAAGGCCTTTAACGCTAATACGCTTGCTTTAGGAGCCACTCCAACTACACCAGCATTATTAACGGCAGCCAAAATTGTACCGCTCACATGTGTCCCATGTCCGTTATCATCTTGATAATCCCCGGTATTGGTAAAATCCTTCCCTCCGATGATTCTTTCTTTAAGATCTGGATGTCCTTTATCAATGCCTGTATCGATGACGGCAACTACCACACCCTCACCATAATTGCCTTTTTCCCAAACTGCCGGGGCCTTCACAAGTTCTACACCCTCGGGAATCTTCTCTTTCACCGTGTCCATTACTTCAAGTACTTTGTAAGGTATTAATCTTTTTTCTCTTGTCATTTGATTACCCCTTCCTTCGTTCAATAAGTTAAACTGCCAACAGTGTGGGGATTTTCATCCCGTCTGGTTGCCGTCTACCGTTGAAAGAGATGAGATCAAAAAACTCTTCTCCCTTATATATACCAGATTTTTAAAAATAAAAAAGAAGTTTTCGGAAAATTCCGTCTAAATAACTACTTTTTATTTCTTTTTCTTTTATTATCTGGTAATTCATATTATAGAACAAATGTTCTGTTTGTTCTACATGTTTTTTATCAATTATCAAATTTCATTTTAAAGCTAAGCACTTTTCGCAACTAAAAAAGAAGCGACCCCAGAATCGAGTCAGCTTCCATGGATGTTAAGCTGCACCACAGCATTTTTTGTATTTTTTCCCGCTTCCGCATGGACAAGGTTCATTCCTTCCAATTACTGGATTTTCATGGACGTGCGGCATTTTAGCTGCCTTGGCACTTTCCATGATAATTTGCGTGCCTTTTTCCTTCATTTGCTGATACCGCTGTTTAAATAACTCCATTACATCTTTACTGTACTTTAACGTATCTTCCGCGATATCCATCGCCTTTTGCTTGGATATATTATAATCCTCCAGGGCAAATTGATTATCCCTGAAAGAAACCCTAACTCCAAAATGCTGTCCAGCCTGTTTATTGGTCTTGCGCTCCTCAACGAATTCAAGGTATACTTCCTGGCAATCACAAGTCTGATGCATGCAATAATAATCATATATCCAATACGTTTTATCTTCATACTTACTCTTTAAAGCAATGCCATCCTCAACGCCAAAAACATCCAAATATTTAATCGCTTTTCCATCGAGGATCTCAAATGGATCAATCGTTCTCATCTATAGACACATCCTAATTCATCAAAGTTTATTCTTCCTATGTATTGTACAACCTAATTCATCAATCGTCACTTGAAACGAAGCCTGATGAGGCCAAATCCATTTCGTTAAAGCAGATATATGGAAGCCTTATTGAAGGCAAAAAAACAGCTGCAGCAGTGATTTTGCACTGCTGCAGCTGCCCCTAATCCTTAATCTTTCATTCGATCCAAGTGGTCAATTCATTAATCGGTGTTTTCTTAGCAGGTTTCGGCTCCATGTCAGGATAACCCAAGTATATGAAAGCCAGTATTTCCCCCTTTGAGGATAGCTTGAAATATTCCCGGACCTTTTCATGATAAGTTATTTTCCCCGTTCTCCATACTGCTCCCAGACCTAGGGAATGTGCAGCAAGAAGCATGTTTTGGATGGCACTGTTCACTGCCGCATATTCCTCGGAAACGAGGACATTTTTCTTATCACTAGGCTCTATGCCCACTGCGATGATGACAGGAGCCCTTAAGGGATTCTTTTTTTGCCTTTCAAGCTTACTGATTAAATCTTCCGGGGTATCATCAGCATTTTCAATTCTTGTTATTTCTTCGAATACCTGCCCAAGTTCATTTCTTCCTTCTCCTGTCAATACAAAAAAACGCCAGGGCTCCGTTCGATGATGATTAGGTGCATATGTTCCAGCTTCTATGATTTGCTCGATCATTTCTTTAGGTACCGGATCTTGCTTGACGATTCCAATGCTTCTTCTCGTTTTTATAGCTTCAATAGTTTCCATTTTATCTCCCCTTATCCCTTTATTTCTAATAGTTTCTGTTTCAGTTCATTTTCCATTGACGCCAATTCCTGTTCGGCTTGTCGGCGTTTATGCCTGCCTTCTTCTTGAATCCGCATGGTCTCCTCAAGCGTGGAAATCAAGTTAGCTTGCGTATTCTTTAATGTTTCGATATCGACAAGTCCCCGCTCATTTTCCTTAGCCGTTTCAATGGTATTCGTTTTCAGCATTTCAGAATTCTTCAATAACAAGTCATTTGTAGTCTTGGAAACCTGCTTTTGCGCTTCTACAGCATGCCTCTGCCTGATTAAGGTCAATGCAATCGCAACCTGATTTTTCCAAAGTGGAATGGCCGTCATGATCGAAGACTGTATTTTCTCGACTAGTGCCTGATTCGTGTTTTGGATCAGCCTGATTTGCGGTGCGCTTTGAATAGTGATTTCACGACTCAATTTCAAATCATGAAGCCTTTTATCCAACCGTTCAGCAAATTGCCGCATATCATTGACTTCTTGAAATTTCATTTGATCATTGCTTAATTCAGCGGACTTCCTTAGTTCCGGAATCGTTTTCTCATGGATTTCTTCGAGTTTAATTTCCCCTGCTGCAATATAAACATTCAAAGCCTGGAAATATTCTTTATTCGTTTCATATAGCTTTTCAAGGATTACAATATCCGATAACAGGATATTCTTGCTCCGGTCGAGTTTTACACTGATTCGATCAATTTGGGCCCCTGTTTTTTGATACTTGGAGAGCACCTCCTGTACAGATCCCGAGAGCTTCCCGAACATGCGTGCAAAAAATGAGGGCTTATCCGGTTTAAGCTCATCCGGGCTCAGCTCGTTTAACTTCTTCATTAAATCACTGATAATGTTGCCCACTTCACCTACATCTTTTTTCTGGACATGCTCAAGCATCGAGTTTGAAAAGGTCAGGAGCTTTGATTGGGCGGGTGTACCATAGGATATCATCGCTTGATGATTCGTTGGATCGATTTGTTCGGCGAGCTGATAAGCCTTTGCCCTGTTCTCTTCAGGAATGACATCAATCAGTTTAACCGGTTTCGCTTCCTGGGAAGATACTTTCTCAAGTTCCTGCACCCCATCGAATGGATTGGCTAAAAGATCATCGATCAAACTGGCGTTATTCGTTTTATTCAACAGGTTTGGATCATTGTTATTCATTTTAACCTCCTGCTTTCATCAATTACTTGTGACTCTTTTCTAGTTTTAATGGATTGTTTAGCAACGTCCAATTCGAAGTTAAGGTTATCGATATCATCGGCAATCACTTTATATAAATCCTTTTCTATCGTTTTAGTGAGTTCTTTTAAGGTTTTACGAGTTTCTGTTAAGGAAAGTTCAAGTTCCTTATTCTTTTTTGGCTGCTGTGATAAAAAAACATATTTCTCGGCGAGCTCCGTAGCTGAATCCAGATGCGAGTAATAAAATTGCTCCGCCTGGTAAAAACGCTTCGGTTCTTTTTTCGTGAGACTATATATTTTCCTGATCATTTTAATCATATCCTTCCTCTGTTTAAAAGAAGAGATATGCCTGACCGAGATTAGTGCCTTTTGCACCCGCCATATTTTCGGTTTTGCTTCAATTAAATTTTTCTTTATATATTGGTATTCTTTTCTCGTCAATTCATGCTTTTTCAGGAATCTTGATGAAAAATAAACGGAACTTAACCAATAAGAAAGCGCCCCTCCTGCTAAGGATATGACAACAGATAGGACAAACGGTTGATTCAATCCAAAATAGCTAATCATCCAAAACGGCAAAACCATTGGAAATGCAATCAATATCGGAACAAAACCAGCAAGAAATCGATTCATTATCTTTACACTCCTGACTTACACTCTTTTCTATATATACGGATTATCTTTAAGATTGGTTTCAAGATGGATGAAAGATTTTCTCCTATACTAAACGATATAGGAACAGCATGGTTTCTGCAAATTTATTGAAATTTTTTCGATAAAATTATCTCTTCTTCCCACTATTATGGGCAAACGCCTAGACACTTCACCGGAACTTACATAAGTTATTACGTATCCATCCTGATTTTAAAAAGGAGAGTTGACTATGAATTCATACGGATTTTATCCTTATCCACAACAAAATGGAAATCAACAGTACTATCAGTCTAATTTTAACCCCTATTTCCAACAGCCAGAAAGATTTGAATATGCACCACAGCAAGATTGGAACCTTCAGCAGATTCAAGAAAATTCATATAGCCACGTGCCCGAACAGTTCGATTTTGAAAGGGAGCCTCAACAACTTGAACGAAGAGTCCGGGAACTTGAGCGTCAAAATGAGCGTCAAACGAGGGAACTCACTCGGCAGAACCAAGAAATCACACGGATAAATCGAGAATTGAACCGTGTTAACCAGGAAATAACCAGGCTAAGTCAAACTGATCAACGCCATTCGAATAGGCTGAACCGACTAAATCAAAGACTTCGTGCCGTCGAAAGAAACCTAAACATCCCCTTCACCGCAACAGAGGATGGCTTTTAATACAAAAAGCAGGAGCTCATTATGGGCCCTGCTTTTTGTATCTTTTATCGGAAGGGTTTGATAATCAGTAATTCCAATAAATGAATTTAATCAAACGATTGATTAAATTTTAAAGGACCACCAAACCCTTGTCTGGCGTACTTTAACTGATTAATCACTCCTTAAAACCATTCTTGGTCTCCCTAACAGACCTTATAACAAATTCTGCCTATGGATGTTATAATATCCATTTTACCAAAAAAATTTCAGCTGCTCCCTTAAATGTACCCTGAATTTAAACACACCATTTTGAAGAACACCATCGTTCACAGAGCTTTACGATTTCACTCATATCATGTGAAATATACACAATTGTTTTTCCTTGCCTTGCCAGTATTTTTACATATTGATTAATTTCGAGTTTGGATTGAAGATCGATGCCCTCGGTTGGTCCGTCCATCAAAAGGATATCAGGGGCACGTACCTAACGCGATATTAGGTTTCCGTTTCATACCGCCTGATAAGCCCTTTTCAGCCTCTTTTTGGTCGACCTCCAGCGTTGTCAAGATCCCATTCAAATGTGGACTATCTGTAAGCTGTCAACGACGAGCCTTGTTTCCAAGAATCTTCAATTGATGATCGCCATATTTAAATTGATGCTCCCAATAAAAAAAATAGGAGTCAGCCACATCCCTGCGGCTGCTTTCCTACCCTCAAATCCTTCAATGTTATCTAAGCAGGGCCCCCCAACAATAGTTCATGCGATAGTATCACAAAAATCCCTTAAATAATGTGAGTCCTCCAAAAGTTAAAAAATTTATTCCATAATGAAAAAACAAAAAAAGAACGTGAGCCATCCCTTACGCTCCCGTTCTTTCTCGATTACAACATGACCTGTTTCAATTTTTCGTTTCTTGATTCCTGTTCCTCCTGGGTAGACAAGTCATACTTCTTCAATAGATGAAAAAGTTCATTCAATGTTTCCTGTGAATTCCCTTTTTCCAGATAACAATCTATTGCTTGACTCAATGCGGTTGGTAAAAATGCCTTTTGACTCTCAAATTTCTGCCTGACATCTTGCTGCGAATGGTTAAGATTACATGCTCCCATTTAAAATTCACCTCTTACTTGATTCTACCATTAATATAATTATAGACCTTACCTTGTCAATTCTTCGTCCTGCTTAAGTAGTCATCCAACCTTGATGAACTCCGGTAAGGCATGTTTCTTCTTCTTCAACAGTTGATCTTATAGGCACCCAAACATTTACAACTTTAAAATGAAACCATGTCAATGAAAAGCCCCATATGCACAGCACCACTAATCCAAATGATTGAACTCCGAGCAAATGCCATCTCCCTCCTGTAAACAATCCATTTTCAGTGGAGAAAAACCCTATCGCTATCGTACCCCATATGCCTTCTTTTCATTAATCAAACGTTTGATTAATGAAAAGAAGGTATTAAAAAAACCTTGAGAAATTTGGAAGGTATATTTAATCATTTTTTCCTTACTCTAAAAAGGCAGTGAAAAACCAAGGAGGTAACACCATGACAGTAATTAGTGATGTTAAGACGACTTTAGCCGGGCTAAAAAGTGCTCAAGCAAGCTTCGAGACCTTTGCCCTTTCAACAGACAACGAGCAAGCAAAACAACTTTATCAACAAGCTGCTCAACAAACACAATCGATTGTTGACAGCGTTTCTCCCCGTATTGATCAGATTGAGCAAGAAGAACCACAATATAAGCAATAAGAAATCATATAAAAAGGTTGGTTGAGGCAACCAACCTTTTTATATCTTTAATCCATCTATAAGGAGACGATACCTTGCCATACAAGCTAAACTGTTTCATTCCTTTTTTTTTCATATTAATCGTTTTGCTTATGACAGGATGTTCGGCAAATTCCAGTCAAACAGATAGTAATAAGGAGCGGGGCTTGAATATATCCAAAGTACATACCAACAAGCCAATTGACCAAACGGCGGCCAATCAAGCTAAAAATAAGCTAATGAATCAGGACGAAGTCGCGGATGTAAAAGCCGTGAATTCCAATAAGGAACTGCTAGTGGCCATTAAAGTGGAAAACTTCGATCGACTACGCTTAAAAAAGATTGAAAAAAAATCGCAAACAGAACTGGAAGACATGTTTCCTGATTATAAAGTCCTGGTCTCGACAGATCAAAAAATGTTTATAGAACTGGAGCAGCTGGAGCAGGAACTTGAGAAAGACCATACTAAAATGGACTCCTTAAATAGGGATTTCAAAAGGATAAAAGCCTTATTGAATGAAAAAACGTAACAATTGAAAGAAGTGATACGAAGATGTCAAATAATAAAAAGAAAAAACTGACACCTGTCCAACAGGAATATCAGCAACTTCAAAACCAACTGGAAACCAAAAGGCCAATCCTGCTGAATTGCGTAAAAGCATTTATGACTGGCGGTATAATTTGCCTGATCGGACAGGTCATTTCGAACTTTTATATCCATTACTTTGACTTCACGGACCAGACAGCTGGAAACCCAACTGCAGGCACATTAATTTTCGTCGCCATGCTTCTCACCGGATTTGGGGTGTATGACAGAATCGCCCAATTTGGCGGTGCTGGTGCTGCTGTGCCGCTTACGGGATTCGGGAATGCCGTTATATCGGCAGCGATTGAACACCGAACGGAAGGTTTCGTTTTAGGAGTCGGCGGCAATATGTTCAAATTAGCTGGATCCGTTATCTTATTCGGTGTATTTTCCGCTTTTATCGTAGCAATGATAAAAACAATACTCATACAATGGGGTGGTTTATAATGCTTACGGGACATCGCACATGGGTGTTTGATCAAAAGCCTGTCATCATCTCAACCGGAACCGTTGGTGGTCCATTTGAAGCAAACGGTTTGCTTGCTGATGATTTCGATCTACTTCATTCCGATTTATGGCTAAATCAAGATTCCTATGAAAAGGCTCACAAAGTCCTCATAGAAGAAGCGAGTACAAAAGCAATCGAAAAGGCGGGTCTTCAAAAGGAACAAATCCAATTTTTCCTCGGAGGCGACCTTATCAATCAAATAACCCCTACGAGTTTTGCCTGTCGAACATTGGGAACACCTTATCTCGGCTTATTTGGAGCTTGCTCAACCTCTATGGAAGGACTGGCTCTCGGAGCATACCTTGTCAATACCAAAGGGGCAGATTACTTATTGACAGGCGCATCAAGTCATAACACAGCAGTTGAAAAGCAATTTCGCTACCCAACTGAATACGGTGGGCAAAAACCTCCAACAGCCCAATGGACCGTTACAGGGGCAGGTGTGGCTTTATTAAGCAGTGCCGGGGAAGGCCCAAGAGTCACTTCAGCTACGATAGGCCGTGTCATCGACATGGGATTGACTGATCCTTTCAATATGGGAGGTGCCATGGCCCCGGCCGCTGTGGATACGATTGAAGCCCATTTAAGAGAACGGAACCTCTCCCCATCTTATTATGATTTAATAGTGACCGGGGATTTAGGAAAAATTGGACATGAAGTTTCATTGGAATTATTTAAAAAACATGGAACTCCCATTGAGGAAAATCAATATAAAGATTGCGGTTTAATGATATACAAGAATGATCAACCGGTCCTATCTGGAGCGAGCGGACCTGGATGTTCCGCAACCGTTGTGTATGGTCATTTATTAAATCGCATGAAAAAGGGTGAAATAAAACGAATGCTCGTCGTGGCTACCGGTGCCTTGTTATCTCCCCTTTCCTTTCAACAAAGTGAGACGATTCCATGCATTGCCCATGCCGTATCAATTGAATATGGCGGTGAACCACAATTATGATTTACTTTTGGGCTTTTGTAGTCGGGGGCTCCATTTGTGTAATCGGGCAGATAATGTTTGATGTATTTAAACTAACGCCTGCCCATACTTTATGTACTTTTGTTGTTACGGGAGCGCTTTTGGATGGTTTTGGATTATATGAACCTTTCATTGATTTTGCGGGTGCAGGAGCGACGGTGCCCATTACCAGTTTTGGAAATTCCCTTGTACACGGAGCGTTAGCCGAAGCGGAAAAGCATGGCTTGATCGGTGTTGTATCTGGCATGTTCGAAGTAACCAGTGCCGGGATATCAGCTGCCATCATTTTTGGTATGATCGGGGCCATTATTTTTAGACCTAAAGGATAAGGAGGATGCTCCATGACGATAGCTTCTGATGTAAAACAATGTGTCTCTAGCCTAAAAGGAGTTGAGGCAGGCTTATCCAGCCTAGCACTCCGGACTCAAGATGATGAATCTAAACGCACCTTGCATGAAACGATGCTGGTGGTGAATGAAATACTGAAGGATGTACAAAAGCGAGTGGGTGAGTTAGAACGGGAAGAACCACAATATAAGGGGTTTTAAATACCTATGAATTGCAGGGGGTGCTAAGTAATGCCTGAATGGTTAGAAATCGTTTTACGGTCACTATTTTTCTTAATTGTTCTTTTTTTAATCACAAAATGGTTAGGTAAAAAACAAATATCTCAGCTTTCCTTTTTTGAGTACGTCACTGGCATAACCATCGGGAACGTTGGCGCAGAGTTAGCCACAAAGGTTGAAGGAAATATTGTTCACGGTGTTCTTTCCATTCTCGTTTTTGCATTTGCTCCTTTCATTGCAGGATTACTTTCCATGAAAAGCAAAATTGTTCGTGATTTAGTCGAAGGGAAAGCAACAATTTTTATTAAAGATGGAAAAGTCATGGAGGACAATTTAAAAAAGGAAAAGTATACAACCGATGAATTATTGTGGTTACTCCGAAGTAAGGATGTCTTTGATATATCAACAGTCGAGTTTGCCTTATTAGAGGCTAACGGTGATTTTTCCGTACTGTTAAAGAAAGAAGACCAACCTCTAACAGCAAAAGATTTAAAAATGACAGTTGCTGCAGTCAAGGAGGCTCAGACTGTTATAATGGATGGTCAAATTCTAGACGAACCCTTATCCACGATTGGTCTAAACCGAAATTGGCTGAAAACTGAACTGGATAAGTTAGGCGTAACCATCGAGAATGTCTTTCTTGGACAAGCAAACTCTAATGGAGAATTAAACGTGGACCTTTTTGATGATAAAATTAAAGTGCCATCTCCTCAGGAAAAACCTTTAATGCTCGCAACCTTGAAAAAATGCCAAGCAGACTTAGAATTATTTGCCCTTGGAACTGAATCAAACGAAGCTAAAGAGATGTATAACAAAAATAGCGAAAAACTGCAAAAGGCAATAGATGACGTAGCCCATATTTTAAGAAACTGATTACTGTATTGATTTCCTCACTTCCATAAGAGAAGTGATTAGCCCAATGGTGAAGATCGTCACACATGAAAAAAGGAAAATTTCTATACCTAAGGTGAAGGCGGCGGCGGAAATGATTAATGTATCTATGAGGATAATGGCCAAAGCAATGTCTATAGAGGTAGATTTGGAAATGATTTTGGCTAACATATCCGTTCCTCCGCTGCTAGTCTCATATCGAAGCATGAGCCCTATGGCCACCCCGATGATGGCACCGCCAATCAAAGAGCTAGCTAGTATCGAAATGGAAAAGACCTTTTTCAATGGATTGAGCCAATCCATAAAAAGGGATGTCAATAATAATCCGTGAATGCTGCTGTAGAAAAAGGGCCGTTCATAATGCCAGGCATATAAAAATAGGGGAATGCTAAGGATCAGCATCGATAGCCCCGTTTGAAAACCAAAGAAATAATGAAGGATGAGTGCAATTCCAATAACTCCGCCATCTATTAAATGATGAGGAACTAAAAAACCATTGATTCCAATACCCATCATAAAGCTTCCAACACTTACAGCCACCGCTTTTTGAAAATTAATAAAATCACCTGCCGCCCTTTTGATAATCCTAATATATGTCCAAGTTAGTGAATCAAGAATATACATGTAAAAAAAATCCATATCCTTCACTTAAAAAAAGAGCCCGGTCATGAGTGACCGGACTCTTTCTCATTATTTCAACTCTAATAACACTACATTTTCAACATGTGTCGTCATTGGGAACATATCAACAGGTTGGATATCGATTGCTTTATATCCGCCTTCTTCCAAGATATGAAGATCACGAGCCAGAGTGCCTGGGTTGCATGACACGTATACGACTTTATTCGGTTTCATCTCGATGATCGTATTTAGAAGGGATTCTTCGCAACCTTTGCGAGGAGGATCCACTACGATGACATCAGCAGTGTTGCCCTTTTGATACCATTCAGCAATAACGTTGCCTGCATCGCCAACAATGAATTCAGCATTTGAGATTTCATTCAATTCAGCGTTGCGGCGTGCGTCTTCTATCGCTTCTTCCACTACTTCGACACCGATTACTTTTTTCGCTTTTTTAGCTAAGAATAAAGAAATGGTTCCTATGCCGCAATAGGCATCTATCACCGTCTCTTCACCCGTTAGCCCTGCATAGTCAAGGGCTTTATCATAAAGGACTTTCGTTTGATCTGGATTGATTTGGTAAAATGATTTTGCTGAAATCGCAAATTTAACATCACCGATCATATCATGGATCACTTCGTCGCCCCACAATAAAGTCATTTTATCGCCTAAGATAACATTCGTTTTCTTGGAATTCACGTTTTGAACGATGGATTTCACTTGTGGAAGACGTTCAACGATTTCCTTTACGATAGTTTCGATGAAAGGGATACTATTTGTTCTTGTAACAAGAACAATCATCAATTCCCCTGTTTGCTTGCCATAACGGGCCATTATGTGCCGCAACACACCTTTATGTGCCTCCTCATTATAAGCAGGGATACCAAGTTTACTGAAAATCTCTTTAACAACTTGAACGGCTTCACTGATCGCTTGATTTTGGATAATGCTTTCTTTCGTTTCAACAATTTCATGTGTCCGCGGTTTGAAGAATCCAGCTATTAGCCTGCCATCCTTTTCACCAACAGGCACTTGAGCTTTATTTCGATAATGAGTTGGATTCTCCATCCCGATGATTGGGTGAACCTTCACATCCTCAAGTTTCCCGATGCGTGTCATCACATCACGTACTTGCTTTTCCTTGAATTCCAACTGTCCTTCATAGCTCATATGTTGCAGCTGACATCCACCGTATTTATGGAAGTCTTCAGTAGTGACCTCAACCCGGTATGGACTATTTTCTATAATCTCCATCAAGCGTCCGAAGCCATAACCTTTATTAGCCTTCATCACTTTAATTTTTGCCTTTTCACCAGGAAGGGCGTTCTGAACAAAGATAGGATAGCCATCGACTTTAGCCACTCCAGCTCCTTCGTGTGTTAAATCTTCAAATAAAACCTCTATAATATCGTTTTTAGCAACAGGTGCTGTTTTTTTCATATCATCTTCTCTTTTCTTTTTTATGCTAGCCTGTATTTTACCACAATCGAGCCCTTGCCACAAAACCACTCACCAATTTACCTTAGTTTTCATAAAAATATAGGGGAAGGAATTACGATTTTTCATAGTTCCATGTATAAAAGTTCAACTAAAAAAGAAAAATAAGGAAAAATAAACGAGGTGAGGAAATGAGTTTATTTAACTCTATATCAGCCTGGAACGCTACAAGGCTAGAAAAACATCGAGCAAGCATGGAGGAAAAAGGCTTCTGTCCGGATTGTTACGGACGAGGATACAGCTCCTTCGTACCGACGGAATATCATTTTTCCGATATACACGACTGTCCCGGCTGTAATGGTACCGGAGTTTACGCCGATTGGGCCGCCATGAATGGCCAGCAAATGTAGTTCCAACAAGCGCCAAGTTCAAAAAACACCGAAAAAGGACCCCCTGTTAAACAGGAGGTTCTTCTATTTCTTTTACCATATAGCCAAATTCATGGTCGCTAATCGTAATGGTTTTCATTTCTTTATATCCTAATCTGCTATAGAGACGATTCGCCCCTTCATTTTCATTTTCAACAACCAAAGAAACCCTTGGATACCCCTTCTGTTTAGCGTACCCCTCAACATATTGAATCAGTGCACTACCAATCCCTTTTCCTTGAAAATTCGGGTCAACGCATAATGTATCCAAATAAAAGTCTTTCATTTCTGCTTCCTTATCAAGCGTAACGCTTGGATCTTTCATTTTCGTCCTTAATCGTTTCACTATCGGTTCATCCAAGCTTTCGGCATCCTTGCCATGGTAGGCAATGATCAATCCCGATACTTGTCCATCATGTTCACTTACGAACGTATTTTCATAGCTGATCCGATTTCCGCTTTTCCTGAACAAATCGGCAAGAACGTAAAGTATTCTTTCTTCTTCCGTTTCACCTGTCAATACCTCTGCAATTTCTTTAATCGCTAACCGGGTCAATATTGCTGCCTTGTCCGCATCTTCCGGTGTCGCTTTCCTGATATACATGTTCTCACATTCTCCTTGCTTAATTAAAGTTGAAAAGGCCACCAGATTCAGTGGCCTTTTCACCCTATTTTGCCGGATCGTCCGGCAGTATTCCTTGTGGAATGAATACATCAAAATGGCGGTACTGATTTACGAATTCAGCTGGGGCCATCCCGCCAAACTCCCCATCCAAATTAAGCATCATGTCCTTTTTGGCCTGTACTTTAATTCGATTGGCTTTTTCATAAATGACGTTTTTATCATGGATATGTTCACCGCGCATTGCCAATGTTGCGACACGCACAATATCAGCGAGGTTGGCCTTTTTTAAAATGAGCAACGTGAACATACCATCATTCAGAGAGGCGTCAGGAGCCAGTTTCTCGAAGCCGCCGACCGAATTCGTGTTAGCCACCAAGAAAAGCATGATCTCTCCTTCAAAAAGCTTTCCATCATATTCAATAGAGACTTCCGTCGGTTTAATTGAAGGAAGCATTTCAATTCCTTTAATATAGTACGCTAGCTGCCCAAGCATGGTTTTCAGCTTGATCGGCACGTCGTAAGTCAATTCAGTCAATCGGCCCCCACCAGCAATATTGATGAAGTACCTATCGTTCATTTTACCAATATCGATCGGCATCGTATGCCCTCCGGCAATAATTTCGGCTGCCCCTTCGATTGACTTCGGTAAATGCAGTGCCCGCGCGAAATCATTTGTCGTTCCCGTCGGAATGATTCCTAGTTTCGGACGTTTCTCTGCAGTGGCCAGTCCATTAACAACCTCATAAATCGTTCCGTCGCCTCCTGCTGCAATGACAATATCATAGCCTCGTTCAATCGCAATTTTAGCCGCTTTCGTCGCATCCCCAGCACCGGTAGTCGCATGGGCAGAAGCTTCATAACCAGCTTCTTCAAGTTTTGCTAGCACACCTGGCAGGCTCTTCTTAATGGCTTCCCGGCCCGAAGTCGGGTTGTAAATCAACCTTGCTCTCTTCATTTCCCATCATCCTTATACATATTGATTCCATAATTTACATCTTAATCCTTCATTACATGAAAAGCAATATTCGAAAAAAAAGAGGACCGCTTTTCGGTCCATATCTTTATATCCACTTACTAGAAATCTTATCAGGGAAATTATAATGCTTTTTACAATTTTATTCTAGTAAATGATTTCATTGATATTGAACATTTACGTTAAATGTATCGGTGACCGTCAAAGTATGCTTCCCTTTTCCAGTATTGAATATCCCATTCTTTTTTACAATGCCTTCTTCACCTGTTTCTTCTTCATTCACTTCCGTCACCTTCCAGATATCCTCAGGTCCTTCTAGTTCCGCAACCCCTCTAGCATCTATCTTGATATCACTATTGCCCTGTAGGCATACGCTAAGATTCCCGCTATCCTTCACATTCCAATCATTCAAAAGCCTTCTAGGCTTCACCACAAGATCGGTACTTTGTCCGTCTATCTCTGCTGCTAAGTCAGCAGGAATTATAAGAGTGGCCTTAAGATTCATTGTACCATTGTCCAAAAATCCATTTTTTTCGGCAAATCCTTGAAGCTTATATAAAGCGTATCACCATTTCTCTCAATCATTAAATAGTCTTCCGCCTTCTTCAACAAAGAATCACCATCTTCCATTACCCGCTCATCATAAGTTCCAAAAATGGAAACTTCCTCATCCGCACCACTTTCAGTCATTAATGGGTATGAGCCAGTATCCAGGACAACTCTCTCTATGTCTTTCCCGGCCTTTTCATTGAAACCAGGCAAATTGACCGTTTTTCCCAGCCCTGACCTTCTCAACTAACTCATCCGTCACTTCTCTTCCTCCTTTCCTGCTAAGCATCCATGTAATAGACGACACAAAAAGGAGTTACCCCTACAGATAACTCCGAAAAAATCAAAATTTTTTTTCCCGCTTGAAATTCCGATTATTTTTCTCATTTTTGCTTTCCTTAATCATAAGAAAACCGTACCACCTTAAAAGTGATACGGCCAATATTAACGTTTATTGATTTCTTCAACCAAAATTTTATTAACAAGCTGTGGATTAGCCTGTCCTTTTGTCGCTTTCATAATTTGCCCGACAAGGAAGCCGATTGCTTTTTGTTTCCCGGCTTTAAAATCTTCAATTGATTGCGGGTTATTATTCAACGCTTCTTCAACAGCCGTACGCAACGCGCCTTCATCGGAAATTTGGACTAGTCCCTTCTCCTTGACGATCGTTTCAGCGTCCCCACCGTTTTCAATCAATTCTTTGAAAACTTTTTTAGCGATTTTAGAAGAAATTGTCCCATCTTCAATCAGCTTAATCATTCCTGCCAACGATTCAGCAGTCAATTTGACATCATGCAGCTCTTTTCCTTCTGCATTCAAGAAAGCAGAAACCTCACCCATGATCCAATTTGATGCTAGTTTTGCATCCGCTCCTGAAGCGACTGTCGCTTCAAAGAAATCAGCACTTTCTTTCGTTACCGTTAAAACGGCGGCATCATATTCCGGTAAGCCAAATTCCTCGACATAACGTTTTTTCCGGGCATCCGGAAGTTCTGGAATCTCAGCAGCAATGCGTGCTTTCCATTCTTCATCGATATGGATTGTCAATAAGTCTGGCTCCGGGAAGTAACGGTAATCATCGGAACCTTCCTTAATTCGCATTAGTACCGTTCTGCCTGTAGCATCGTCAAACCGGCGGGTTTCCTGTTCGATTATCCCGCCTTCATTCAAGATTTCCGCTTGTCGGATCTCTTCATGCTCCAATCCTTTGCGAACGAAGTTGAATGAGTTCAAGTTTTTCAATTCAGTTTTCGTTCCGAATTCTTTTTGCCCGACAGGTTTCAAGGAAATATTAGCATCACAGCGAAGTGAGCCTTCTTCCATTTTACAATCGGAAACGCCTGTGTATTGAATGATGGATTTCAACTTTTCCAAATAAGCATATGCTTCTTCAGGGGAAGTGATATCCGGTTCGGATACGATTTCAACAAGAGGGGTACCTTGGCGGTTATAATCACAAAGTGAATAGTTCCCTTTATGTGTCAGCTTTCCAGCATCCTCTTCCATATGAATGCGGGTAATACCGATTTTCTTTTTCTTGCCATTGACTTCAATTTCAATCCAACCATGCTCACCGATCGGTTGATCGAACTGTGAAATTTGGTATGCTTTAGGATTGTCCGGGTAAAAATAGTTTTTTCGGTCGAATTTCGTAATTTCCGCCACTTTGCAATTCAGAGCAATTGCAGCCTTCATTGCAAAATCAACAGCCTTTTTATTGACGACAGGCAATACGCCTGGGTAGCCTAGGTCAATTACAGTCGTGTTACTATTTGGAGCGGCACCAAAATGATTCGGGCTCGCTGAGAAAATTTTAGAATCCGTTTTTAATTCTACGTGTACTTCTAGACCAATTACCGTTTCAAAGTCCATTTTTTTCACCCCTTACAGCTTAGGAAATTGTTTATGAAAATCTGTTGCTTGCTCAAATGCGTGAGCCGCGCGGTAAATCGTACTTTCATCAAAATGCTTTCCAATCATTTGCAGTCCAAGCGGAAGCCCATTCGCTGCGAATCCACATGGCACGGATATACCCGGTACGCCAGCAAGATTGACTGGAATCGTTAGGATATCATTCGCATACATCGTTAATGGATCGTCGACTTTTTCACCAATTTTAAATGCAGGCGTAGGTGTCGTCGGCCCAACGATGACATCATATTTTTCAAAGACATCTTCAAAGTCTTTTTTGATTAAAGTACGTACTTTTTGAGCCTTTTTATAATATGCATCATAATATCCGGAACTTAAGGAGAAAGTTCCAAGCATGATACGGCGTTTCACTTCGTCACCGAATCCTTCTGCACGAGTTTGCTTATACATTTCTATAAGAGTTTCTGCATTATCTGTACGATGGCCGAAACGCACTCCATCAAAACGTGAAAGGTTAGCTGAAGCTTCCGATGAAGAAAGCAGATAATATGCAGCTAAAGCATATTTGGAATGTGGCAAGGAAACCTCTTCCCATTCAGCCCCAAGTCCTTCTAATACCTTTAATGCTTCAAGTACGGAATTACGTGCTTCTTCGCCAACGCCTTCACCAAGATATTCTTTAGGTACCGCTATTTTTAATCCTCTTACATCGCCTGTTAATGAATTAACAAAATTCGGTACGTCAATATTAGCAGAGGTCGAATCCATTGGATCTACACCTGAAATCGCTTCAAGCAAATAGGCGTTATCTTCGACCGTTCTTGTAACCGGTCCAATTTGGTCAAGAGAAGACGCAAAAGCTACAAGTCCGAATCGGGAAACCCGTCCATATGTAGGTTTTAAGCCGACAACTCCACAATATGCCGCTGGTTGGCGGATTGATCCACCCGTATCGGAACCTAAAGAGAATAGGACTTCACCGGAAGCGACAGAGGCAGCTGAACCACCCGAAGAACCGCCTGGTACATAATCTGTATTCCAGGGATTGCGTGTCGCCTGAAATGCGGAGTTCTCATTAGAAGAACCCATTGCAAATTCATCCATATTCAATTTCCCGATCGTAACCGTTTCTGCCTGCTGCAACTTTTGAACGGCGGTTGCATCATAAATCGGATCAAAGTTCTCCAAGATTTTACTCGCGCAAGTCGTCCGTAAATTTTTAGTGACAATATTATCTTTCACTCCGATTGGCAGACCAAACAAAGCGCCTTTATTCTCACCTTTTACCAATTGTTCATCCAATCGTCTTGCTTGCTTGCGGGCGTTTTCTTCATCAAGTGTCAAAAATGCCTTTACCTTGTCCTCTACCTGTCCAATTCGCTCATACGATTCGTTAACAAGATCAGTGACACTGATCTCTTTCTTATGTAAGCGTTCATGAAGCTCAGAAACCTTTTGTTCGAACAACGACATCATTGTCCCTCCTTATTCAATTATAGATGGTACACGGATATATCCTTCTTTGCTATCCGGTGCATTTTTAACTACTTCTTCTACTGGCAATCCTGGTTTTGCAATATCTTCGCGCATTACATTTTTCATATCCAAAACGTGAGAAGTCGGGTCTACTTGATCCGTATCAAGCTCATTCAACTGCTCCGCAAATGAAATCATTTGGTCAAGCTGATGTTGAAACTGTTGTGCTTCCTCTTCCGTAATTGCCAAACGAGCCAAATGGGCAACGTGTTTAACTTGTTCCATAGAAATACGTGACATTCTCTTCACCTCCGAAAAAATATCCAAATCGACTGAAATTCGTCGCTTTTCTCCATAAAATCATCGTTTAAATCATATCAAACTATTACACAGTAAAGCAACAAGAGATACAATGTCGAAATTCAATTATTTCACAAGGAAAAAGCGATATTTTCCGGGAAATATGGGAAAGTTGCCGGAATTTCCGGGGAAATGACAAGAAGACCTTTAAAATTCGACAAATGCTCTCCTTTTTCCAAGTATTCGCTTCCTAAAATGGAAGGGTTTACTTACTATTATTATGTTCCTTGCTAAAGGTTATTTTGAAATTCGCCTCCCGGAATTAAATGAAAGAGTGGATTTCAGAGATTGCCGCAAAAAAAGATGAAGCCGTTAAGCTTCATCTTTTTTCATTCATATATATGCACGGTTGGTTCGTCCTGATTTGCTTCACGGACAATGAGCGCTTCAGGTCCATTTACGGAGGTAATGGATACTTGTACGGCAATATATTTAGGGAAACGTTCCATTACAAGCCCAGCAACATATTGGGTAAAACCAATCGCTTCCGAGTTCCCATAAAATTGAATAGGGATATCGATGTTCAGACTTTGTAATTGATCATCCATATAGAACGCCCTTCCGATGACTCCGTTAAAGTTAGGGAAATATTCTTCGACATCTTCTTTAAAGTTCGTGAAAGTCTTGACGTCATCACGATATTTTTTTTCTGCACTAGCAGAAGGAAATAGGAAATACTTTTCGTCCAAGTTTGTCCATTTTCCAATATTGTCAGAGTTCTTATCAATATTGGTATAGGCAATGAAATTCCCAGGGACTACTGAAGACTTTTCCTTTTGCTCGAATAAGGCAATCGTAATCGGGACATTTTTCAGCTTGTCCATTTTACGAAGCCTTTTTAAGACTTCTGCAGCAATTTTCTCCCCTTCTTGCTTTAGCTTTTTACTATCGATTTTCTGTTCATAGGTGGCACCGTATGCCTCTTTTTGATAGTAATGCACTGAATTCAGCGCAAGACCTATTACAACCCCGCCTAGACTCACTGAATTATCTTTTGTTTTGACTAAGTAATTATGTTCTAGAATATGAGCAAGATAGATTGGATTTTCTTCATTTCGCTTATCAATGTCACCTTTACCTGGGTCAACCGGATTCAAGCCAACGTTCTTTGAGGCATCCATACCCTTTTCTTTCAACTGACTTTTGGTATATTTTCTGTTCAGCCAGGAAGATATCTTTGCACTATCAAGCATTTGCCCCTCTTGAAACAGGTAATCTTCCGGGTCGAATTGGGTTTGGGCCAACCGCATCAATCCATTTTCGAATTCTTCAATATCATATCGGGTATTTAAATTAGATACGACCAAACCGCGTGCTTTTGATGGTTCAAAAGGTAGGATCGTTTGATAATATTCATCCGAAATTTTATACTTCGGAATAATTGCCGTCTCTTTTTTGTCTTTGGAGTCTTGAACTACCTCTTGCTTATCCTCAAAACTAGGCGCACATCCAGCAAGAAGCAGTATAAGAATCATCCCCAAAATAGAGTGTTTCTTCATATCTACACCTCTTATTTTTTTAGTTCCTCAATCAGTCTCTCTTCATCCCATACCATGATGCCTAGGCTTTCCGCTTTTTCCAGTTTGGAACCGGCATCTTCGCCAGCTACGACCAAATCGGTTTTCTTGCTGACACTTCCAGCAACGTTAGCTCCTAGCGCCTCTAATTTTTCTTTTGCTTCATTACGTGTTAGCTGATGCAATTTACCCGTTAAAACGACTGTTTTACCTGCAAAAGCGGAATCGATATCTTCAATAGGAACAGCTCTTGGCCCTTTAAAAGTAAGATTCACACAGGCTGCTTCCAACTCGTTCAATAGCGCATGGACCTCTTCCAATTCAAAATAAGCTACGATGGAATCGGCCATCTTATCCCCTATTTCATTAATGGATGTTAATTCTTCACGACTCGCCTTGCTTAAGGCTTCCATCGTCACGAACTCCCGTGCAAGTGTCTTGGCCGCTTTCGAACCAACATGGCGAATGCCTAACCCGAATAGTAATTTTTCCAACGAATTGCTTTTCGAAGCTTCGATTGCTTGAAGGAGTTTATTGACGGATTTATCCCCCATCCGTTCCAATGCAATGAGTTGATCATATGTAAGCTTATAAATATCAGCCACATCTTGTATGAGTTCCTCTTTAAACAACAAGCTAATCACTTTTTCACCAAGACTGTCTATGTTCATAGCTGTCCGGGATACAAAGTGAATCAAGCCTTCCCGTATTTGTGCAGGACACTTCGGGTTGATGCAACGTAAAGCAACCTCACCATCCAGCCGAACAAGTTCACTGCCGCATTCCGGGCACTCAGTCGGCATCTGAAACTCGGCCTCTTCCCCTGTACGGCGTTCTGCCAGTACATTGACCACCTCTGGAATGATATCGCCCGCTTTTTTCACGACCACTTGATCTCCGATTCTAATGTCCTTTTCACGGATTAAGTCTTCGTTATGAAGGGATGCCCGCTGCACAGTCGTACCCGCTACCCGAACGGGATCCAACACAGCTGTTGGGGTTAATACACCCGTACGTCCAACATTCAGCTCGATATCCCGCAGGGTTGTAATGACTTCTTCAGCTGGGAATTTATAAGCGATGGCCCAACGCGGACTTTTTGCAGTAAAACCTAATTCATCCTGCTGTTCAAGGGAATCCACCTTTACGACAATTCCATCAATATCATAGGCTAAGTTTGGACGTTGTTCTGTCCATTCTACTATATAGGCTAGTACTTCCTCTATATTCAAGCATGTTTTTCTTTCCCGATTCGTCTTAAACCCCAATCGATCCAACAAATCCAGACCTTCACTGTGGGATTGGACCCCTGTTTCTCCTAAATCGGCAATCGCATAAAGGAAAATATCCAGGTTCCGTTTCGCAGCAAGTTTTGGGTCAAGCTGCCTTAACGAGCCAGCAGCTGCATTCCGTGGGTTTGCAAATGGTTCCTCACCACGTTCTTCCTTAGCCTTATTTAAAGATTCAAATGATTTTTTTGGCATGAATGCCTCACCGCGTACTTCTATGGCAATCGGCTCACGCATCTTCAATGGAATCGACTTGATCGTTTTCAGGTTTGCTGTAATATCTTCACCGATCGTTCCATCTCCACGTGTTGCCCCTCTTACGAAATATCCATTCTCATATTGAAGAGTGACGGCAAGTCCATCAATTTTCAATTCACATACATAAGTAAAATCGTCACCTACAGATTGTCTGACCTTTCTGTCGAAATCCCGTAAGTCACTTTCATTGAATGCATTGCTTAAACTAAGCATCGGTGTGGTATGCTCCACTTTTTCAAACATATCCAAAATGGCGCCACCGACCCGTTGTGTCGGAGAATCAGGCGTTTGCAGTTCCGGGAATTTCTCCTCATACTCGATAAGCTCACGGAGTATCCGATCATATTCAGCATCAGGTACTGATGGCTGGTCCATCACATAATATTCGTAGCTGTATTGGTTCAATAACGTTTGCAGTTCTAGAACTTTTTTCTCTGCAGCTTGTAAGTCCATACGTTCAATCCTTTCTAAAGAAGACTCCACCGCACTTCTTATAGAAGAGCGGTGTCTAAAGTCAGATATCCCTATTCTTTACCAGTAAGATTCATATTAATAGCTTAAGCTTTTTCAACTGGTGCAAATTTAGCCAGTAGGCGTTTGATACCGATTGGACTTGGGAATGCGATATCCAGTTCCTTCCCTTCGCCTTCCCCTTTTACGCTCACCACGGTTCCTATACCCCACTTTTTGTGGGATGCACGGTCACCGACAGCCCAGCCGATCTCTTCACCACCGGTTGCGGATGGCGCAGAAACGGCTCTACCAAAGGCAGGAACTTTTCTTGTGGAAGCTGTTGAAGGAGATCCAGTTCTCGAAGAACTGAAAGGTGTTTGCCTAGCTCTAGGAGCCGGTTTCGGTTTAAGATCTTCAAGGAGTTCCTCTGGTATTTCACTGATGAAACGTGAAACTGGATTCATACTGGTCCGTCCATACAATGTCCGCATTTGGGCATTGCTTATGAATAGCTCATTTTCAGCCCTTGTAATTCCCACATAGGCCAGACGGCGTTCTTCTTCCATCTCCTCTTCATCCATGAGCGAGCGGCTGTGAGGGAAAACCCCTTCTTCAAGGCCCAATAAAAAGACCACCGGATATTCAAGTCCCTTCGCTGAATGCAGGGTCATCAACGTTACAGTATTAGTAACTTCTTCGGAGTTCTCATCAAGTTGGTCTATATCGGCAACCAACGCCAGGTCAGTTAAAAAGCCAACCAATGATTTGTCCTCGCTGTTACTTTCGAATGCTTTCGTAACAGATAAAAACTCATCTATATTTTCAAGCCGGCTTTGCGATTCAATCGTTTTTTCTGCCTGCAGCATCTCACGATAACCGGTTTTCTTAATGACTTCCTCCACCAGTTCCGTTACGGATAAGTACTCCTGCTGATTTGTATAGTTAGTGATCAGCGTATGGAATTCCCTAGCCGCTTTGGTAGCCTTCCCGCTAATCCCTACCATTTCCACAGATTCAAGTGCTTTATAAATGGAAACATCATACTGATCTGCATAATCTGCCACTTTGTCCATTGAAGTTGCACCAATTCCGCGTTTTGGTACATTGATTACACGGCGGAGACTGATGTCATCGTCAGGATTCGCAATAAGGCGAAGATAGGCAAGCAAGTCCTTAATCTCTTTACGGTCATAGAACTTAGTGCCCCCGACTATAGCATAGTTTATATTGGATTTAAGCAGAACTTCCTCCATGACACGTGATTGTGCATTTGTTCTGTAAAGGATTGCTATATCGGAATACTTCCTACTGCCGTCCCGAACTAACTCATTTATCTTTCCGGCTACAAATTGCGCTTCCCCTTGTTCATTGTCTGCACGGTAATAGAATAGCTTATTACCATCTGCATTCTCAGTCCAAAGATTTTTCGGCTTCCGGTTTTGATTGTTATCGATGACCTTATTCGCCGCTGCAAGAATCTTTTTCGTCGAGCGGTAATTCTGTTCAAGGAAAATCATGTTGGCATTCGGATAATCTTTTTCAAATGAAAGGATGTTCGCAATATCCGCACCGCGCCAGCGATAAATCGATTGATCAGAATCCCCGACAACGCAGAGATTACGGAAACGTGAAGCAAGTAGTTTAACAAGCATATATTGAGCCCTGTTCGTATCTTGGTACTCATCAACATGAATGTATTGAAACTTGCGCTGATAGTATTCAAGTACTTCCGGTACCAGTTGAAACAATTGAATCGTCATCATGATCAAATCATCGAAATCGAGCGCTGAATTTTTCCTCAACCGTTTTTGGTATTCCGTATATACATCGGCAGTTACCTTAGTAAAGTAATCCGACGCTGTCTTCAGGTACTCTTCCGGCCCGACCAATTCATTTTTCGCTGAACTGATGCTACCCAAAATCGCCCGGTAATCATATTTCTTTGTATCCATATTACGATCTTTCATGATTTGCTTAATGACCGATTGCTGATCCGTCGTATCCAATATCGAAAAGTTCCTATTAAAACCGATACGATCGATATCTCTTCGTAAAATGCGGACACACATCGAGTGGAAGGTCGAAATCCAGATATCCTCTGACGCACCGCCAAGTATGGCACGGATCCTCTCCTTCATTTCACGTGCAGCTTTGTTAGTGAACGTGATTGCAAGGATATTCCAAGGTGCTATTTCCTTCTCGACCATCAAGTAAGCTATTCGGTGAGTCAGCACACGCGTCTTTCCACTTCCTGCCCCAGCCATGATTAAAAGTGGGCCATCAGTTGACTTTACTGCTTTTTGTTGCTGTTCATTCAAACCTATTAGTAATTTTTCCGCTAAATATTGCATTATCACACCACCTATACGAACGTTCGTTTCTGTTTTATGTTTTAGTATACTATATTTATTTCATGTTTTCATTAACTGCCGTAACTGTTGCAAGTGCCGCTTTCAAATCTTCATAAATCACATTGCCAACAACGATGACATCCGCAAACTTAGACATTTCTTTGGCCTGTTCAACTGATTTTATCCCACCGCCATAGAAAAGTACGGTATTCTCCAAGCTCTCTTTGGCTGCTTCCACCATCTGGATATCGCCATAATCACCGCTGTATTCCAGATAAAAAATCGGCAGGTTGAACATCTTTTCTGCCATCATCGCGTATGCTCCCACATCATCCATATCCAGTTGGGTATTGGCTTTCGTCAATTGAGCAGCCTTACACTCGGCATTCAGAATACAGTACCCTTCAACGAAAATTTCATCCCAATTCAAAAGGTATCCGTATTCTTTGACTGCTTGCTGATGCAGTTTCATCATCCAATCCGGGTTGGTGCTATTCAGGACACTTGGAATGAAATATAAATCAAACCCTGGCGTCACCGTTTCAACAGAAGAAATCTCCATTACACATGGGACGGTATATCGTCTGACCCGTGCCATTAAATGAAGCACATTCTCAAGCGTGATTCCATCCGTTCCCCCGACCATGATTGCATCCGTACCGGATTCACAGACTTTTTCAAGAGCCTCATCACTTATTTCTTTATTTGGATCGAGTTTGAAAACATGTTTCCACTCGCGAAAATCGTACATAATAATCCTCCATTCACACTTCCCATTACACCATTATAGCATTAAGATTTTTCATTAAAAAAGAGAAGTATCGATAAAATGTTTACCAAATGGAAACCTCTGAATCTAAAAACCAATATAACACGGATACGGCAGAAAGACAGCTGACAAAAGAAAGGCAAAACTCAAAATAAAAAGCCGGGAAATGAATTCCTCGGCTTTTTCTGATTCACCATATAAAAAATCGAATGCATTAAGATTCAGTTGTTTCCTCAACGTTTTCTTTAATACGGTTAAGAGCCATTGAATAAGCGTCATTTCCGTAATTCAAGCAGCGTTTGACCCTGGAAATCGTAGCCGTGCTTGCACCTGTTTCCGTTTCGATTTTATGATAGGTTTTACCTTCTTCAAGCATCCGGGCTACTTCAAGACGCTGTGCTAATGATGAAATTTCATTAACTGTACATAAATCATCAAAAAATCGATAACATTCGTCCAAATCACGCAAGGAAAGGATCGACTTAAACAGCTGATCCGTTTCTTTTCCTCTTAACTTATCAATTTGCATGTTACTCCCCCTCAATTCATGGGTATCAAAATGAGACGTCTCCTACTAAACCAGGTTCATTCGGAATAATATTGATCCAAGTTTTCCCTGGAATCAATCCTACTTCGTTATCGTTTTTCACTGGTATAATCCGACCATCCTTATTAACCCATTCTACTTCATTCGCTGTTCCTTTTTGAAGTAAATAACCTTTTCCACCACTTTTCAAGTCGATTTTACGGCGACCTTTATCGTCGATCACTTGATGAGTGGCCTCAATGATCAATATATTATCCAGTAAAATAGGTTTATTCGATTTATATTCGACTGTTTGCTCACCATTCGAATAACGTTTATATTTCTCTTCCGTGGCGTCGTATTCATACTTTACATCATACTCGTCTGATCCGTAGGATATCTCGGTTTTCAATGCCTGTTCCCCTTGAAGGCCAGCCGCCTCTTCTTTTGAAAGGAAAGTATAAGGTTCCGGTGCACCATTCATCTCATATCCCTTTTCCTTCACGCCCTTTTGGATATCCTCAAAAGAAATGTAGGAATTATGCGGTGCTTTTCTATCTGCCGAACGATGAAACAAAGTACCATCATAATATAATCCGTTCAAGTTATCAATATACCCTTTGTCCAGCATGGTTTTTGCCTCGGGGCTATTCCCATGACACACATAGATGCAATCCAGGCCTTTTGCCAATTCGATATAATAGTCCCTTGCACTCCGAATCGGACCGATTCGGCTTGGCGTTTCACTTTGGAAGATAGCTAAAAATCTGGTTATGTCACCTTCTGCGAGCATTTCGTAGACCATATCGGCTTCTGAGAGGCCCGATTGCGGGCGTGCCTTCGGATGATTATTAATCATCACTGCTACAGCCCTTTGCTCACTGCCTTCATCGGTGGATATACCTGTTAGTGGAAACTCATTGGAAGATTCATTTTTCACATCTCTATTTTTGATGACAGCCGGATCTTTTGGCTTACTGTCATCCGATGCAGGATCCTCTTTCGCCGAACAGCCTGCCAGCAGTAAAATAGCAATAACGATGAAAAGAACTCTCTTTAAATTCATCTTTCCACTCCTCTGAATTATTAGCCATTTCTTCTCTTATATTTTAACGCATTATAGTGGGAAAGAGTATAGTTTTATTCATAACATCATATACTCCTCGCTGGGTTAGCCTTATATATGGCAGATGGGTTGTCGAAAAGAATGAAAGGGTGTAAACAGGATCATCGAAGCGATATCCCCTCTCACGCAGCAAATGTTTCAATTCATTTTCTTCTTTTATCAATTCAGGAACCTCTTTGGTGGACATGACTCCCATTAGTTTAAGAGGAAGTTCATGGATCACCTTTCCATGTTCCGTTAAAATGATTCCACCGCCAATTTCCTTCAGCCGGTTAAATGCCAAATGCATATCCTTTTTCCTTTTACCGATTAGTATGATATCACCGGTATTGGTATAAGAGCCAGCAAAGCCACACAATTTATCCGCAAACCCTTTTAATATTGTATTGATGCGCCATTTCCCTTCCCGATCAATAAGCATGAAAAAGCATTCATCATCCTCGAAGTTCAGCTCTTCATACCCTACATCATTGGAAAGGGAGTACGGTTTCGTAATTACATTATTGACCAATTCAATCCCAAATGGCATGGAAAATTCAAAATCTTCCTTTAAACTAAGATCCCAATCAAGATCAAGTGGTTTAAAATCAAAATCACTCCATTCGATTTCCTGTAAATCAGGAATGATTTCACCATCCCTTTTCACCCATTTCCCTTTTGCCATTACTGAAACCGGTGCGGGTTCCTTTACATCGGTCAGGAAGTTAATGTTCGCTACCCTTCCAGTGGCAATATTGCCATGAAGGTATTCAATATTATAATATCGTGCAATGTTGATAGTTGCCATATTGTAAGCATCGATGACCGGAACGCCATGCTCTATCGCTATTTTGATCAAGCAGTCTATGAGACCACCCTCATAAAAAGACGGCGGCGAACCATCTGTCGTATAAAAGAATTTGTCATAATGATCGATGCCCAGTTCATGAATTTCCTTTATCATCTTTGGAAGATCAGGCCGGATCGAAGAATGTCTTAGTGATACATAATATCCTTGCAGCAAGCGCGCCATGACTTCATCGCCTGTCATTGCCTCATGATCACAATCGGCGCCGAACAGGGTCATTTTTGCTAATGTCTTCTCTGAAGCACCTGGAAAGTGTCCTTCTATTTTCTTCCTCATCCGCTTGGCTTCCTGAATCCAGTGCAGCATCATGTCATCCCCATCGAGAAGCTTCGGCCATCCTGTTAGCTCCCCGCCCTGTAATACGGCATCATGCTCCAGCCAGGATTTAACTGCCCCATGGGAAAATACCGTATCCTCATCGATCAATTCAGTCTGTCCGTCAAAACGGCTCCACCAATACATCGTTACAGGAATATTGCGTAATTCTTTCAAAAGAGAAAACGCTTTCTTTTTATCCAACTGCAATAGAAACGGCAAGTTATCATTGATCAATGTCGTTGTCCCAAAATGAGATGCATAACGTGAAAAAGAAAGGGGATTATATAATTGAGAAGGATGTGAATGCGGCTCAATATAACCCGGGACTAAATACTGGTTTGTGCAGTCAACCATTTCACAGCGGTCTATATTATCCGGAAGCTTATCGCCGACATATATGATGCGATCATCATATATCCATATATTCGCTTTCACCCATTTTCGTAAAGCCTGATTTAAATAAGTCGTATTTTTAAGCAGAATGTGTGGTGCCCTATTGCCATCCAGCACATCTATATGTTCTCTTAGATGTTTATTTTTCCATCTATAGCGCTGTTCAAGCATAAACATTCCCCCATAATTTTTTAGAAACAGATGTATGAAAAAACCATTTTCAATCCAATTTTATTTCATAGTAACATACTTACCTCATTAGAACAGTATCGTTATCCAGAATATTGTTAAATTTTTGTGAAGGGATGGACAAAATATGAAGTTTAAACAAAATATCAGTATAATAAATGCCTTAATGCGAATTACGTGTGGTTTTACCTTTCTAACATGGGCAATGGCTAGAATGGTAAAGAAACCTTGGAAAAACCAATCTTATATTATTGTGGTCATGCTTTCTGCAATGAAAATAGGCGAAGGCATTCTCCGCTATTGCCCCCTCACGGATGCAATGGAAAATGGACAAACCTTAATGAAAAATGAACCAAAACAGGATAGAGAGTCTAATTCATCAGATTCATATTAAGTTTTTTCTAAAGAAGAAGCTGACTCCGTGTAGAGTCAGCTTCTTTGTATTATAATGAAAAATCGCATTAAATTGCACGGTATCCAATATCCGTTCGCCAGAATAAACCGTCTTTCTCAATATGCCCCAACTCTTTATATACTTCAGCTTGGGCTGAGGCCAAATCATTCCCTTTTGCAGCAACCAGAAGTACACGTCCGCCGTTTGAGATGAAATTCCCCTCATCATTTTTAGCCGTTCCAGCATGATAAACATGGGCATTCGGATCAATCTTTTCCAAGCCTTTAATGATTGAACCCTTCTTATAATCCCCTGGATATCCATCAGCTGCCACGACCACTCCAAGAACAGCTTCTTCATGCCATTCAAGTTGTAAATCCTCCCCAGAAAGAACCGCTTCAAGCGTATCTACGAAATCGGTTTTTAGGCGTGGTAAAACAACTTGCGTTTCCGGATCGCCAAAACGTGCATTGAACTCAATGACTTTTGTGCCCTTTTCAGTAGCAATCAACCCGGCATATAATATACCTGTAAAACGGCGTTTTTCCGAAATCATCGCATTTACTGTAGGCTGAAGAATTGTTTCGACTGCAGTCTGAATCATTTCATCGGAAATTTGCGGCACTGGTGAGTATGCACCCATTCCACCTGTGTTCGGACCCTGATCTCCATCAAAAACTCGCTTGTGATCTTGAGCAATGACCATCGGATACACTTTTTCCCCATTCACGAATGCCATCAATGAGAATTCCTCGCCATCGAGAAATTCCTCAATAACGACTTTGGCAGAAGCTTCGCCGAACTTTGCCCCAACTAGCATATCATGGATGGCGTCTAACGCCTCTTCCATCGTCATTGCAACAACGACACCTTTTCCTGCAGCCAAGCCATCCGCTTTTATGACAATGGGTGCCCCCATTTTTTCGATATATGCCTTTGCTGAATCATAATCAGAAAATGTTTCATATTCCGCTGTCGGAATGCTGTAGTTCTTCATTAAATCTTTAGCAAAGGATTTACTTCCCTCAATGACTGCAGCACGGCCATTAGGGCCAAATACCTTTAAGCCTGCATCTGTAAAGTCGTCTGCAAGTCCATTCAACAATGGCGTTTCGGGCCCAATCACCGTTAATGAAATTGCATTCTTCTTTGCGAAGGCAACCAATTCCTCATGATTGTTTTCTTCAATTGGAACAAGAGTCGCTACATCTGTCATACCTGGATTTCCAGGTGCTGCAAAAACTGTCCCAACCCGTTTACTTTCAAATAATTTGCGGGCTATGGCATGCTCCCTGCCGCCCCGGCCAATTACTAGTACATTCATTATCGCACCTCTATTTTTGATTAATGTTTAAAGTGACGAATTCCTGTAAATACCATTGCAATCCCATATTCATCAGCTTTCTTGATTGAATCTTGATCTTTTACAGATCCACCAGGCTGAATAATTGCCGTGACGCCCGCTTTTGCTGCCGCTTCTACAGTATCATCCATTGGGAAGAAAGCATCTGATGCCAATGCACTTCCTGTCGCTCTTTCCCCAGCTTGTTCCAGAGCAATTTTTGCAGCACCGACACGGTTCATTTGACCTGCGCCAACACCTAAGGTCATTTGACCGTTACTAACCACTATTGCATTCGACTTTACATGCTTTACGATTTTCCAGCCAAGTTCCATGGCTTTCCATTCTTCAGGAGTAGGCTCACGTTTCGTTGCAACTTTTACCTCTGCATCCTTTAAGCTATGTGCATCTCGATCTTGAATAAGTAATCCGCCTTCAATGGAAGTCAATTTACGCTCAGGTTTTTTAGCCGCATCGAAATCGATCGTTAATAAACGAAGGTTTTTCTTGCTTGTTAATACTTCCACTGCTTCATCTGTAAACCCAGGAGCAATGATGATTTCAAGGAAAATTTCATGAAGCCTTTCCGCAGTCGCTTTATCAACTTCACGGTTCAAAGCAATGATTCCACCGAAAATGGAAGTAGCATCTGCCTCATAAGCTTTTTCATACGCTTCTAAAATGGTCGCTCCTACACCGACGCCGCAAGGATTCATATGTTTAACAGCAACAGCAGCCGGCTCATTGAATTCCTTAACGATTTGAAGTGCTGCATCAGCGTCATTAATGTTGTTGTATGAAAGCTCTTTTCCATGTAATTGCTGCGCTTCAGCAATTGAGAAAACGGAACCAAGCGGTTTTTTATAGAATGCTGCTTTTTGATGTGGATTTTCCCCATAACGAAGGGACTGTTTCAATTCATAGGTAACAGTCAATGATTCAGGATTCTCTTCATCGGTAAGCTCAGTCATATACTCCGAAATGACAGCATCATATGCAGCTGTATGGCGGAAGACTTTTGCAGCCAAACGGCGATTCGTGGTTTTTGATACTCCGTCGTTTTGTTTCAGCTCAGCCAATACGGTAGGATAATCATTTGAATCAACGATAACAGTCACATATTCGTGGTTTTTAGCAGAAGAACGAAGCATTGTCGGTCCACCGATATCGATGTTTTCAATAGCATCTTCCACAGTGACTTCTGGTTTGGAAATAGTCGCTTGGAACGGATATAGGTTTACACAGACAAGTTGAATGGGTTCAATATTATGCTCTGCAAGCTGTGCTGCGTGATCCTTGTCATCATGTTTTGCCAACACTGCTCCATGGACATTCGGGTGAAGTGTTTTTACACGTCCATCCAAGATTTCCGGAAAACCGGTGACATCACTGATTCCAATTACATCAACGCCATTATCCTGCAGTGTTTTTTTGGTACCGCCTGTAGAAATAATTTCAAAACCTGCCTCAATTAAACCTTGAGCAAATTCTACGATACCTGTTTTATCCGATACACTAATTAAAGCACGTTTCTTCATGTTATGTTGGTCCCTCCATTAAGTAAGTTTCTTGTGGCATAGCTCCTGCAAAACTGACGGATACATGTCATGCTCCATTTCCTGAATCCTTTTTTGAAGAATGTCTTTCGTATCCCCCTCAAGAATTGGCACTGCATTTTGGGCAATGATCGGTCCTGTATCCATTCCATCATCAACATAATGAACGGTTACCCCCGTTTCCTTCACTCCAGCGTCAAAAGCCTGGCCAATTGCATCCTTGCCTGGAAAACTAGGCAAGAGTGAAGGGTGGATGTTCACAATTCTCTGTGTATACTTTTGTAATAATGTCGGACCAATCAAACGCATATAACCAGCCAGAATGATAAACTCTATCTCATATTGGCGAAGTTTCTCCAGGATTACCGATTCATACTCAGTCTTGTTAGAGTAATTCTTCGCTGAAAAGGAGAAAGAATCAATATTCTCAAGCTTTGCTCTCTCAAGTACATAAGCATCTTCCCGATCACAAACGACAAGACAGATTTCCGCCGCCAATTTTCCACTTTTTATTGCTTCAGCAATAGATTGGAAATTACTACCATTACCTGATGCAAAGACAGCAAGGCGCTTCATTATTTAAACGACACTCCATTTCCGTCCACAATCGTTCCAATAACCGATGCTTCTTCGCCGCAAGACCGTAGATGGGCTACCACATCAGATGCCACTTCTTTTTTCACGACAGCCGTCATTCCAATACCCATATTGAAAATATTGAACATTTCCTCTTTTACAAGGTTCCCTTTTTCTTCAAGGAACGCGAATACAGATGGAATTCCCCAACTTCCTAGCTCGATTTCCACACCGCATCCTTCAGGTAGAATACGAGGAATATTTTCGATGAACCCGCCACCCGTAATATGGGCAAGACCATTAACATCAAATTTTTCTAATGTCGATAAAATGGATTTTACATAGATTTTTGTCGGTTTTAGTAATTCCTCACCCAACTTGCAACCCAATTCCGGTACGAAGTCATGAAGCCCCATACCTGAGTCTTCAAGAAGGATTTTACGAACAAGTGAATATCCATTACTGTGGATGCCGCTTGAAGCAAGTCCAATAACGACATCACCCGCCGAGATTGCCTCACCCGTAATTAGACGTGATTTTTCAACTGCACCTACAGTAAAGCCTGCAACATCGTATTCTTCCGTTTCGTACATGCCCGGCATTTCCGCTGTTTCTCCGCCGATTAAAGCACAGCCTGCCTGCTCACAGCCATCTGCAATTCCTTTGACGATCATTTCAATTCGTTCTGGATCTGCTTTACCGCAGGCAATATAATCTAAAAAGTATAAAGGTGCAGCACCTTGAACGACAACATCATTGACGCACATAGCTACACAATCCACACCAATTGTATCGTGTTTATCCATCATGAACGCCAACAAAAGTTTCGTACCCACTCCATCCGTACCTGAAATGAGCACAGGTTCTTTAAGGTTCAAGGAAGATAAGTCAAACATGCCTCCAAAACCGCCAAGACCATTCATTACTTCTGGACGAAATGTGCGCTTTACATGTTTTTTCATTCGATTTACCGCTTCATAACCAGCCTCAATATCCACACCAGCCTGTTTATATGCATTAGCCATTTGAAATCCTCCTCCGAAAATCAATCTTCATTGCCGACTTGTTTAACATTTTGTTTTTTCTCGTTCGTACTCAAAAATTTCAGTCGGATAATTTCCGGTGAAACAAGCTAGGCATGAACCGCGCGTTTCTCCAGGAAATGGTCGGCCAATTGCTTCGACCATACCTTCGACACTTAAAAAAGTTAATGAATCAGCACCAATGATTTCCCTTATTTCCTCCACCGATTTAGAGCTCGCAATCAGTTCTTCCTTTTTAGACGTGTCTATTCCATAAAAACATGGATTCTTGATCGGCGGCGAGCTGATTACAACATGCACTTCTTTGGCTCCTGCATCTTTTAACATGCGGACAATCCTTCTGCTCGTGGTCCCACGGACGATTGAATCATCAACCATTATGACCCGCTTACCTTCTACGACCCCTCTTACAGGTGAAAGTTTCATCTTCACGCCTTGTTCGCGCAGACTCTGTGATGGCTGAATGAACGTCCGTCCAACATAACGATTTTTTATTAAGCCCATTTCATAGGGAATGCCGGCCGCTTCAGCATAGCCTATCGCTGCCGAAATACTGGAATCGGGTACACCTGTAACTACATCCGCCTCTATTTTAGCTTCCAGTGCCATTTGCTTGCCAAGGTTTTTTCGTGCCGTATGAACATTGATCCCATCAATGTTACTATCCGGACGGGAAAAATACACATATTCCATCGTACACATTGCCTGTTGACTGGAAAGCGAAAAGTACTCGGAAGTGATTCCCTCATCATTAATGACAACTAGTTCACCCGGTTCAATATCGCGGATGAATTCTGCACCTACAATATCAAGGGCACATGTTTCGGATGCAGCGAAATATGCATCGCCTATTTTCCCTAAGGAAAGTGGACGGAAGCCATGCGGATCTCTTGCCATGATCATTTGGTTTTCTGTCATGATGACAAAGGCATAAGCTCCCTTCAGCATGCTTAAACTGTTTTTCACGGAATCCCTGACATCTGAGTAGCCGGACCGTTTAATCAAATGGGCCAGAACTTCCGTATCCGATGTCGTTTGAAAAATGCTTCCCTGTCCTTCAAGCTGTGCTTTTAATTGATGGGCATTGACGATGTTCCCATTATGAGCAAGTGCCAGCCCTCCTGTATGTGAATTGAACAGGAAAGGCTGAACATTTTGATACCCGCCGCCACCTGCCGTTGTATAACGGACATGGCCGATCGCAGCTTTTCCTGAACCGGAAAGTGCCTGCATTTTATCAGCCGTGAATATTTCTGTGACAAGACCTTCACCCTTAGTGATGGACATCTGGTCACCGTCCGTTACGACGATGCCAGCTCCCTCTTGACCACGATGTTGTAAGCTATGCAAACCGTAGTAAGCAAGCTGTGCTGCATCGGGATGTCCCCAGACTCCAACAACGCCACACTCTTCGTTTAGGCTTCTTATTTCAGCAAGCATGGTATAGCTCCCTTCCAAGCTGTTTGTAAAACATCAACGTCCGCTTCCAATACTTTGCTATCACTGTCTGCCGTCACGACTAATTTATTATCCTCTGTTACTGAGCCAATGCATATCGCATCTTCTACAAGTGCTTCAAATGCCGTTTGGTTTTCAGGATTGATGGATAGTAAGAATCGTGATTGTGTTTCACTGAATAATTCTGATACCGGTTCGCCGGATATATTCACTTTTGCACCAAGTTTGCTAGTCCCAAATAAAGATTCAGCTAAAGCCACTGCCAAACCGCCTTCCGAAAGATCATGGGCTGATGCGACAAGTCCGTTTTGGATTGCAGTGAGGATTTGCTGCTGACGCTTTTGTTCAACGCTCAAATCAAGTTCTGGTGCGCGTCCAAAGATTTTACCCTCAAGCATTTTTTGTAATTCACTGCCTCCAAATTCCACTTTTGCTTCGCCGATCACATAAATCAAATCGGATTCATTTTTAAACGATTGTGTAGTGATATGTTGAAGATCACTGACAAGACCAACCATCCCAACTACAGGTGTCGGATAAATCGCTTCACCATTCGTTTCATTGTAAAGCGAGACATTTCCACCAATTACAGGGGTACTTAAGCTTCTGCAAGCTTCACTCATACCGTCTGCCGCTTTTTCCAATTGCCAAAATATTTCAGGTTTTTCTGGATTCCCAAAGTTCAGGCAATCCGTAATTGCTAAAGGTTCCGCACCCGAGCAAATAATGTTACGTGCTGCTTCAGCGACTGCGATTTTACCTCCCGTTTCTGGATCTAAATATATATAGCGGGAGTTACAATCCGTCGTCATAGCAAGGGCCTTATTTGTGCCCCGAACTCGTACTACCGCCGCATCCGATCCAGGTGAGACGACTGTATTCGTGCGGACCATGTAATCATATTGATCATAAACCCATTCCTTACTCGAAATCGTCGGTTGCTTCAATAGTGATATCAGTGTTTCTTTATAATCTCCTATGACTGGCATTTCAGCCTTCATACTTTGGAAATCACGGAAATATTGCGGTTCTGCAGATGGCTTATGATAAATCGGAGCTTCTTCAGCCAATGCATCAACTGGAACCTCTGCAACAATTTCACCTTGATGCGATAACGTTAGGTTTTTGTCATCCGTCACTACACCGACGGAAACAGCCTCTAGATCATATTTCGTAAACAAGTCAACGATTTCTTGTTCACGTCCTTTAGTGACTACGATCAGCATCCGCTCTTGTGATTCAGAAAGCATCATTTCATAAGCAGTCATTCCCGTTTCACGCTGCGGTATCAAATCAAGGTTCATTTTAATGCCTGAGCCCGCTTTACTTGCCATCTCTGCAGATGAACTAGTAAGTCCTGCCGCGCCCATATCCTGAATCCCAACAAGTGCATCATTTTGAATTAATTCTAGACATGCTTCTAAAAGCAGTTTCTCCATGAATGGATCTCCCACTTGGACGGCAGGTCGTTTTTCTTCTGATGACTCTGACAGCTCCTCGGATGCAAATGTTGCTCCATGAATACCATCGCGTCCTGTTTTGGCACCGACATACATGACTGTGTTACCCACTCCATGCGCCTGGCCTTTTTTTATGTCCTTATGGTCGATCAAGCCGACACACATGGCATTGACTAGAGGGTTCCCTTCATAAGAAGGATCGAATTGAATTTCGCCTCCCACAGTCGGTATTCCGATACAATTGCCGTACCCAGCAATCCCGGCAACCACTTCTTTAAATAAATATTTCACGCGATCATTGTCTAGCTCACCGAAGCGAAGTGAATTCAGCATCGCAATCGGACGTGCACCCATGGAGAAGACATCACGGATAATACCGCCGACACCAGTAGCGGCACCTTGGTAAGGTTCGATAGCAGATGGGTGGTTATGACTTTCTATTTTAAAAACGACAGCCTGATTGTCACCGATATCAACGATACCAGCTCCTTCACCAGGTCCTTGAAGGACTTTCTCCCCAGTAATCGGGAATTTTCTTAAGATGGGTTTTGAATTTTTGTAGGAACAATGCTCTGACCACATAACGGAAAACAATCCTGTTTCCGTATAATTCGGCAGTCTGCCTAAGATTTTCTCCACCATGGCAAATTCTTTATCGGATAGTCCCATACTTGCGTACAATCGCTCCGATTTAATTTTTTCCGGACTTGGTTCAAGCTGTAATAACATGTGATTCCCTCCAGTTTTTTACGATGGATTGAAAAATCTTTAAGCCGTCTTTACTGCCAAGCAGTGAATCAACAGCACGTTCGGGATGAGGCATCATTCCGAGGACATTTCCTTGTTCATTTGTAATTCCCGCTATTTGTTCCAAGCTTCCGTTTGGATTTTCACCGTCATAAGTGAATAAAATGCGGTTATTTTGTTTTAATTCAGCCAATGTTTCATTATCACAGTAGTAATTCCCTTCACCATGGGCAACCGGGATCGTAATCGTTTCATTTAATTCATAGCCTGTCGTGAACATCGATTGGTTATTTTCAACCTTTAATCCTACATTGCGGCAAATGAATTTCAAGCCTTCATTACGACGCATCGCTCCAGGTAAAAGCCCTGCTTCAAGTAAAATCTGAAAACCATTGCAGACACCCAAAACAGGCTTTCCTGCTTGAGCCGCTTTTACGACTTCGCCCATTACATTCGAAAATCTAGCAATTGCTCCAGAGCGTAAATAGTCTCCATAAGAGAAACCTCCAGGAAGGAGAATTCCATCATACTGATCTAGATTGTCTGTGGAATGCCAAACATACTCCACTTCTTCCCCTAGTGCATCCTTTATCGCATGGTACATATCGACATCACAATTGGAACCAGGGAAAACTATGACAGCAAATTTCATTGGTTGATAACCTCCTCAACATCATAACGGTAAGCTTCAATTACCGTGTTGGCCAATAGTTTTTCACACATTTCCTTCACAAGTTGATCTAAATCACGATCCGTATCCTCAATTGTTAGTTCAATGTATTTCCCCACTCGAACATCACTTACCTCGTTATAAGTTAAACTATGAAGTGATTGTTGAACTGCTGCTCCCTGTGGATCTAGTACACTTTCGCGTAGTGTGATATATACCTTAACCTTATACATGTTGAGTACCCTCCAACTTTGCTAGAATTTTTTCGTAAGCATCTGTTAAACTGCCTAAATTACGGCGAAATACATCTTTGTCTAACTTTTCATTCGTTGTAATATCCCATAACCGGCATGTATCAGGTGAAATTTCATCTGCCAGCAGAATGTCTCCATTCGGGGTTTTACCAAACTCTAATTTAAAATCAATCAATTTAATGTCCAACTCTTTAAAGAAGGAAGTTAAGACGTTACTGATTTCTTGTGCCTTTACTTTTAAAATGGCTACATCTTCCTTGCTTGCAAGTTCCAATTCTTCAATATGGTCTTCCGTTAACAGAGGATCTCCGAGCTCATCATCTTTATAGTAAAACTCAATCAGCGTTTTCTTAAGTGGCTGGCCTTCCTCAATACCAGTTCTTTTAGAAAAACTGCCAGCAGCCGTATTTCTAACGACTACTTCAAGCGGAATGATGGATACTCTCTTAACTAACTGCTCCCGGTCGGAAAGCTGTTCAATAAAATGGGACGGTATATTTTCTTGGGCAAGCTTTGAAAATAATAGGCTTGTAATTTGATTATTCAATCTACCTTTTCCGGCGATTTCTGACTTCTTCTCACCATTAAACGCTGTTGCCGAATCCTTGTATTCCACCCATACTATTTCACTGTTGTCTGTTGCAAAAATCTGTTTCGCTTTTCCTTCATACAACAATTCTCGTTTTTCCATCTGTCCAGACCCCCGCATTGTGAATATTATGAATCTTCCTATCATTAATCAGGCTTGGCAAACATATCATCGTTTAGAGATGCTATGTTTGCCGCCTTCATTTTTATAAACCTAAACGATCAAAGATTACATCAACATTTTTCAAGTGATGTGTAGGATCGAAACAATCATCAAGTTCTTCTTTCGTAAGCAAGCTTGTGATTTTATCATCCTTTTCGATCAGGCTTCTGAATGGAACCTGAAGCTCCCATGCTTCCATCGCTTTCGGCTGAACCGTATCATAAGCTTCTTCACGGACAAGTCCTTTATCGATAAGGGAAAGCAGCACACGTTGTGAGAAAATCAATCCCAGGGTACGGTCCATATTACGTTTCATATTTTCCGGGTAAACGGTCAAGTTCTTCACTATGTTGCTGAAACGGTTCAGCATATAGTTTAAAGCGATCGTTGCATCTGGAAAGATGATGCGCTCAGCAGAAGAATGCGAAATGTCACGTTCATGCCATAATGGCACATTCTCATATGCTGTCATCATGTAACCGCGGATTACCCGAGCCATTCCCGTCATATTTTCAGAACCGATTGGATTCCGTTTATGAGGCATTGCCGAAGATCCCTTTTGTCCTTTTGCAAAGAATTCTTCTACTTCACGCGTTTCACTTTTTTGCAATCCGCGAATTTCCACTGCGAACTTTTCAATTGATGTCGCAATTAAAGCCAATGTGCTCATATAATGTGCGTGGCGATCGCGCTGTAATGTTTGAGTTGAAATTGGTGCTGCTTCAAGGCCAAGCTTTTCACAAACGAATTTTTCAACGAACGGGTCGATGTTTGCGTATGTTCCGACAGCTCCTGAAATTTTACCAACCTCTATGTTCTTTCTGGCTTCTTCAAAACGTTCGACATTACGTTTCATTTCTTGATACCAAAGTGCCAGTTTCAAACCGAAAGTAGTCGGTTCCGCATGTACTCCATGTGTACGTCCCATTTGAACCGTATATTTATGTTCTTTCGCTTTATTTTTCAAGATTTCTACGAAGTTGTTTAAATCCTTTGAAAGGATATCATTCGCTTGCTTAATCACATATGAAAGAGCTGTATCGACCACATCAGTAGAGGTCAATCCGTAATGAACCCATTTCCGTTCTTCACCCAATGTTTCAGAAACCGCACGTGTAAAAGCAACTACATCGTGGCGTGTATCTTTTTCGATTTCATTGATACGTTCCACATCGAACGTAGCATTTTCACGAAGAAGCTTCACATCTTCCTTTGGAATGACTCCAAGTTCAGACCATGCTTCACAAGCTAGAATTTCTACTTCCAACCACGCATTAAAGCGGTTCTTTTCTGTCCAAATGTTTCCCATCTCTGGGCGGGTATAACGTTCAATCATTTTACTTCCTCCGTTTCAACCTGTTGATTCCATATTTTGCTTCGATCACTTTCCAAAAGAGCTTCCTCAATCGTTGGACGTAAAATATTCACATGCCCCATTTTCCGCTTAAACTTGGCCTCTTTCTTGCCGTAAAGATGAACCTTCCAATCAGAAATCGTCGGAATTTCATCCATTAAGGGTCCGATATGCTCACCAAGGATG
Source organism: Peribacillus sp. SIMBA_075 (assembly GCF_046534585.1). Classification (NCBI taxonomy): domain Bacteria; kingdom Bacillati; phylum Bacillota; class Bacilli; order Caryophanales; family Bacillaceae; genus Peribacillus; species Peribacillus sp. SIMBA_075. The sequence goes on along the minus strand of NZ_JAWRYN010000009.1, from coordinate 2,748 downwards.
TTTAACATTACGACCGGCTTCAATAACGCCGTATTACCGAGCGGCCAATTGCAAACAGCCCTTATATGCTGTTCGAACTGTGAAGTCTCACACGCTTCCATTGTATAATGGCCTGAGTTATGAGGTCTTGGCGCTAATTCATTAATGATGATCTCATCCTGAGCGGTTAAAAACATCTCGACCGCCAATGTCCCTACCAAATCAAGTTTTTCTGCAAGCTGCAAGGCTTCATTAATAGCCTTCCGTTCAGCTTGTTGACTAATACGTGCGGGAACAATGCTTTTATGAAGAATATTTTCAATATGAATATTTTCCGCGATTGGAAAATGACTTGCCTCGCCATTTGCCTTACGCGTCACGATAATCGAGATTTCTTTTACGAAAGGTATCCAGGCTTCCAGCACACATACACCTGTTTTGAGCAGGGATTCTGCCTTTTTAATATCGGCTTCTTCCTTAATGACCAACTGCCCTTTTCCATCATAACCGCCCCGCGTCGTTTTTAACACACTAGGGTACCCTAATTTTTCGATATGAAGGTAAATTTCTGAAATAGCCTGTATTTCCTGATAGGGAGCAACCGAAGCTCCTGCATCAGATATAGCCTTTTTTTCAGTAAGTCTATCCTGGGTCATCTTTAATAATTCTGAGCCCTGTGGAAGAAATGCATGTTGCTTTAACCAATCTAGTGCTTCTGAACTGATATTTTCAAACTCATATGTTATGACGTCACTAACCTCAGCTAACCTTTTCAATGCTTCGATATCATCATAAGCACCAATGATTTCAATATCCGCCACTTGCGCACATGGACCTTCTGCAGTCGGCTCAAGGACCGCTATCTTAAAGCCCGATGCCTTAGCCGACAAGGCCATCATCCTGCCCAATTGCCCGCCGCCAATAATTCCAATGGTCTGTCCCGGTAAAATGATTGTATTATTTAAGTTGTTCACTGCTTTGTAACACCTTTTCTCTGGTTTCGTCTCGTAAAGATTCTAACCTATCAGCAATGTTGGAATCGAAAGCTGCTAATATTTGAGCCGCTAATAATCCGGCATTGACTGCGCCAGCTTTTCCGATTGCAACCGTTGCAACCGGTACGCCACCAGGCATTTGAACAATCGATAATAACGAATCCATCCCATTTAATGCCTTAGATTGTATCGGTACGCCAATCACAGGGACAATCGTTTTGGCTGCCGTCATACCTGGAAGATGCGCCGCCCCGCCAGCTCCGGCAATAATCACCTTAATATCTCTATCTTTTGCACTCTCTGCATATTCAAATAGTAAATCCGGCGTCCTGTGGGCGGAAACGACTCTTTTTTCATAGGGAATCTCAAGCTGTTCCAATGATTCACAAGCGTATTTCATCGTTTCCCAATCCGAGACACTTCCCATAATAACTCCAACTTGTGGTTTCATATCATCTTTCCCTCCAACACTCATATTTTGGCGTCCCGAGTATGCAGATGGACGCTTATCATTATCTATAACATGTAAATTAAAAAAACCGGGCAGTTTGCTTCCTCATCGAGAAAGCAAACTGCCCGGAATAGAAAGCCCTTTTGAAAAAAACAAAAAGGACTTGGCTAGTTTCCGAATTAGTCAGATGCTTTTCTCATAGTCCGATGATTTACGGTCATCAGGTAGAAACTTTTGGGCCATATCCCCATGATTATATGAGATGTATTAATGTAACTTCATCTTACCTTCCGGCCATTTTAATGTCAAGTTAAAATCGAATATTTTTACATGATATTAATGAATCGTTCGTGTTTTACTCGATTAATTTTACTTCGAATACAATTTTTCGATCAACTGGCACATATTGGACTTTGCCATTCTCGATTTTCTCGGCAAAGATGGGTTCTTCCGTCCTCCTTACAGGAAAGTAGCCTGCCGCTTTAATTCGATCTAAACAAGCATCGATTGTCTCACCCTCAACAACTTCAAACTTTTCCTTACTTTTTTTACCCACAATACCAAAATCCCTTCCATAATTCCATTTTATTTGCCTTCTTCCTTAAATCTAACTTGCATTATTATCTTAATAAATTCCTCCTAGTATAATGAAAAAGAACAAGTAAGACAAGAAATCCATTTTAGTATTCATTACAGTATTACAGGGATTCCATAATGCCTTAGTTAATGTCTTCTCCGAATCTCCTTGCATAATTTGCCGTCTCTCTAAAAAAAGACCCTATCTTCATAATTTATACATCCATTCAATATCCTAACCTTCTTCCCTTCCCAATACTATAGCCAGACTCAAGTAATCCCCCTGCTCCATCAGTACAGTTATTCGTATCTTGTACCCATGAATTATTTCAATTCACACCTCTTGTAATTTGAGGGCATTGAAGAGAGGCAACATATCCCTTTAGGTCGAATTCAATTCAATTTGAAAGATGGAAATATCATAAAAACGATTTCTTTTAAATCATTGAGACGCAAAAAAAGACCAGCCGGATGGCTGATCTTTTAAATGGCTTGGCGGCGTCCTACTCTCACAGGGGGAAACCCCCAACTACCATCGGCGCTGAAGAGCTTAACTGCCGTGTTCGGAATGGGAACGGGTGTGACCTCTTCGCTATCGCCACCAAACATATCAGGAACGTTGTTCCTTCAAAACTAGATAATAAGAAGGTATTTCATTTTTTAAAAAGCGTTGGTTAAGTCCTCGATCTATTAGTATCAGTCAGCTCCACATGTCGCCACGCTTCCACCTCTGACCTATCAACCTGA
>NZ_JAWRYN010000098.1:0-1148 GCF_046534585.1 Peribacillus sp. SIMBA_075 | reverse complement strand
TACAGCGCTGGCGTAGTACCTTTGAAAGGTTTGGTGAGGAAGGCTTCCTTACGGAACGCCGTGGAAAAGGAAGTACAGGACGCCCCACTTCCAAGCCACAGTCTGTAGAAGATCAACTTAGGAAGGCCGAGGCGAGAATCAAATTCCTTGAAGCAGAAAATGACTTCCTAAAAAAGCTGGAAGAGCTAGAAAGGCAGGCTCTGAAAAAGAAATGATTCTAACTGCTGCTGAGAAGTTCTATCTGATTGAAAGGACGATCAGAATACACCAATTAAAGAAGGCTGTTTCTTATCTATGCAAATTGGCTGGTGTAAGTCGAAGTGGCTACTATGATTGGTTAAAGGCAGCTCCTTACCGTGAGCTTCGTGAAGAACAGGATGAATTGGACATAGAATTGATCAGAAATATTTTCATCAGTAAAAAGGAAAAAGTAGGCGCCCTCCAAATCAAAATGATTATGGAGAATGACTACTCGGCCGTCATGAATCATAAGAAAATCAGACGGTTGATGACAAAATATAATCTCCTAGCGAAAATCAGAAGGGCCAACCCGTATCGGAAGATGGCCAAGGCAACCAAGGAGCACCTTACTTGTCCAAACCTCCTTAATCGTGAATTCAATCAGGAGGTGCCAGGGAAGGTCCTGCTTACTGACATTACCTATCTTTATTATGGGAAAGGCCAAAAAGCGTATTTATCCTGCGTAAAAGATGCCGCCACAAAAGAAATCGTTACGTACCATTTATCTACTTCATTAGAAATGGATATCGTTTACGAGACTTTAAATAAGCTAAAGCAGGCTGTGTGTCACGAGTTCCATCCGAGTGCAATCCTTCATTCTGACCAGGGGTTCCATTACACCCATCCGCTATTTCAACGCAAAGTGAAGGAACTTGGGATAACCCAATCCATGTCCCGCAAGGGAAACTGTTGGGATAATGCGCCAATGGAAAGTTTCTTTGGCCACTTTAAGGATTTGGCAGAATATAAAACATGTACTAATTTAACGGATGTGAAGGAAGAAATTGATCGAGTTATTGAAGAATATAATGAACATCGTTATCAATGGGGGCTAAGGAAAATGGCCCCGGTACAATACCGGGACCATTTATTAGCTGCTTAGGCACTTTTTTATACTGTCCGTAAAA
>NZ_JAWRYN010000601.1:0-272 GCF_046534585.1 Peribacillus sp. SIMBA_075 | reverse complement strand
CCGCGTTCTTTGGCACGGCCGCTGAGCTTCTCAGCCGCCATATAAGTATGCGCGATGCCTGTCGGGCAAGCCGTGACCGCCAGGATTTTGCCTCCTGCAGCTGAACCTTGCGCAGCGTCAAGCGGTGCAGCGCTGTCTGTAGGTTCCGGACCGTCCACTTCCGCCTCTTTGGCAGAAACGATCTCGAGCACTTGCTGTTTCGATTCGGCTTCTAGGATATTGACGCGGAATTTCTCATCCATCAAGAACGTTGCGAGGCGGGACAAAGCCTC
>NZ_JAWRYN010000600.1:0-272 GCF_046534585.1 Peribacillus sp. SIMBA_075 | reverse complement strand
CCTCCTGCTCGCCACCTGCATCGTCATCGCCCTCGACGGGCTGGACGTCTCGATGGTGGGCGTCGCCCTCCCCTCCATCGGCAAGGAACTCGGTCTCGAGACCGGCTCCCTCCAGTGGATCGTCTCCGGCTACGTGCTCGGTTACGGCAGCCTCCTGCTGCTGGGCGGACGTCTGGCCGATCTGCTCGGTCGCCGCAACGTCCTCCTCGTCGCCCTCGTCGTCTTCACCATCGCGTCGCTCGCCGGCGGGCTCTCCGCCGATGCGGGGCTGC
>NZ_JAWRYN010000599.1:0-272 GCF_046534585.1 Peribacillus sp. SIMBA_075 | reverse complement strand
CAGCTGGAACAGCGGGAAGCCGACCACGTCGTTGTCGCGCCGGTGCCAGTCCAGCCGGTAGGCCTCGCCGACCCGCAGCCGCTGCGGGTCGGCGTCGTCCAGGGTCGGCGCGCCGTCCAGTTCCATCGCGGTGTAGTAGCGGCGCATGTAATCCAGGTACTGGTCGCCGACCGCATCGGCGCCCTGGGTCTCGAACAGGTCGCGGATGTTGTCGCCATCGCCGTGCAGGTAGTCGGTGACCACCGCGAAGCGGGCCTGGCGGCGCGGCCGCG
>NZ_JAWRYN010000598.1:0-272 GCF_046534585.1 Peribacillus sp. SIMBA_075 | reverse complement strand
CGGAGGATTCAACTTTTTTGGCGGAGGTGGTTGATTTGCTTACATCCCCAACCATCAAAGTTCTTCCCTCTAGATATACGTATTTATTCTTGTGAATATGTACCGATGTTTGATCATCCGACCCTTCAGTCAATTGCTTGTTTCTCTCAGTATTTATCGTGTACAGATATATCTCAGTATTATCTGAAGCTCGATTTTCATAAGCAATTTTATCTTCAAAAATTTTTGGATTAACTTGACTACCTCGTGTTTTGACAGCAGCTTTTTCTTCC
>NZ_JAWRYN010000597.1:0-272 GCF_046534585.1 Peribacillus sp. SIMBA_075 | reverse complement strand
ATGTCATGCAGGACGATGATGACTGTTTTGCCAAGTTCATTGACCAAGCGGCGCAAGATTTTCATGATTTGCACGGAATGTTTCATATCCAAATTATTGAGCGGCTCATCCAATAAGACATAATCGGTATCCTGCGCAATGACCATCGCGATAAAGGCACGCTGGCGCTGGCCACCGGACAATTCATCCAAATAGGAATGCTGCATGTCCTCGAGGTCCATATAATCGATTGCCTGGTCGACCATTTGCTCGTCTTCTGCGTTCAATCGCCC
>NZ_JAWRYN010000596.1:0-272 GCF_046534585.1 Peribacillus sp. SIMBA_075 | reverse complement strand
GATCAATACTTCACCAATCGAGAACAACTTTCCCATTGAGCACCTCTCCCTTATCTAGCTATGATCATCAATAATCCCATTTCACGGCTTTGAATTCAGCACCGCCGCCTTTTGCAAAAAAGCGGATTTCTTGGCTTCTGATATCCGGGAAAATCCGTGCCGTAAACACTTCTTCCCCGTCATTCACAAAAATCTCTACGGACGAGGAATCGACAAACAAATGGAATTTGTACACATCCGCATCCATCCGGCATTTTCGTTCGGTTCCGTGC
>NZ_JAWRYN010000595.1:0-272 GCF_046534585.1 Peribacillus sp. SIMBA_075 | reverse complement strand
CGCCGAGGGCCGTCCACAGCGTCTCGTGACGACCCTCCCCGATGAGGTGGAGGTCGAGCTGGCCGATGGTCGGCAGGAAGCGGTACGGGTCGTCGGCGGTCCACACGGAGCCGTCGTCGTACCGGGCCTCGATCTGGTACGCGCCGGGACCGGTGATGTCGATGCCCTGCCATACCCCGTGGCCGAGGTGACCGAGTTCGACGTGGGCGCCGTTCGAGAGGACGGCGAAGACCTCCTTCGCCAGCGGCCGCAGGGCGCGGATGACCGTCACC
>NZ_JAWRYN010000594.1:0-272 GCF_046534585.1 Peribacillus sp. SIMBA_075 | reverse complement strand
ATAACAGCGGAAAAGCCTTTGGAAAAGTTAATGCCGATATGGAGCATCGGGAGCGCAAAGTAAATCAAAAAGATGATCATCAAAAGGGGAACTCCCCTGACCAGTCTGATGTATAGGGATGAAAGTGCGTTTGCCAGCTTGTTTTTGGATGAGGCTCCGAGGCCAACGATGCCCCCGATCGCACCACCTATCAGTAATGAGAAGAAACAAAGCTGGATCGTCAGCCACGCTCCTTTTAGGATAGGGACGAGATGTATCCAACCAAAATCTTG
>NZ_JAWRYN010000097.1:0-1208 GCF_046534585.1 Peribacillus sp. SIMBA_075 | reverse complement strand
AGAAACGTTCTGTTCCAAGGGCGATCATACTTCGACTTCTCGTAGTTGACCTTTAGCTTCAGTTTATTTTCAATGAAGCTTGAGATATTTCCCATTGCACGTTTGGCGGCTTTTCGTGTCTTCACAAAGATAGTACTGTCATCCGCATACCTTACGAATCGAAGATTGCGTTTCTCTAGTTCTTTATCTAAATCGTCTAACATGATATTAGATAATAAAGGACTTAACGGACCTCCTTGCGGAGTTCCCTCCTCACTTTTATGAAAAAGTCCGCCTATCATAATGCCTGCTTGAAGGAATTTACGAATCAGTTTAAGAACTCGTTTATCTTCAATTTTCCGCTCTAACATTCCCATGAGCTTGTCATGATTCACTTTATCGAAGAACTTCTCCAAATCCATATCCACTACCCATGTATAACCTTCGGTTATATAGGACTTTGCCTTTCGAACCGCCTGGTGCCCTTGTTTGTTAGGGCGAAATCCATAGCTATTCTCCGAAAAGGTTGAGTCATATATCTTGGTCAATATTTGGGCAATGGCTTGTTGAATGAAACGGTCTAGAACGGTTGGAATACCCAAAAGCCGAACTCCGCCGTTTGGTTTCGGGATTTCGATACGACGGACGGGCTTCGGTTGATAGGTACCCTGTAAAAGGGCAGTTTTCATGTTGTACCATTCGGTTACGAGGTGCGGTCTCAGGTTTTGGACCCGCATTCCATCTACACCATGGCTTCCCTTATTTCTTTCTACACGCTTCAATGCCTGTATTAAGTTTTCCCTCTCTAGTATCTGTTCCATTAACATCGTTGATATCCTTTCTACGTGGATAAATGGTCTATTTGTGCCTTTATCTGCTCCACCCTTTTGAAGTTCCCCGTGTATTCACCACTTCTTCCTTCAAATAAGTTCCGTTAGGAATTGTTTGCTTCTTCACAGATAACGAACGCCTAGTATTCATCCTCCTTAATCTGTTCGGTCCTTCCTTGTCTTCTCGAGTAGACAAGTACTATGACCTCTGCTGACTTCTGATGATTCAGCTGTCCATCACTGGAAAGGTTACCAAGTGTACTTGGCTGTCATCAGACCTCCCCGGGTAAGAGTGCAATCTTTCCCTCCATCTATCTGCTTCATTTACTCTGTACCACCTTCGGCAGTAAGGACTTTGTTTTGTTTCGCAAACTCATCCAATGATACCTAGCCTTATAT
>NZ_JAWRYN010000593.1:0-272 GCF_046534585.1 Peribacillus sp. SIMBA_075 | reverse complement strand
ATTAAAAACGAAGATTTCGATTCCAAAAGAAATGGACGGCCCGGGCATCGGAACAAATCCAGATGAGATGCTCTTAGGTGCAGCGGCCACGTGTTATATCATTACACTTGCCGCCATGATGGAGCGGAGTCAATTAGAGAAAGAGGATCTATCGATGAGCTCTGAGGCCGTCGTAGATGTGACAAATGGTGTGTTTACATATGAGAAAATCATTCATCGACCTGTCATTATCCTCAAAGAGTCCGCTTCCACGTATGATATTGAACTAGCTC
>NZ_JAWRYN010000592.1:0-272 GCF_046534585.1 Peribacillus sp. SIMBA_075 | reverse complement strand
AGCTGCAGTTTCATCACAACTCGTTTCTATTCCCAACACATAGATATCTTCATTCATTGAAATTCACCCACATAACTATGGCATCTTCCTGGTTATCCGTATAATACCCTTTTCGGATGCCACCATTTTGAAATCCTAACTTTTTATATAAATTAAGCGCAGCTATATTGCTGACACGCGCTTCCAAAGTCATGAGCTTTGCGCCTCGCGCTTTTGCTTGGTCCATTGCCTCTTTCATCAAAGCTTCCCCGAACTTGTTGCCGTGCTGTTGG
>NZ_JAWRYN010000591.1:0-272 GCF_046534585.1 Peribacillus sp. SIMBA_075 | reverse complement strand
ATGTTCACTTTCTCCTTTTCCTTTTGATTTCTGTGTCGACATGAACAGCCAACTTTGCTATAATCCATTTTAAATATTCCATTATAAGAAAACAAATTCCACTAGATGGAACCAAAACAATCAATGCTGTTTGTCGGAGGAGATGTTCTGATGTACGTGATGATTTATACACTTCTGATTAGTTTTTACATCGTCAATCAACTATTTCCTGCTCCCATTCTCTCCTATTTTGTCGGTTTACTGGCTGTCGCTTCGCTCACCATTTCTCTCAA
>NZ_JAWRYN010000590.1:0-272 GCF_046534585.1 Peribacillus sp. SIMBA_075 | reverse complement strand
CCTTGCATAGTCTGAAGGAAAAGTAAGCGTAGTCCGTTGATGAAAAATTTGTTGAAGCAGAAGGGGAAGTAACTGCGCTAGCAAAGGGACGAATATTAAAATAGATGCTTTCTTTACCAGTCTCGCCAGTGGAATACATAACATCAAAATCTGTGCTTGGATTCGATGTAACATTAGTCCATCCAGCATCAATTAACAAGGAAATAATTCGATTATAGAGATTCTTTTTCTTTATGTTTTCCTTCTTGAACACAACGCTCATGATTAATACC
>NZ_JAWRYN010000589.1:0-272 GCF_046534585.1 Peribacillus sp. SIMBA_075 | reverse complement strand
GTTGATATGAAAACAGAAGTCGTTATGATTCAAGATGTTGTGAAGGAAGCGATGAAATAATAGAATAGTATGTTGGAGAGAAGCACATCAAAATAGGTGTGCTTTTTATTTTGAAAAAAATTATAGAAAAGCTGTATACATTTTACGATCTCAAACGTTGAGTATATAGAAAGGAGAGCAGGATGAGTCATGAAACGTTTGAAACATTATTAATAGAGAAGTCAAAAGCTGTGTTTGGATACTTAATTAAGATTGGAGCAGATAGAAAAGAA
>NZ_JAWRYN010000588.1:0-272 GCF_046534585.1 Peribacillus sp. SIMBA_075 | reverse complement strand
AAATAAAGCCCAGCTTCTGGTTGCGCAGCTCTGCTTTCGCCGCCGAAGACAGTTTGCTCATCGGTTGACCGTTAAAGATCACATCGCCGGAGGTTGGCGTATCCAGCCCGCCCAACAAGTGCAGCAAGGTGCTTTTACCGGAACCAGAGCTACCGACGATCGCCATCATTTCACCTTCGCCCACGCTGAAACTGACATTGTGCAGTACATCGGTTTGCACACTGCCTTCCTGATAGCGTTTGCACAGGTTGTCGCATTGCAACAGGATCTTA
>NZ_JAWRYN010000096.1:0-1234 GCF_046534585.1 Peribacillus sp. SIMBA_075 | reverse complement strand
CTTTCAGTTTAGCCTTAACCGGCGCATGACTTCAAGACTAACTCCTCTAAATCAATTACCAGTGGCTGCTGCCAGTGGTGCTTTTGCATGTCTTTCCGGGTTGGACTCAAGACGATAGTTACCGGATAAGGCGCAGCGGTCGGACTGAACGGGGGGTTCGTGCATACAGTCCAGCTTGGAGCGAACTGCCTACCCGGAACTGAGTGTCAGGCGTGGAATGAGACAAACGCGGCCATAACAGCGGAATGACACCGGTAAACCGAAAGGCAGGAACAGGAGAGCGCACGAGGGAGCCGCCAGGGGGAAACGCCTGGTATCTTTATAGTCCTGTCGGGTTTCGCCACCACTGATTTGAGCGTCAGATTTCGTGATGCTTGTCAGGGGGGCGGAGCCTATGGAAAAACGGCTTTGCCGCGGCCCTCTCACTTCCCTGTTAAGTATCTTCCTGGCATCTTCCAGGAAATCTCCGCCCCGTTCGTAAGCCATTTCCGCTCGCCGCAGTCGAACGACCGAGCGTAGCGAGTCAGTGAGCGAGGAAGCGGAATATATCCTGTATCACATATTCTGCTGACGCACCGGTGCAGCCTTTTTTCTCCTGCCACATGAAGCACTTCACTGACACCCTCATCAGTGCCAACATAGTAAGCCAGTATACACTCCGCTAGCGCTGATGTCCGGCGGTGCTTTTGCCGTTACGCACCACCCCGTCAGTAGCTGAACAGGAGGGACAGCTGATAGAAACAGAAGCCACTGGAGCACCTCAAAAACACCATCATACACTAAATCAGTAAGTTGGCAGCATCACCCGACGCACTTTGCGCCGAATAAATACCTGTGACGGAAGATCACTTCGCAGAATAAATAAATCCTGGTGTCCCTGTTGATACCGGGAAGCCCTGGGCCAACTTTTGGCGAAAATGAGACGTTGATCGGCACGTAAGAGGTTCCAACTTTCACCATAATGAAATAAGATCACTACCGGGCGTATTTTTTGAGTTATCGAGATTTTCAGGAGCTAAGGAAGCTAAAATGGAGAAAAAAATCACTGGATATACCACCGTTCATATATCCCAATGGCATCGTAAAGAACATTTTGAGGCATTTCAGTCAGTTGCTCAATGTACCTATAACCAGACCGTTCAGCTGGATATTACGGCCTTTTTAAAGACCGTAAAGAAAAATAAGCACAAGTTTTATCCGGCCTTTATTCACATTCTTGCCCGCCTGATGAATG
>NZ_JAWRYN010000587.1:0-272 GCF_046534585.1 Peribacillus sp. SIMBA_075 | reverse complement strand
CCTGCCCTTGGATGTAAGCTCCAGCAAGTTTTTGGCATGGCACAAGGTCTGGTCAACTATACCAGATTGGATGATCCTGAACATGTCATTATTCATACACAAGGACGTCCGATGTCTGAATATGATGAGGTACTAGTGGTAGATGATGAAGACAAGCCAGTCCCTAATGAAGTAGCAGGACACCTTTTGACAAGAGGGCCCTATACAATTCGTGGCTACTATAAAGCCGATGAACAAAATAAAAAAGCCTTTACACCCGATGGCTTTTACAG
>NZ_JAWRYN010000586.1:0-272 GCF_046534585.1 Peribacillus sp. SIMBA_075 | reverse complement strand
CAGAAAAGATAGAAAGTTTTAAAGGTCAGAATTTGTTAGCTTGCTAACTAATTTCTATTAATTGATGTTGGAAGCGTTTTCGGTTGGTTTTAAGTATGGACCATTTAATCTATTTACAGGGGGATGAAGATATTATGAAACAAAAATCTATGGATACGCTAGCTGCACAAATGGAGGACTTTTTTCCGGTACGTGATGTAGATCATTTGGAATTTTACGTAGGGAATGCAAAGCAATCAAGTTATTATCTTGCGAGAGCGTTTGGATTCAAA
>NZ_JAWRYN010000585.1:0-272 GCF_046534585.1 Peribacillus sp. SIMBA_075 | reverse complement strand
AAGGGCAATGACCCGTTCCGTTAGCAAAACCGGCCTCCACCCCTTGGATAGGCATGACGAAGGAATGAAAGGGCATAGGATTATGACCCGTTGAGACATGGGAGGGAAAGCCTCCAAGGGCAGCGTGGAGAATGCGTGCAGGATATGTAATAATATAGGATTTTCAACGGATCCCCTATTTCAATCTGCCCTCAGCTTATCAAAACGGTCCTATCTCTTTCGTTCATCTAAAGCAACCTATACCATGTGGTTTGAAATCCTGCGAATAAGCG
>NZ_JAWRYN010000584.1:0-273 GCF_046534585.1 Peribacillus sp. SIMBA_075 | reverse complement strand
ATTAAAACGATAATCGCAGTTAAAGTAGCTTTATGTACAAAACGGTATTCAATTCTACCTGTTTTTTTATATTCACCCATCACTTCCGGCATAAGACGTGGATATGTGCCGAAGTATTTTTGGGTTAAACCAACGAGAATACCACCGATAGTTGTTACACAAATAGTGTAATACGGGGGAGAAGAGAAAATAGTAGGTAAGTATCCCCAAATAAAGTGAATGCCGATATTTATTGTAACTAAAAATAGCCAGACTGTAGCTCCTACTATAGAG
>NZ_JAWRYN010000095.1:0-1498 GCF_046534585.1 Peribacillus sp. SIMBA_075 | reverse complement strand
TGAACTGTGCCCTTCAAAATGGACAGTCTTAAAAAAAGACCTATAATTTAAGCAGCTAATAGATGACTCCCGTATTGCGCGGGAGTCATTCTATTTAGACTCCATTGGCAACGATTTGTATTGTAATCTTCCATATATTCTTCAATTAATCTGTGTAACTCATCAAAAGTTTGACACTCCAAATAATCAACTTCATCTTTAAAATGGCCAAAGAATGATTCCATAGGGGCGTTATCCCAACAGTTTCCCTTTCGGGACATGGATTGTTTCAGCCCTAGTTCTTTCACTCGGCGCTGGAACTCAGGATGTGTATAATGAACGCCTTGGTCTGAATGAATGATCGCTTCAGGATGAATCAGACCTTTTAGGGAATCAGAGAGCTTCTCCAATGTCTGATAGACAATCCCCATCTTGAGACTTCTAGATAAGTGAAAAGCGATGATTTCTCGTGTAACAGCGTCTTTGACACAAGAAAGATAAGCTGGTTGTCCAGAACCATAATAAACGTAAGTAATATCTGTGAGGAGAACTTTCCTCGGTTCTCCTTGGTTAAAATTCCTGTTTAAGTGGTTTGGAACGGCCTTATGCTCATGAGTGGCTTTCGCTATTTTCTTATAGGGCCTCGCTTGACGAATTGTGGCTTTAAGATTGAACTTATGCATGAGCCTCCGAATCTTTTTATGGTTCATCGTGACAAAATACTTATTCTCTAAAATCATTTTGATGGTGAGTGCACCTGCTTTTTTCTTCTTGGCCTCAAATATTTCCTTAATAAGTTCATAATCATGCCAATCTTTCTTCTCGTGAGTTAATCGAATCCTTTCAGCATGTATCCAAGCATAATATCCACTGCGACTGACTTCGGCTATTTCACAAAAATAACGGACCATATTCGTAAGATTATATTGACGAATGATTTGTTCAATTAACGAAAATTTTTCATTCGTTGTCATTTTCTCTTCTTCGAAGCCTGCCTTTCTAGTTCGTCTAGCTTTTTTAGGAATTCAAGTTCTGCCTCTAAATATTTAATACGAGCTTCAGCTTTTTTTAACTGATCTTCCTGTGAATACTCCTTGGATTTTGGTCTTCCTGCACTTCCTTTTCCACGTCGCTCTGTATAGAAGCCATCCTCCCCATATTGTTCAAACGTTTTTCTCCAACGTTTTAAGCAGCCTTTTGGTTTATCCGATCCAATCATATCTAAATCAAAGCCATGTTCGATAAAGATTTGGGTAGGTGATTTACCAGCTTGATTCTCTTTAATAGCCTTTACCTTAAAGTCTGGATGATAAGAAATCGAACGATTTGAAACCTGTTTCACATGTGGATTATTCTCTAATTCCTTTATTTGAAATTCATTAAAATTAATCTTACTCATTTTGATTTCCCCCGCCCATATATCTGAAATGATTATAAACGGGGTTCTAGTAAAAGGACATAGAAAAACCCCGAATAAGGGACTTTTTTTACTGTGTCCATTATTCGGGGTATAGTTCAC
>NZ_JAWRYN010000583.1:0-273 GCF_046534585.1 Peribacillus sp. SIMBA_075 | reverse complement strand
GTTGATACGGATGAGCAATTACAATATCGTATTACATTTCCAGAAGAAGGAACATATAAAATATGGGGGGATTTCTATATAAATGGTAAGAAGTATGAAAAGGAGTTTAGTATACAAGTGCAAAAACGAAAAAACAGCTAAGGACTTAGCTGTTTTTTCGTTTTCCTATTAATTTTGTTACAGAGAGCATTGTAATTGGTAAAGAATGATTCTTTCGAAATGCTAAATACTTTCCACTCCATGCAGGTTTGTATTTTTCTTTAAAATGTCGTA
>NZ_JAWRYN010000582.1:0-273 GCF_046534585.1 Peribacillus sp. SIMBA_075 | reverse complement strand
CATTTGATAAGTTGCCATTTATCCAAAATGTTTTCACAAAAAAACCAGCGTGCAACTTTATCTTTACACACTGGTTGTTCATTTCGCTCTTTTCGAGTCTCATTTCAGACATTTCTTATGATCACTATAAGACACCACTGTTTAAACATCCACAAGTCATACTTCTTTCAGCAGACCTGCTTTGATAAAATCATCTATTTCCTGAAAGCAACAATTTTTCGATTCAGCGTGAAAAGCCGCAGAATATGGATTGGCAAATCCATGCTTTCCCTC
>NZ_JAWRYN010000581.1:0-273 GCF_046534585.1 Peribacillus sp. SIMBA_075 | reverse complement strand
ACGAAGCCGATCTGGAACGCCGTTTTCAATTCACTGAGTGCGAAAGCCGGGACCAGCGTGGTCAATGGGATGCCTTCGATGCCCTCCGGCTTTTCGAGTTCGGCGTATTTGAAGAACAAGGCCAAGTCTTTCTCACGCGTATGCTGGGCCATGAATTCCTTGATCGGCAGTATGGCCGCATCAAGCGCTTCTTCTTGCGCCAGTTCTTCATCCAAATACGGTTGTAGTGCTGTGTCGTTGATTTCCGTGGCAATCGGCGCCATGATGAAAAAT
>NZ_JAWRYN010000580.1:0-273 GCF_046534585.1 Peribacillus sp. SIMBA_075 | reverse complement strand
CCCTTTAACAGTTTTGATGAGGTCAGCTTTGTTCCTACTAGTTTGCCCAATATTGGTTATCAGGAAATCACGCTTGATACAGATTTGGCTACTTTTCGATTGGCTTCTCCCATTGTTATCAATGCGATGACAGGAGGGGCGGAGGCCACAACACAAATCAATCAAAAGCTGGCGATCATAGCGAGAGAGAAAAATTTGGCGATCGCTGTCGGTTCACAAATGGCTGCACTGCGAGACCCTAGCCTAGCGGAAAGCTATCTGATCGTTCGCAAG
>NZ_JAWRYN010000579.1:0-273 GCF_046534585.1 Peribacillus sp. SIMBA_075 | reverse complement strand
ATGGGAATTTACACTTCGTGGATCTCGATTAACTTTCTTATCTGACCGTGGGGTGTTCTCGAAAAACGAAGTGGACTTTGGTTCTCGTCTTTTAATTGAAGCGTTTCAAGTGCCAGATATTAAAGGTGATATATTAGACGTAGGTTGTGGATATGGACCAATTGGTTTATCGTTGGCGAAAGAGTTTCAAGACCGTAAAGTTCACATGGTGGATGTGAATGAAAGGGCGCTTGAGCTTGCGAAAGAAAATGCCGCTAACAATAGAATTGGAAA
>NZ_JAWRYN010000578.1:0-273 GCF_046534585.1 Peribacillus sp. SIMBA_075 | reverse complement strand
CACATATATGGTTCGGAAAAGCAGAATCAATCATTGGTGGCAAGACCTCACGACAAGTGACATCTGGCTTTGTTCAGCTTCCTCCCTCTCCTGCTTCACAAGGTCAAATCCTCTACGGCTCAAACAGTGCAGACGTCACGCGAGACGGCATCGTGGCAAGTACACGAATCATTCCTCCTATGACTACGGCGGGTGGGAATTCAAACGGTCAGTGGATTATCGGACCCGGGATGGCGTTGATGATCCATGTGCCACAATCGGAAGAAGCTACAG
>NZ_JAWRYN010000577.1:0-273 GCF_046534585.1 Peribacillus sp. SIMBA_075 | reverse complement strand
CCGATCTTTGAAGGCATGATCCGGACGATGAACGTCAACACCGCGTCCATGGAAAAAGCGGTCAACTCCGACTTTTCAAATGCCACGGAACTTGCGGATTACTTGGCGGCAAAAGGCATGCCGTTCCGCGAAGCGCACGATGTGACCGGCAAGCTGGTCTTCACGTGCATCCAGCGTGGCTATTATTTGAAAGACTTGCCGCTTGAGGATCTCCAGGCAGCCAGCCCGCTCATTGAAGAGGATATTTACGAAACCTTGCTTCCGCAAACGGCC
>NZ_JAWRYN010000576.1:0-273 GCF_046534585.1 Peribacillus sp. SIMBA_075 | reverse complement strand
ACTGGCTGCTTTCAATGCAAAACTCATGTCCAGGTCGCTTACTTCGCGAATGACCCGTTGAATCGAACGGACATCCAATTTGACAATGTCTTCGAAAACGAACATAAGCTTCTTGATCTCGGCGACAAGGTCCGGGCTTCCGGTTTCGAGTTCGGACAAGATGGCTTTTTCGGTGCTTCGGTCCACTTGGTTGAGCACGCGGACAATCGCTTCCACCCCGCCCGTTGCCGCATAATCCTGGGCGCCGTTTACAGAAGAAAGCTTGCGTTCTAG
>NZ_JAWRYN010000575.1:0-273 GCF_046534585.1 Peribacillus sp. SIMBA_075 | reverse complement strand
CCTGCATCATCAGTAACACGCCGTGTGAAAGCGCTTCAATTATTGCTTATCATAGCTGACGTCTTGTATATTGTCAATCACCAAGGTGATTAAAAAGTTGGAACTTTTTAGGGAGCGGATAACGTTCTATGTTGAAATGGTAACTGAATATGACCAAGAAGATCGCAGGTGAGCACGTCACCATACAGTTTGGAGGATCGGATTGGGCAGGAGTTAAACAGGTCAGTCCCGAATAGGTGATCGAGCATGTCCGTACTTCGTCTAAAACAAAGC
>NZ_JAWRYN010000574.1:0-273 GCF_046534585.1 Peribacillus sp. SIMBA_075 | reverse complement strand
GACCTGCATCCGCACGCGTTGCAGACCTTCGCGCAGGTCTTCCAGCCGACGCTGCGACGCCGGATCCACCTGATAGAAGCCCGAGGTACCGAAGAAACTGTGCAGCGCCGGTGCCGCCTGCGGGTCGCTGGCGGCCTGCAGCAGCACCTCGCGCAGGCGCCGCTCGACCGCCGGCGGCAGGTCCGCACGCACCATCTCCACCGCCCGCGGGATCGGCGCGGTGGTGTGGATGATGCGGAAGTTACGCCGGAATGCCGCCGGTAGATGGCGCTC
>NZ_JAWRYN010000573.1:0-273 GCF_046534585.1 Peribacillus sp. SIMBA_075 | reverse complement strand
CCGTTGTTATTACCACGACGTATAACGAAACGCGTATTCAGCCAAATACCAAATGTCCTGAAAAGAGCTAATAATCAGGAGGAGTCATGAAGAAAGTTTTTCTTTGCGCCATCTTAGCCTCCTTAAGCTATCCGGCTATCGCCTCATCATTGCAGGATCAACTCTCTGCTGTCGCAGAAGCGGAACAGCAAGGTAAAAATGAAGAGCAAAGGCAGCATGACGAATGGGTCGCGGAGCGCAACAGGGAAATCCAGCAAGAGAAGCAACGTCGCG
>NZ_JAWRYN010000572.1:0-273 GCF_046534585.1 Peribacillus sp. SIMBA_075 | reverse complement strand
GATGGAATGTCGGAAAGATGTGGTAGCTCTCTTGCGTCTCCTGGAATGCGCCCGCTTCTTCGTCCCAATAAAGAATGGGCGTTTCCATTAAAACCCCGTGCAATTGCATGATCTTAGCTTCACGCCCAATAAGTCGCTGTAGGCCGACATTGCCGAGCGTTACAATCACCGGCGGTTTCACCGCACGGATTTCTTCGTCCAGAATCGGCGCATGGGCAATGATCTCTTTTTTAGTCGGGGCACGATTGTATTTACGTTTTACTGTTTCACCGC
>NZ_JAWRYN010000571.1:0-273 GCF_046534585.1 Peribacillus sp. SIMBA_075 | reverse complement strand
CAATGAAGAAGCCGTGTAAACGCGCATCGCCAAATGAGGCAAGCCAAGCGCGCCGATCGTCAGCGCCGGGATGATGGAGAAATACCATTTCGGCGAGAACTGATAATCGAAGAACGATGGCAACGCGTCCATCATCGCCGGAACCATGTCCGAATACAGCAGCGGCGGGAAATACCAACCGGAAGCGCCGATCGCTTTCATGATTGCTGCAAGCGGCACGATGAACATCAAAGCGATGATGACCATCTGGATGGCCGCGTTATTCGTTGCCCC
>NZ_JAWRYN010000570.1:0-273 GCF_046534585.1 Peribacillus sp. SIMBA_075 | reverse complement strand
CAGGGTACTTGTCGCTATTTGCGTCGTAGCCCGTTGCGACCTCAATCTTTCGGCCCTTGTATTCGTCGACTTGTGCGTTTCTCGGGCCGTTCTCGATCTGAATCCTCGCCATGGCTGCCTCCATATCAACGGAAGGAAAATCCTAGCATGAAGGAACGCCCTATCCTTTTCAGCGGCGCGATGGTGCGCGCTATTCTCGACGGCCGGAAGACGCAAACGCGCCGTGTGATCAAGCACCAGCCGCCAGATGACGTTGCACCGATCAGCGTGTCG
>NZ_JAWRYN010000569.1:0-273 GCF_046534585.1 Peribacillus sp. SIMBA_075 | reverse complement strand
CCAGAGAATTACCGGAAAACTTGTAAACCTCTTCAATAACTTGTCCAGTCGCCTTGCAACTTCCCGAACAAACACCATTTAATGAAATTTCTTTTTCTCAGATTATCAATTCTCAAATATATAAAGCTTCCCATTTTCCGCATGCCTAAACGTAGGACCCTTAAATCCTCTTCTAATCAGCTCTTTTCGCATAAACATCATAAGACCTGCATGACTAACGATTAACACATTCTCTTTTTCTAGGGAAACAGCTTTATCGAGAACTTCATTCAC
>NZ_JAWRYN010000093.1:0-1756 GCF_046534585.1 Peribacillus sp. SIMBA_075 | reverse complement strand
TTGTACATAGGGTCCAGTTAAACTTCAGAAAATCTTAAGGTTTTCTCAGTAGGTTGATACATATAAATTTAAAATCACTAGGTTG
Source organism: Peribacillus sp. SIMBA_075 (assembly GCF_046534585.1). NCBI lineage: Bacteria > Bacillati > Bacillota > Bacilli > Caryophanales > Bacillaceae > Peribacillus > Peribacillus sp. SIMBA_075. The sequence continues at coordinate 1,671 of NZ_JAWRYN010000093.1, read as the reverse complement.
GTCCATAACCACTATTACAATTATTGTGGCAGAAGCTAGAACAACAAAGATCTTCTAAACAGGATTGTGAATAAATGTATTTAAGCAAACGGGGGCGTTAGTTGCATAAGGAACACAAAAATGATCAATCTTTTTTATAAAAGAATAATCCAATTAAATATTATAAGGGCATGTTTTAATTAATCTTTTTTCAAAACATGCTCTTTCTATTTATTCATTTATCAAGGTTTCTTGGATTAATTTGATCAAACTTTGTTTCAAATCTACAAATGGGGTTGCTGTGGCAGCTCTTTTCTTTATGGAACTATAGGGGCAGGATAGTTCCATAAGCGTAGTGTAGTCGTACTGTGCGGTAATAAATATAACACTACTTAATAACTCATATCTTCAATGCTTCAGGGCATCTTATTTAATAATAAGAAAGGGCGTGATTGTTATTAGGTTATTAAAATTTTTTGTCCTATGTATTCCTTTTTACTTCACATTCACTGGAACAACTTACGCAAGTAAAGACAGTAAAGAGTTTGAAAAGTCGCTTTCTGAAATTGGTTACACTTCAGTACATCAAGCTTTACAAGATAGCAATAAGCATTTTAATCATACTATTTCTTTGCCTATTCAATTACCTCCAGTACCGTTCACTCATAATTACGGCAGGTTTAATAACCTTGAAGGTAATATCAATGATGGCTTTGAGGCAGAATACTTTAATAAAGCCCTATCTGAAAACCATTATGCGATTCGTGTTAGACCGGTTGAAAATAAAATTAAATTTAAAAAAGGTAATATCGATCAAACTTTTAAATTAAATGATGGTAATACTGCCATATATAGTAGCAAGGCTTCTGGAGTGGTTAACCTTTTAATTTTCGAAAAAGGTGTATGGCAATATATGTTAAGTGTTGATAAGAGAATTTCTAATAAAGTAACATCGGAAATATTGGTAGAAATCGCAAATTCCATAAAATAAATTACTACACAGTTTGGGTCAACTCTACAATAGGTCTTATGCAATTAACGGGTACGTGTTGAGAACCGGGGCTGCCATTTGGTGGCCTTTTTGCTTGCCTTTTTGCTTAATGAACTAAAGGGGCAGGATAGTTTTATATGACATATCAACTATGGATGAATCAAACAGAAAAAATAGAGGCTGTCGAGGATTTCTCGACAAGCCTGAGGAGCTTTTCAGCTCCTATTTATTTTTGCGATTATACTTCTTTTTTTGCATATATTCTGTTAATTAATCCGACGATGCTAATTAAAATCATGGCAGCCACATCAGTAGCTACATTAAATTGTTCATTATCACTAAAAACATTAACAACGCAAACTACGAAAAAATAACTAATAAGATGTTTTTGAAGTTATTTGCAATAGTTTTGATAGTAAACATCCTTTCTTTATTATCATTATTCTATTATACAAATTGGATATTTATATTAAAGTATATAGCGAAGATTGTGAAGATCAGAGCTGTCCTTTAAGGTAGCTCTTTCTTTATGCAACTATCGGGGCAGGATAGTTCCATAAGAAATTGACTATTGGTTAATTGTGGCATATAATCGCATTAAAAGGAACGTACGTTCTTTTTTTGGTGGAGTAGCTTTTGATGTGGAAAAAATAAACTATGAAAATTATGATTGGAGTGTTAGTAGATGAAAATAAAAAAAG
>NZ_JAWRYN010000568.1:0-273 GCF_046534585.1 Peribacillus sp. SIMBA_075 | reverse complement strand
GTGTTATTGCCCAGCTCCTCGCGGTCTTCACGGATGGCAAACTTACGCAGTAATGCAGTGATGGCGCGGCGGTCTTTTTTACGCATGAAACACATGAGATGCCAGTGCACAGTACCGTCATGATGCGGCTCAGCTACCGCACCTGCAGCAACACGCCCGATCTCTGCGGTTGCACTCATGACGTAATGTGGCAGTTTCTCTTTTGCCACCTCATTAATCGGTACGCATGGCAGGCAGTGAATCTGAGCCAGAAAACCATCTACCAGCGTTGAA
>NZ_JAWRYN010000567.1:0-273 GCF_046534585.1 Peribacillus sp. SIMBA_075 | reverse complement strand
AGCCATTTTTCAAGAGGGTGCCCGCTCACAAATTCCGCCTGATATTTTAAATAAAGTCATCGATGCGATGTCACAAAGTATTACGTACGTATTTATGATTGCTTTATTCCCGATTGCACTTGCGGCGATTACGGTCGTATTTATGGGGAATGCACGAGTACGCACATCAAACGAAATGAAAGAAAGTGAATAATGTGAAAAAGCAGAGCGATGGTGGCTCTGCTTTTTTTCGTCTCATTGATATAAAAGATGGGCTTTGCCTTCACTGCCAAC
>NZ_JAWRYN010000566.1:0-273 GCF_046534585.1 Peribacillus sp. SIMBA_075 | reverse complement strand
AGTCATGGTTTTTCGTATCTGTACGTAAACCATTTAAAACGATTGGGTTAATTTCTTCTTCCTCAAACTTCGGCTCAAGTCCTAAGTTCATAAGTCCTTTATTCGCATTGTAACGAACGAAACGATTTACATCCTCTACAAGACCGATAGAAGTGTAAATTTCTTCTGTATATGCCAATTCAATTTCATACAGTTCCATTAATAACTCTTGCGTTTCCGTTTGTACTTCTTGTTGCTCTTCTGCAGAAAGTTCTGTGAAGATTTGTTGTGCTA
>NZ_JAWRYN010000565.1:0-273 GCF_046534585.1 Peribacillus sp. SIMBA_075 | reverse complement strand
CGATTAAAGCAGCGAATGGAATGTATTCAGTAATTTCACGATTATTAACGACGATACGGCCTTCACCTGGAACTAAGCGAACGCGCGCTACAGAACTTTTACGACGACCTGTACCGTAATATTGAACCTGTGCCAAATTGTTAACCTCCCTTATAATTAACCGCGAAGTTCGTAAACTTCAGGTTGTTGTGCTTGATGTGGATGCTCAGCACCACGGTACACATTTAATTTTTTGAACATTTGACGACCTAGTGGACCCTTTGGAAGCATACC
>NZ_JAWRYN010000564.1:0-273 GCF_046534585.1 Peribacillus sp. SIMBA_075 | reverse complement strand
TCATAGTGGTTTTTAATATAAGTTCTAGGTATAACGGTTTCCCCATAGAAGCTACTGTTTCTAACGTCTCCAGCTCCCGTAGGGCTGTGGATAAAATTGCCGCTTTCATAATCCGAGATGGCACGATTTATATCTGGAAAAGCTTGAGATAAAGTTTTATGCCACCCAGTTTGAATTAATTCAGGGTGTTCCTTAAATTGTTGACAGAAATCGAGAAAATAGCGTGCTTGTGTTGCTGCAATGAAGATTCCACCTGGACGAAGAATTCTTGAA
>NZ_JAWRYN010000563.1:0-273 GCF_046534585.1 Peribacillus sp. SIMBA_075 | reverse complement strand
GAAAGACATTTTAGGAATCGAAAAGGTGGAAAGGGACGATCATTTCTTTGAGCTTGGCGGACATTCGTTAAATGCGACCGGTCTGATTTCTCAAATTCACAAAGAGTTTGGTGTAGAACTTACGCTCACAGACATGTTCAACAATCCGACGATTGAAAAGCTACAAGCATTCATCGAAAAGGCAGAGAAGCATCAATATTTCAAGATTGAACCAGTGGAAAAGAAAGACACGTATCCATTATCTGCTGCTCAAAGACGGACGTTCCTCATTCA
>NZ_JAWRYN010000562.1:0-273 GCF_046534585.1 Peribacillus sp. SIMBA_075 | reverse complement strand
ATCTTGACCGCCTTTGTCGCCGCACCGATCTCCTCGCTCAATCCGCTCGTTGCGGCCGGCTGGTTTTCCGGGCTGACACAAGCGTTTGTGCGCCGCCCGAATGTCGGGGATTTTGATACGCTGTCGAAAGACGTCTTCACGGTAAAAGGCTTTTGGGACAATAAAGTGACGCGCGTTTTGCTGGTCATCGTATTGACCAATCTCGGCAGTTCGCTCGGCACATTTATCGGCGGCGCCGATGTGCTGCGTTTGTTTTTCGAAAACTTATAATTG
>NZ_JAWRYN010000561.1:0-273 GCF_046534585.1 Peribacillus sp. SIMBA_075 | reverse complement strand
CAATAAATCGATCGCTTTTTCTTCAAAATGCCTATCAAAAACACACTCAATTGCGTAAAGAGCAAATAGGTGCCCGCAATCGTAATGAAGGTCACTGGAAAGAGCAAAACTGCTACGTACACCCCATCAGCCGTAAGCGCAAGCGTGTAGGCCGTACCAAGCAAGCCAATAGCGAGGATGGACAGGAACACAGATGCCTTGGGCTCCCGTTTCGGACGTTGGCTTCCCTGCAAAAGGTCCAGGAGACTTCGTTTTCGCAGGAGCAGCACCGTG
>NZ_JAWRYN010000560.1:0-273 GCF_046534585.1 Peribacillus sp. SIMBA_075 | reverse complement strand
GGCTTATAAGAAAGGATGATATTATGATTACAGTGAAACATATTGATGCATCTGAAACATACTTATTACGTCAAAAGGTTTTGCGTCCCAATCAATCATTAGAAGATTGTAAATACGATTCAGATTACGAAACAGACGCCTTTCATTTAGGTGCATTTTTATATGATGAACTTGTTAGTATCGCCTCTTTCTCTAAAGAAATACATCCTGATTTACAAGCTGGTACCCACTATCGTCTACGAGGAATGGCAACTTTACCTAATTTCCGAAACC
>NZ_JAWRYN010000092.1:0-1988 GCF_046534585.1 Peribacillus sp. SIMBA_075 | reverse complement strand
CTGAACCGCCGTATACCGAACGGTACGTACGGTGGTGTGAGAGGTCGGAGGCTAGGCGCCTCCTCCTACTCGATTTACCTAATATCAGGAAAGTGGAAGTTTAAATGTCGTTTTCAGAAAAAACTATTATTTTTAAAAATCATAGGTTCTCTAATATAATAAATTAAATTCCCGGTTCGTTTTAAGGAGATCAGATATGTATAATGTACTTTGCATCACTATAGGCTCAGTGCTTGTTGCAGTAGCCTACAACTTATTTTTGATACCTCATTTAATTTTAAGCAGCGGACTTAGTGGACTTGCGATTATGTTCGGAATCATTACCCCAGTCAACACAGGGATATTGAATTTTCTATTGAACCTGCCATTGTTAATTCTTGGATACCTGAAATTAGGAAGACGCTTTATCACCTATACGATATTTTCAGTTGTCGTGATATCAGTCAGTTTATATCTCATTCCGGTTCATGGAATATCCACTGAACCGATTTTGTCTTCTTTATTTGGCGGAATCATATCGGGATTCGGTATAGGCATCATCTTTCGCGCTTCAGGATCTTCCGGCGGTTTTGATATCATTGCCATGCTTTTGGCTAAGAAGAGCGACTTTCCACTTGGTACATTGCTTTCGGTGATGAATGCAGTAGTGGTGGTTATCTCAGGCTTCATCTTTGGTTGGGATGCCGCATTATATACGCTGATTTCCATATATGCAGCAGGAAAGGTGATTGATACGATTCATTCCAATCACATTAAATTAACATTAATGATCGTTACGAAAAAGAGTGACGAAATGAAAACGAAGCTACTGACCAACCTATATCGAGGAATTACAGTCATGGATGGTGAAGGTGCATACTCTGGAGAAAAGAGTAAAGTAATGATGACAGTCATTACCCGTTATCAATTAACCGATGTAAAAGCGATGATAAAAGAAGTGGATCCCAATGCTTTTGTCAATATAACGGAAACAGCCGAGGTCATGGGGATGTTTCATAAAGAGTGATAATAAATAGAAAAGCCTCCCACTTTATGGGAGGCTGCAGACTGTAGACAAACTCGATGAAAATCGAGTTTGTCTATTTTTTATGAGTTGTACAATTTGGCCGTTGATTTTCCACTCCAGGCACTCGCTTTCCGCGGGCGGTCGGGGAGCCTCCTCGGCTTTCGCCTGCGGGGTCTCCCCTAGACGCGCTTTTCCCGCAGGAGTCTCGTACCTTCCGTTCCAATCAACTTTGTCTTGCCTTTTAGATGGAACACTTTTGCCTGGAGTCATTTTTGTTTTAAAATAGAAGTATTAAAACTTGAGGTGATGAGGATGCTTTCTAAACATGATTCTATTCAGCGAGATCAACTTGAAATGATTACGTTAGATCAACTGGTGGCACCGAACCATTTGGTTCGTAAAATGGAGGCTGCCATTGACTTCACTTTCATTTATGACTTGGTGAAAGATATGTATTCAAAGGTAGGACGCCCAAGTATTGATCCAGTTATTTTAGTTAAACTGACTTTCATTCAATATACCTTCGGTATTCGTTCCATGCGTAAAACGATTGAAGAAGTTGAAACCAATATGGCTTACCGTTGGTTCTTAGGCTATGGTTTCCATGATAAAGTACCTCCTACTCCACGTTCGGGAAAAATTATGAGCGACGCTTTAAAGATACAGACCTGTTTGAACAGATTTTCTATCGCATTTTAATGATAGCTGCTAATAAAAAGTTAATAAGTGCTGAACACGTATTCGTGGATTCCACACATGTGAAAGCCAGTGCGAATAAACTCGTTCGTAAAGAAACACGAGCGTATCAAGAACGCCTTCAAGAAGAAATCAATCAAGATCGTGAAGACCATGGAAAGAAACCTTTTCCACCAGATAAATTTTATAAGGAAGAAACCAAAGAGATTAAAGAAAGTACAACAGATCCTGAGAGTGGTTACTATGTGAAAGATGAACGGACAAAACAGTTTGCCTATTCATTTCA
>NZ_JAWRYN010000559.1:0-274 GCF_046534585.1 Peribacillus sp. SIMBA_075 | reverse complement strand
ATATACAATGCCCCACGTACCAGAAGCGCCCTCAGGCAGGCATTTACAATATTCGATTGAAATATTAATTGTCACATCACGTCCGTTAGGATAATGGAACACAACCTTATGATTGCCCATATAACGTTTCGCATTTTCCGCAGCTATTTCTTGTGTAATAAGTTGCATAGGAAGAGCCACAGATAAATCATAACGAATATTAATATGACCAGAAGTTGGACTTTGACGCATAGCACTTACCGCTAAACCAGATAGAATTGTAATAACCATTAAC
>NZ_JAWRYN010000558.1:0-274 GCF_046534585.1 Peribacillus sp. SIMBA_075 | reverse complement strand
AGTTTGTCTGTTTTCGCATATTTTTGCATATAAATTACGATAAACACTACAAAAACGACTGTAATAATGTAGAAAAACCACATTTTATTTTCTAAAATCCCCCAGGCAGCTCCTCTATTTCGATGTGATGTTATGTATAATACATTATCGATAATCGGAATGCTCGTACCCAATTCCATGTTCTTTACAATTAGCCATTTCGATATTTGATCGATGGCAATGACAAATAACGCTATTACATAATATATCATTTTCATTTCCCCCACAAAGACAG
>NZ_JAWRYN010000557.1:0-274 GCF_046534585.1 Peribacillus sp. SIMBA_075 | reverse complement strand
CAAAGCGTTCGGCACCTTCGATTTGGAGCTTTTGCGGTTTCAGGATGCCTCCGCCGACCGCGACGATGATCGATTTCGAGTAATGGACTTCACCCGACGCTCCAGCCAACACAAACAAGCCGTCTTCGTTCTTATTCATGCTTTCCACTTTCTCATCCAGGCAGACCGTCGGATCGAAGGTGAGCCCTTGTTCGACCAATTGCGTGATCAGCTGTTCACAACGGATCGGCGTCTGTCCCCCAACGTCCCAGATCATTTTTTCCGGATAGACATG
>NZ_JAWRYN010000556.1:0-274 GCF_046534585.1 Peribacillus sp. SIMBA_075 | reverse complement strand
CTATTAATCGTTTGTTCATGAATCAGCTCTTTGAGTGCAGCCCAAGCGATTGGAACACCACATAATATAACCGCCAGCCAGGACGGGCTAAGTCCCCACAGCTCTCCGTAAAGCCAGCTTACAAGCAAACCTGCACCAGACACGATCATGGCAATCTTTTGCATCATTGCTACCCTCTCCCCTTTGTACAGAGTCGTGGAACGGACAATCGAGTAACTGGTTGAGAAAGAGAATCAGACTTATTTCCCCCGTAAAAACAGTGGAAGCTGCTGCC
>NZ_JAWRYN010000555.1:0-274 GCF_046534585.1 Peribacillus sp. SIMBA_075 | reverse complement strand
CTCCGATTTCGGGGGATTTTTTGCATTTTGCTCATTGACAAAGATAATGATAATCATTATCATAAATCCTTGGAAGACATGTATATATTTCCATGTGAGCAGTCACGCTCACTGTATCTTAGAACGATAAAAAGTAAGGGGGATCATTACATGCGTTTTGTTAAGCTGCCAATTTTTCTAGGATGCTTGTTTGCACTACTGCTGCTTGCTGCGTGCGGAAATACAGGCACAAACACACAAACAGGCTCGTCCTCGCAGCCAGCTCCACAAGCTC
>NZ_JAWRYN010000554.1:0-274 GCF_046534585.1 Peribacillus sp. SIMBA_075 | reverse complement strand
ATAAAGGTCTCCCAACACCAAACATCTTTACTGGCGGAGAAAACTTCCACGGTAAATATGAATTTATTTCAGTGGAAAACATGGTGAAAGCAACAGAAGTCATCGTGGAAATCGCACGTTTATTTGAAGAAAAAGCATAGACATGTTTACAACCGTTCCTGTTCGGGAACGGTTTTTTAATAAAAGTTTACAATATTCTGAAACTTTTGTGACACTTAATCGTACTAATATAGACAACCCCAGAAAAATTCTTCTTGACGAGTGAAATAATTGG
>NZ_JAWRYN010000553.1:0-274 GCF_046534585.1 Peribacillus sp. SIMBA_075 | reverse complement strand
CCAATCAAGCGCCCCCGCAAATCGACGAAGAACCTTTTGGGGTGCTTCAACAGGCGGCCCAGGCCGCGATATCCATGCGGCCTGCCCGAGCATTGTTGAAACGCCATGACGCCCTGGCGACAGATCTTCAGCCCCGCGGCCAGGCCTGCCACAGCAACTGCGTGCCGAGCGCGGCCAGGGTGAGGAAGAACACCCGGCGGAACAGCAGCGGCGGCAGGTACGTGCGCACCCGCACGCCCAGCCACATGCCGGCCAGGGTCGGCGGCAGCACCAG
>NZ_JAWRYN010000552.1:0-274 GCF_046534585.1 Peribacillus sp. SIMBA_075 | reverse complement strand
CTACAAACTTACCATCTGTGTTAAATGCTCCATCAAAAGCCGCCGCTACTGTGTTTGACTGCACGGCGTTGAAAATCAATCCGAAACTAACTGTTATTAGAACAGAGAAGACAACTCCTAGCCAGCGTTTCTTTAAACCCTTTTCCATATAATACGCTGGACCACCACGGAATGCATTCCCATCTTTTACTTTATAAATTTGCGCTAATGTGCTCTCTACAAATGCAGAAGCACCCCCAATTACCGCAATTAACCACATCCAAAATACTGCTCC
>NZ_JAWRYN010000091.1:0-2559 GCF_046534585.1 Peribacillus sp. SIMBA_075 | reverse complement strand
TCCCCGATTGAATATCGAGAAAAGGCCGCAGCTTGAAATACTCTTTTTTTATTGTCTACTTGACAGGGTTATGTGCAATTTATCTCTCTTATTATGTACATTTGACTCCTTATCTCTTTGTAGGATAAATTTCAAAAGAGTCTGGAATTATTTGTGTCGACTGGTAGAGCAATTCAGATACAGTTACACATTTATATCCGTTATTGTATAAAAATTTTAAAATGTTATCTAATACAATAACTGTTTGAGAAGTCTGAGTATATTCACTACCATGCCAATCATGAAATAGAATGATCTTACCTGGTTTTACTCCTTTTGTTATAGAGTTATAAATTTGACTTGTGGGTGGATTTGCCCAATCACGAGAGTCCTGATCCCATGACCATAAAACGACATCTTTTCCGTTTTTTAAAGCAGTATTAATAATTAAATCATTATAAAAACCACCTACTGGCCGGTAAAGAGTCGGTTTAAAACCAACTGACTTCTGTATAATTTTATCTGTTTCTTCTAATTCTGATGATAGTTCTGCTGATGTAATATTTCCATAAATATGATGATAAGTATGATTGGCAACTTCGTGTCCTTCTTTTACTTCCCGTTTTAATAGTTCAGGAAATCTTATTACTTTATTACCAGCTACAAAAAAGGTGGCTTTAGCATCATATTTAGCTAATATATCAAGTATTTGTGGGGTGAAAAAGGGATGCGGTCCATCATCAAAAGTAATGGAAACTAATTTTTCCTTTGTGTTAACTTCCCAAATAACGTGTCCAGTTTTTTCATATTCCTCACGACTTTTAGTGGATGCGGATACATTTATTTGAAAGGAAATGGAAGGAATCAATAAAAGAAGGATAAAAAACAATATTTTTTTAATTGGAAACACTCCTCATTTAACGACTTGGTTTATGATGCCCTTATTAAAATTTTTAATGAGAAACATGAAATAAGTGGTAGCTATTATTTACAAAAAACAACATTAATGATTTAAAAAGCCCTTTAAAAAAGGAGGTGAGATATTGGGAATTTTAGATCTGGTGAAAAGCAGAAATAAAGAACTGGAATTCATGTTTGATTTTGATTTAATCCAAGATACCTCAAAGAAAATTCACATGAAGCAATTGGCCATCCAAACATGTATCAATATGATCGGCCGTACTATTAGCCAATCGGAATTTTATGTGAAGAAGGATAAAAAGATTGTGAAGGACGAAATGTATTACCGGTTAAATGTCAGACCGAACCCGAACATGTCAGCCAGCCAATTTTGGCAAACAGTTGTTCATAAGCTGATATATGACAATGAGTGTTTGATCATCCAGTCGGATGCCGAGGATTTATTGATTGCGGACTCTTTCACACGAGTTGAATGTGCCTTGGTCAATGATTCATTTAAAGATGTAACCATTAAGGACTTTACGTTTTCTCGAACATTTCATATGAATGATGTTATTTATCTGGAATATAGCAACAAAAAGCTATCAACTTTGTTTGATGGTTTATATTCCGATTATGGAGAATTATTTGGTAGGATCATAGAATTTCAGAATCGCAAGAACCAAATACGTGGACTAGTTGATGTAGTGGCTATTACTGATAAGTCGGAAAAGGGACAAGAAAAATTACAGAATTATATAAACAAAATTTACAATGCTTTCACCTACAAGTCAGTAGCTATTGTTCCACAACAAAAAGGATTTAAATTAGAGGAACTGAAAAACGCTACTCAGCTTCAAAGTGTGGATGAAGTCGCCAAGGTAATTGATGGTTTTTCAGATCAGGTTGCCAAAGCCTTAGGTATTCCGGTTTCGTTACTTCACGGTGATATTTTTGTGTTCAATTATTAATCGAATAAGAATCCAAAAAGTTACAATATTTAAAAATAAAAAAAGATATTAATTTAAAATAATTTAAAAATAATTGCATAGAGCTGATTTATTCCGGGGGAATAAATTTACTAGTAACAAACCATTCCATAACTTTAAAGAACTAACCTGCTTATTTGTATAAAAATTAACATTTCTCTAGCCCGAACTTTTTTGGGGAAGGAATTTTTTCTGTCTTTTTTTAAGAACGCTTGTTCGTATATAATGGATGTAATGGAGGGATTTTTCTGATGGGGACAATTCGTGATAGAGGGCTCGTTAAATGGCAAGCGGCATTGATTATGCCAGAACATAAAGCTTTAAATAAAAAAATAGGTGAGGTTGATTATTTTCTAAATAAAAAACCTACCCTTGATGAATACCAGGTTGAAGAGTTTGAAAACAACATTCATTATGCGATGGAATATCATTTACCTATATGTTTTAGATTGCATAACAAGGGAAATCCTCTTGAGATATACGGACATTGTGTGTACATACATCCTGTCACGAAAGAGTTACGTATTCAAAAGAGAGATAGTTCCTTGAGTATATTCTATTCGATGAGATTATTAGAGTGACTGTAGAGGATTAAAAAAAGCCCTTCTCAATGAGGAGGGCACTGAAAAAGTCCCTTCTGGGCCAATAGAGGTAGATTTTCTCAGTTTATTCTGAGGAAATCTACCTTTTT
>NZ_JAWRYN010000551.1:0-274 GCF_046534585.1 Peribacillus sp. SIMBA_075 | reverse complement strand
CAGGGGGCGCTCGATCAGGTCGACCTCGCGGATGGGCGCCGCTGGGTCGGCCGGGACCACGAACGTCCGCAGTTGGGACGGCCCGAAGTCCTCCTCGATGGTCCGCCCGACGACCGGGAGCTCGATGCGCGAGCGTCCGCCCTCGCCGCGGGTCTCGACCGCCCGCACGACCAGGTCCGCCCCTCCGGGCGCGTCCGTCGCATCCTCCGTGCCCTTGAACGCGGTGACCATGACGCTGCCGCCCCCGTCTCCCGCGAACGAGTTGACCGGAGGA
>NZ_JAWRYN010000550.1:0-274 GCF_046534585.1 Peribacillus sp. SIMBA_075 | reverse complement strand
CCAGATTCTTTCCTTCGAACAGAATCTCTCCCCCGACAATCTTTCCAGGCGGAGAAGCAACTAGTCCCATAATCGAGAGCGACGTCACGCTTTTGCCGCATCCAGACTCCCCAACAATACCCAGGATTTCGCCTTCGTTTATGGAGAAATCAACATTGTCTACAGATCGAACGACTCCTTCGTCTGTGAAAAAATGGGTTTGCAAACCGCGCACGGATAACAATGGCTTCAAGCCTTCCCTCCCCTTTCCTTATTTCAGTAACTGGAATGCAAG
>NZ_JAWRYN010000549.1:0-274 GCF_046534585.1 Peribacillus sp. SIMBA_075 | reverse complement strand
ATGAAGGATGGGAATTGGCCACACAACCGGACGGGCCGAATATACTGGAAGAGAATTTCCGGATGGACGCCACGCTGATCCGTGCCGCACTCGATGCACTGGACGAATCCTGGGCGTCGCTTCACGCATACGCGCGAAACATTAAATGGGAACGGTTGGCTACTGTGAAAAAGGATAGCTGCGACCCGCAATTGGCAGAACAAGCAAAAGCGCGGAGAAACGAAGCGAAAAAGCTGTTCAATGACGTAAAAGATGGCTATTTCACGCGCGCCCC
>NZ_JAWRYN010000548.1:0-274 GCF_046534585.1 Peribacillus sp. SIMBA_075 | reverse complement strand
ATCAATGGAGAAACACAATACGCATTAGATTTCTTTAAACAAAAAGCACCTCGTTTCATTGAAACGGCTGCAAACGAAACAAAGCAAGTCATTCTTGTCGATCATAACGAATTCCAGCAAAGTGTAAGCGATATTGATCAAGTACAAGTGACGGAGGTCATTGACCCTCACCGTATTGCCAACTTTGAAACAAGTGAACCTCTTTACTATCGTGCTGAGCAAGTTGGCTGTACAGCAAGGATCTTATCCAAAATGTACAAAGAGAATCAAATCA
>NZ_JAWRYN010000547.1:0-274 GCF_046534585.1 Peribacillus sp. SIMBA_075 | reverse complement strand
GCTTCGTCGTCAAAGTGCGAAAGATCTTGTTTCAATGGACTTCCCTGGCTATGCTATCGGCGGTCTATCTGTTGGTGAACCGAAGGATATTATGAATCGTGTTCTTGAGTTTACAACACCACTTCTTCCTGATGATAAACCACGTTACTTAATGGGTGTAGGTTCTCCTGACTCGTTAATTGATGGTGCGATTCGCGGTGTTGATATGTTTGACTGTGTACTTCCAACTCGTATCGCTCGAAATGGTACATGTATGACAAGTGAAGGCCGCTTA
>NZ_JAWRYN010000546.1:0-274 GCF_046534585.1 Peribacillus sp. SIMBA_075 | reverse complement strand
ATTGACTTCACCGATCAACGAAATCAGCAAATCCTGCTCAAGCGTATCGCTCACTTTTTTCATCTCATCTTCAAATACTTTGTCCATCGCGCGCATGACTTCATCTTCGAAATCCTTAACCATTGGCCAGTCTCCTCCTTCAAGATCCTTATCCTCATTATAAAGGCTTCTGGCGTTTCCGACCATTTTCAGCCATTCCACAGCACTCGCCAACAGTTCCATTTCATAGTAGCATGAAAGAAATAAGCAAATTCATAAGGAGTGTCTGTCCATG
>NZ_JAWRYN010000545.1:0-274 GCF_046534585.1 Peribacillus sp. SIMBA_075 | reverse complement strand
CGAGATAATTAAAGAAAGGAAGTTAGATATAACAAACATAGTAAATGTACTTATACCGACTGATTATTTAAATCCATATAAAGAAGAACATACAAAAATCATGATTTCTTTCTTATATTTGGATCGCTATATAGATAACGAGCATACAATATATGATAAATATATAAATTTAATGAAACACTGGTGTAACGCTAAAAGACCTAATGAGAACCAATTTATTTACGAATTTATAAATTGGTTGAATCATTTGATACATTTTTATGAAAGCATGTAG
>NZ_JAWRYN010000090.1:0-2728 GCF_046534585.1 Peribacillus sp. SIMBA_075 | reverse complement strand
ATGCAGATAGGTAAGGGTTTGAAGTTATCGTTCCCTTTTCCCCCTGCTCGCACCGTAGGTGCAACTTTCATCGCATACGGCGCTCCAACTAGTCCAATTCATTCAATTCTAAGTATTTAAATGAAGCATAGTTTGGTACCAAATTTAGATTGTAGGGTTTCCGCATTGTTTTCGCAATTCATTGACCTTTTCCTTTTGTTTTTTGTTCAGTTCGAAGGAGTTAACTAGAGTTTTGATTTTCTTAATATCTTTTAAATGTACAAGTCGATGGACTGCTTCATGAAGCACTGTCAGATTGGAAAACCTATCATCTTTTGATAAATGAAACAGATTCTTGTGGTGACAGTGCCAGTCATTTGCACCTAGCTCAACTCCTGTTATGGCACACCTTCCGTATTGGGCTATGAACTTACTAATGCGGTTATCGTTGTATTCAATCGTTCGATTTGGAATGAATTTTTTCATGACATTGCTTAACACTCTTTTGTTAATCGCTTTGAGGTTGTTGTGTATTTTCGCTCTGCCTCGGGCAGTATAGTTACACGTTTCTTGAGAAAAACATAGGTTTGTTTTATGCCGTTGGGCATAAATGGGCACAAACACCATGTCTTGTATTTTAAAGTATTGTGGTAAGTAACCTTTATAGCGTTTTTGTAGTGTGTTAGTCATGTCATCAAACTTAGCTTCTGTTCTGATATTCTTCAATCGATTATATAAAGCCTTGTTTAGATGGGAGGACAACTCACTTAGATTTTCAGAAATTTGAGTGGCTGCTGCGTAATAGTTTTGTATCCCCATTACGACAGTATTGTAACGCCAAACTGTTTCAGCACATGGCTTTTTCTGAATTTCTTTTATAGAATCCTTAATTTTTATGAGTGCGTTAGACTTTGCTTTCTTCGTCATATTAGATTGAGCTACATATCCCATCCTTGTCTTTCCTTTCCTAATCACTCGGAAAGAGAACCCAAGGAATTCTGACGAATTCTTCTTTAAGTTAATGACCTTTGATTTTTCATCACTTGTCTCAAGGTGTAGTCTAGTATTAAGAAAATCCTTAATGGCATAATTCATTTTAATCGCTTGCGAGCGAGTACGGCATAATACCTTGAGATCATCAGCGTATCTAACAATGTAACATTCTTTTAGGTTTGATTTCTTGAGTGCTTTTACTTTGCTTCCATTATGTTTATATACATGGTTGCTCTGAAAGTTTTCCCATTGATTACTTACCCACCAATCGAGTTCATTTAGAACGATATTCGATAAAAGTGGTGATAGAATACCTCCTTGCGGAGTTCCTTTTGTTGGTACACCTTCTCCATCAATCTCTGCTTTTAATAGCTTTGATATGATAGAGAGTAATGGTTTATCTTTTATTCCCAGTGACCATATTTGTTTAAGTAATTTACTGTGATGCACATTATCAAAAAATCCTTTTATGTCTACATCTATACAATGATAGAGACCCACCATATTTACTAGTGATTCCAATCTTGCTTTCGCATGATGAGTGCTTCTATTCGGTCTAAATCCATAACTGTGTTTATGAAATTTTGCCTCGCAAATGGGTTCTAATACTTGTAAGATACATTGTTGGAGAATTCTATCCCATATCGTTGGGATTCCTAATGGTCTTACTTTCCCATTTGCTTTAGGAATGAAAACACGCCGAACATTTTCTGGTTTATATGCTTGAAACATATTTTTGACATGTCCAATTACCTTTTCTACTGATAAAAGTTTAATATCGTCAATCGTTAACTTATTTGTCCCTGCCGTTTTACTCCCTGTATTTCTCTTGATATTTCGATAAGCGAGACGTATATTTTCATTGGAACTAATCAGTTTCATTAAGCCATAGAAATTTTGACCATCTACACTTTGAGCATACAAGTTGTCAAAACAATGTTGCATATCGTAATACTCACTGTGTCTCAGTTTCTTTCGTTTCAACAAGTCGGTGACTCCCTTGGGAGTTGAACCTCTTTTAGTCTCACAAGAACCTTATTAACCGATAAAGAACTGTCTTACATGGTTGAATGATTCTTCACTAGTCTAGTGGCTATCCCTTCGGGTTGATTAGACCTTTCATCGGTACTGTGCCACCACTTTCACTGATACAAAGATAAGTTATACAGTAGCTATTCTCACTAGTGTTTTCCTTATCAACGCTTCTTTAGGAGTAAGCCCTCCACGTTATCAGCTTACAACGTTGAATTATATCTATTATAGAAAGAACTTAGGTGCTTCCTCTAAGCCTGTTAGCCGTTCATATGCCTGTAACATATCATGGATTTTCATATAAGCTAGTCTTACTTATCCACTGCTAACCTCACATTTGGTGATATACACATTTCTATGTATTGTGCGTGTAGACCCGTACATTCGAAAGTTCGTCAGCTCAACCTTTAATTTAGGTTTATTTACATTCTCACCATATTCATTCAACTCAAGCATCATGATTTACACCACCTCCGCAGGTAGGCTTTCGCCAGCCGAACTGATACGGTAAATTCTCACGCCTTTTTGCCGAGCTTATAACACTGTCATTCTTACTAAATCAATGCTATTCGACTTAGAGAGAACCCTTCAAGGCGTTACCCTATCATTTGATTCTTCGATATAACCCTTCAGTTCCGTAAGGAACTGTCTAACCTTTACCTGAGTAATGTGACCATTCTCAATTTAAGTTAGAAACATTTCGCACAACTAACGCACCCGTTAG
>NZ_JAWRYN010000544.1:0-274 GCF_046534585.1 Peribacillus sp. SIMBA_075 | reverse complement strand
CGTCTTCATCCCACTTCACAGCGCGGTAAATGGCATCATGATAAAACAAGTACCATGCATTTTGTTCTTCTGCGAATGCTTGCCACTTTTGTTTGGCGGGAATCGAAGTCATCGGAAAATCGTCATATGCCAGCACCCAAAGTGGATTTTTATGAGCGTGTGTTGGCATGATATCAGCTAAATGAATCGCTGTTTCGCCCTGACTTGTGAGCGTTAAGATGCTGTGACCATTGCTGTGACCACCTGTATGATGCAGATGAATTCCTTCTGTCAC
>NZ_JAWRYN010000543.1:0-274 GCF_046534585.1 Peribacillus sp. SIMBA_075 | reverse complement strand
GCCGTGGCCACCAGGGTGTCCGTCCCGGAGGGCGTCCGTTGCCAGATCTGCGACGATCCGCCGGTCGTATAGATGAGGCCGCTGCTGCACCCCACCGGCGCCGCTTGGGCAGCGTCGGACGGGCCACCGATCGCGAGCAGCCCTCCCAGCGCGAGCCCGGCCGTTGCGAGAGCGGCGGCTACCTTGCCGGCACGAGTCATCGACACAAGATCCCCTGATTCTGCCGCTGTCGGGCGACGCATAGAACGTTCACATCGTAGGGCCGTACCGCCGC
>NZ_JAWRYN010000542.1:0-274 GCF_046534585.1 Peribacillus sp. SIMBA_075 | reverse complement strand
CTTCAAAGAAATTATCAATTTTAATATCAAATGCTAGCTTGTACACAATATATGTTTTTATCCATAATAAAACGACTGCAACGAGTGCAAATCGCAGTTTTGGAAACAGACGTTGTAGCATAATATACTCCTCTCCTAAAAAGCATGACAGTTCTTGTGAGCCGGTTTGGTTAGCGCCTCATTTTATATATACGAACAGTCCTTTGTTATTATGTTTATTATACTATGAGTATCATTATACGAAAATAAAAGAGAGTTGTGGGCTTTTTTATAA
>NZ_JAWRYN010000541.1:0-274 GCF_046534585.1 Peribacillus sp. SIMBA_075 | reverse complement strand
ATTCTTATTAATTAATATTCTACTATCTTTTTGAGTTTTGTAAAGTATTTTTGTAAATTTTCTAAATATTTATTTTTTTATGATAGTAACTTGTTATTCTGCTATTGCTACTATATGAATTATCCCCATCTACTATATGGAAACATACCTCCCCTTATTCTTCTCTATTACTAAGTTCTATATTTTTCTCATCAATATGAAATCTCTGCTATCATTTATCTATCCAATTGTTGAACTCTTTTCTAATTTTCTACAGTAGAATTTTAAAAGCAGC
>NZ_JAWRYN010000089.1:0-3008 GCF_046534585.1 Peribacillus sp. SIMBA_075 | reverse complement strand
TTGGTTAAGTCCTCGATCTATTAGTATCAGTCAGCTCCACATGTCGCCACGCTTCCACCTCTGACCTATCAACCTGATCATCTTTCAGGGATCTTACTAGCTTGCGCCATGGGAAATCTCATCTTGAGGGGGGCTTCATGCTTAGATGCTTTCAGCACTTATCCCGTCCGCACGTAGCTACCCAGCTATGCCTTTGGCAAGACAACTGGTACACCAGCGGTGCGTCCATCCCGGTCCTCTCGTACTAAGGACAGCTCCTCTCAAATTTCCTGCGCCCGCGACGGATAGGGACCGAACTGTCTCACGACGTTCTGAACCCAGCTCGCGTACCGCTTTAATGGGCGAACAGCCCAACCCTTGGGACCGACTACAGCCCCAGGATGCGATGAGCCGACATCGAGGTGCCAAACCTCCCCGTCGATGTGGACTCTTGGGGGAGATAAGCCTGTTATCCCCGGGGTAGCTTTTATCCGTTGAGCGATGGCCCTTCCATGCGGAACCACCGGATCACTAAGCCCGACTTTCGTCCCTGCTCGACTTGTAGGTCTCGCAGTCAAGCTCCCTTGTGCCTTTACACTCTACGAATGATTTCCAACCATTCTGAGGGAACCTTTGGGCGCCTCCGTTACTCTTTAGGAGGCGACCGCCCCAGTCAAACTGCCCACCTGACACTGTCTCCCACCCCGATAAGGGGCGCGGGTTAGAATTTCAATACAGCCAGGGTAGTATCCCACCAACGCCTCCACCGAAGCTAGCGCTCCGGCTTCTCAGGCTCCTACCTATCCTGTACAAGCTGTACCAAAATTCAATATCAGGCTGCAGTAAAGCTCCACGGGGTCTTTCCGTCCTGTCGCGGGTAACCTGCATCTTCACAGGTACTATAATTTCACCGAGTCTCTCGTTGAGACAGTGCCCAGATCGTTACACCTTTCGTGCGGGTCGGAACTTACCCGACAAGGAATTTCGCTACCTTAGGACCGTTATAGTTACGGCCGCCGTTTACTGGGGCTTCGGTTCAAAGCTTCGCTTGCGCTAACCTCTCCCCTTAACCTTCCAGCACCGGGCAGGTGTCAGCCCCTATACTTCGCCTTGCGGCTTCGCAGAGACCTGTGTTTTTGCTAAACAGTCGCCTGGGCCTATTCACTGCGGCTTTT
Organism: Peribacillus sp. SIMBA_075; assembly: GCF_046534585.1. Classification (NCBI taxonomy): domain Bacteria; kingdom Bacillati; phylum Bacillota; class Bacilli; order Caryophanales; family Bacillaceae; genus Peribacillus; species Peribacillus sp. SIMBA_075. The sequence continues at coordinate 1,854 of NZ_JAWRYN010000089.1, read as the reverse complement.
CCGGGCTATTCACCCTAAAAAGCACCCCTTCTCCCGAAGTTACGGGGTCATTTTGCCGAGTTCCTTAACGAGAGTTCTCTCGCACACCTTAGGATTCTCTCCTCGCCTACCTGTGTCGGTTTGCGGTACGGGCACCTTACATCTCACTAGAGGCTTTTCTTGGCAGCGTGGAATCAGGAACTTCGGTACTATATTTCCCTCGCCATCACAGCTCCGCCTTAATGGAAACGGGATTTGCCTCGTTTCCGGCCTAACTGCTTGGACGCGCATATCCAACAGCGCGCTTACCCTATCCTTCTGCGTCCCCCCATCGTTCAAACGATGTATAGGTGGTACAGGAATATCAACCTGTTGTCCATCGCCTACGCCTTTCGGCCTCGGCTTAGGTCCCGACTAACCCTGAGCGGACGAGCCTTCCTCAGGAAACCTTAGGCATTCGGTGGAAGGGATTCTCACCCTTCTTTCGCTACTCATACCGGCATTCTCACTTCTAAGCGCTCCACCAGTCCTTCCGGTCTGACTTCAACGCCCTTAGAACGCTCTCCTACCATCGACACCAAAATGGTGTCAATCCACAGCTTCGGTGATACGTTTAGCCCCGGTACATTTTCGGCGCGGAGTCACTCGACCAGTGAGCTATTACGCACTCTTTAAATGGTGGCTGCTTCTGAGCCAACATCCTGGTTGTCTAAGCAACTCCACATCCTTTTCCACTTAACGTATACTTTGGGACCTTAGCTGGTGGTCTGGGCTGTTTCCCTTTCGACTACGGATCTTATCACTCGCAGTCTGACTCCCAAGAATAAGTATTTGGCATTCGGAGTTTGACTGAATTCGGTAACCCGTTGGGGGCCCCTAGTCCAATCAGTGCTCTACCTCCAATACTCTCATCTTGAGGCTAGCCCTAAAGCTATTTCGGAGAGAACCAGCTATCTCCAGGTTCGATTGGAATTTCTCCGCTACCCACACCTCATCCCCGCACTTTTCAACGTGCGTGGGTTCGGGCCTCCATTCAGTGTTACCTGAACTTCACCCTGGACATGGGTAGATCACCTGGTTTCGGGTCTACGACCTCATACTCATTCGCCCTATTCAGACTCGCTTTCGCTGCGGCTCCGTCTTATCAACTTAACCTCGCATGAAATCGTAACTCGCCGGTTCATTCTACAAAAGGCACGCCATTACCCATTAACGGGCTTTGACTACTTGTAGGCACACGGTTTCAGGATCTATTTCACTCCCCTTCCGGGGTGCTTTTCACCTTTCCCTCACGGTACTGGTTCACTATCGGTCACTAGGGAGTATTTAGCCTTGGGAGATGGTCCTCCCTGCTTCCGACGGGATTTCTCGTGTCCCGCCGTACTCAGGATCCACTCAGGAGGGAACGAAGTTTCAACTACAGGGTTTTTACCTTCTTTGACGGACCTTTCCAGATCACTTCATTTACCCCGTTCCTTTGTAACTCCATGTTGAGTGTCCTACAACCCCAAGAGGCAAGCCTCTTGGTTTGGGCTAATTCCGTTTCGCTCGCCGCTACTCAGGAAATCGCATTTGCTTTCTCTTCCTCCGGGTACTTAGATGTTTCAGTTCCCCGGGTCTGCCTTCAGTACCCTATGTATTCAGGTAAAGATACTGTTCCATTACGAACAGTGGGTTTCCCCATTCGGAAATCTCCGGATCAAAGCTTACTTACAGCTCCCCGAAGCATATCGGTGTTAGTCCCGTCCTTCATCGGCTCCTAGTGCCAAGGCATCCACCGTGCGCCCTTTCTAACTTAACCGTTAAAAAAGATCTTACTGATGCTTTGAAAAAAATTAATTGCCTTCTATCTATTATCTAGTTTTCAAGGAACAA
>NZ_JAWRYN010000540.1:0-274 GCF_046534585.1 Peribacillus sp. SIMBA_075 | reverse complement strand
CTTGCCCGAGTATAGACCATGAATTTCGATCGGCTCTGCGATGATTTGTCCTACCGTCAGTCGGGGATCGAGAGAGGCATACGGGTCCTGAAACACCATTTGCATGCTTTTTCGCAATTTGCGCAGCTCGCTGTGACGCATGCCAACCAGATTTTTACCCTCATAAATGACCTCGCCCTCGGTAGGCTGGAGCAGCTGCAGGATGGTCCTCCCTGTTGTTGACTTTCCACAGCCGCTCTCTCCCACAAGACCCAAGGTTTCTCCTTTATAGATA
>NZ_JAWRYN010000539.1:0-274 GCF_046534585.1 Peribacillus sp. SIMBA_075 | reverse complement strand
CAAAGCGGAGCGCGGTATTTTTCAAAGGTAGCCTGGTTTCTGGACAAGTGTAGTCCTCGAAAACGTTGGAAAACCATAGAACGGCTCCAGTTATTTTCATAGAGAAAGGGTGTACGAAATAGATGTCTACAGCCTATTGGATTACAAACGTCCGCTTAGAGAGCGGCTATCGTGTGGAAAATGAAAAAGTGGTGGCTACGAATACAGAAACCGCTCAATTGTTGATCGAGGATGGTCGTATCGCCCAAATCGTATATGGAGACATGCCACAGAC
>NZ_JAWRYN010000538.1:0-274 GCF_046534585.1 Peribacillus sp. SIMBA_075 | reverse complement strand
TGGATTTTGGGATATAGCCTCTTTACAGAAAGAGCTTTGCATCGCTTTAGATTGCTTGCATGGCAAGATATGATTCAACAACGGCAGAATAAGATGCTGTATTTACTTGATTCCTTAGAAAGCGAGTGTATGTTTACACTTACTAGAGTAACAGCTCAAAGGGATAGAAAAACCATATTTACTTGTGAAAAGATAACTCGTCGGGCACTGAAGGAACACAGTATGTCTGATAAGGGAAGCATAACTTTAGTAAATACGTCTTGCACATGCAAGG
>NZ_JAWRYN010000537.1:0-274 GCF_046534585.1 Peribacillus sp. SIMBA_075 | reverse complement strand
AGAAGGCAGGGACGCCGGCTCCTGGATTGATCTCGAGCTGCATGTATCGGATGGGATTGACCCGGCAGAATTTCAGCGAGTTCGCAAGCTAAGTGATGACTTTCTCAAGATTCAGCGTGTGGTCGTACGTGAAGATAACCAGAATGAGGATGGGGCGCAGCGGGTCGAGCTGACAGAGCTGACCTCGGATCAATTGTTTCGCCGCTTTTATGAGCGAAGACGGGGAGCTGAGCCGGATGAGCGACTGGTAGCGATGTTTCAGCGCCTATTGGCT
>NZ_JAWRYN010000536.1:0-274 GCF_046534585.1 Peribacillus sp. SIMBA_075 | reverse complement strand
CATCTCCCGGACGTAAAATACCGAATAACGCTGTAGAAATAGCATGAGTACCTGAAATAATTTGCGGACGAACAAGGCCAGCTTCCGCTCCAAATACATCCGCATACACTTTTTCTAACGTATCACGGCCAATATCATCATAACCGTAACCTGTCGTCGGGATAAAATGCGAATCACTAATTTTATGTTTACGAAAACTTTCTAACACACGAAACTGATTGCTTTCAATTACTTCATCCGCGCGTTTATGTACTTCTGTAATCTGGCTCTCTAC
>NZ_JAWRYN010000535.1:0-274 GCF_046534585.1 Peribacillus sp. SIMBA_075 | reverse complement strand
AGAAGTGGAAGGCGGGCTGCAAGAATTCCTGCTTCTGATTAACCCCTTGGGCTCCGCGCTTTTATTACTGAGTTTGTCGCTATTTTTCAAAGGCGCGCGGAAATACTGGGTGTTGCTGTCGATTTATCTCGGCATGTCGATCTTGTTATATGCCAATATCGTCTATTACCGGTTTTTCAGTGATTTCATCACTTTGCCGACTTTGTTCCAGACGCAGAATTTCGGTGATTTGGGGGGCAGTGTCCTCACATTGATCCAGCCGCTGGACATCCTG
>NZ_JAWRYN010000008.1:0-159994 GCF_046534585.1 Peribacillus sp. SIMBA_075 | reverse complement strand
TGCATCCATCAAAGGAAACCTTCATGATATTCAGCTCTTCCACACAGATCGAGGGAATGAATTTAAAAACAAGCTAATTGATGAAACGTTAACCACGTTTAAAATTGGCCGTTCACTTAGTATGAAAGGTTGTCCATATGATAACGCTGTCGCGGAAGCGACCTTTAAAATCATTAAGACTGAGTTCGCCAATCAAAAAACATTTGCGAACTTATCCCAGCTAACTCTCGAATTTGGAGACTACGTGAACTGGTTTAATAAGCTAAGAATTCATGGAACTCTTGGCTACTTAAGTCCTCTAGAATATAAAAAATTATCCCTTAAAAAAGTTGTTTGATTTAGTGTTGACAATCCAACCATGGGCTCCAATCGAGTGGACGTATCAAGACGTTCCTAAACGACCAGGGGCTCTTCCGGTTAAAAAGAATACGGGAGTTAGAGCATTACCTCTTCCTGTTTTTTTAAAGGGTAAAAGTATTGAGGATTTACAAAAAGTAAAAGAGGACTTGGCAGAATGGTTAATCCATGACGAGCCAAAGCCTCTTATTTTTGATGACGAACCTGATCGAATCTATTATGCAGTCGTGGACGGAAGTTTTGATCCTGATGAAATATTGAAGTGGGGACAAGGAGTCATTCCTTTTATCTGTCCGGATCCATACAAATACGGAGAGGAAGAATCATTGATCTTGGGTGATTTCCCGATTCGAAATGTGGGCACTTTAAAAACAAATCCGGTATTCTCCATAAAATTCATGTCTAATACCACTAACTATACGGTTTCTATAAACGAAAAGACCCTTAAGGTTATTTGGAATTTTAAACAAAGTGATCTGTTAATAATCGATACAAGCAAGCGAAAAATCACTATTAATAATTTGGTGATGATGACCGCGTTAGATTTAAGTAGTAAATGGCCAGAATTTATAAAAGGTCAAAATAACATCATAGCTGATAAAACCGTTGCAAACATTACAGTAACATTCAGACCGAGATGGCTATAGGAGGTGTTTCGGTTGTCTGATTTATTTATATTTGACCCACATGATAATCTAGTGGCGATCCTTTCTAACGATGGAGAGGAGACATGTCCCTTTTGGTCTGCACCCTTTAAAGAATTATTGAATCAAGGAACTACTTTTGAATTTACTGCAGCAGGGAATCATGAGGATTCACAGCATATTGTGGCTGAAAACCAGGTCGCCTTCATGGACAAGGATGGCTTTTTTCGTCTTTTTACTATTAAGGAGCTAGAAAGAACTGATGGTGCAGACGGGCCGGTTATAACGGCGGTCTGTGAAGCAGCTATGCTTGAGTTAAATGATGAGGTTATTGAAGATGTTCGGCCTTATAATGTCACCCTTAAAACGGCCATTACAAAAGCGCTGGAGGGCGTGAGGTGGAAAGTCGGAGTGGTGGCAGAGTTAGGTTTGGATTCCACGAATTTTTACTACATGACACCGACTGAAGCCATAACCGAATGTATTAATACATGGGGCGGCGAACTTCGAGACCGTGTGGAAATTGAGGGCAATAGGATAACTGGTCGGTTTATCGACATCCTTCCTAGAAGAGGGGAAGACATAGGTAAACGATGGGAAATTGATAAAGACATCCTGTCTATTACGGAAAGAGTTCAATCTTATCCTAAAACAGCATTATACGGACGGGGTTCTTCTCTTGAGGTAGAGGATGAAGAGGGAGAAGCTACGGGAGGATTCACTAGAAAAATCACTTTTGCTGATATTGAATGGAAAGTAAAGAATGGTGATCCTGTAGATAAACCCAAAGGCCAAAAGTGGGTTGGGGACCCTGAAGCTCTAACTGTATTCGGCAGAGAAAACGCTGATGGCACCCTGAGGCATAGAAAGGGCATATTTGAAAGTAGTGAGCAAGAAGACCCTGCAGCGTTGCTACAAGAAACATGGGAGGCCTTGCAAGAACAAAAATATCCGATTCGTAATTTTGAGATGAGTGTCTTTTTACTTGAAAACATTATAGGATACGAGCATGAAAAGGTGAGATTAGGCGACACCACTTTCGCCTTGGATTATTCTTTTGCAAAGCCGATTGAAGTGGAAGAACGAGTAATCAGTTTTGAGTATGATGTATCAGATCCGGACAATTCGGGTGTGGTCGAACTTGGGAATTTCATCGACTTGTATTCGGATGATGCCCGACTTGATCAGATTGAATCGGAGTTGAATGACAACAAAGGGGTTTGGAACAATGGTGGGAAGAAGCCCATTACGGATGACAGAATTGAAAATGTCACCCCTTCTCAACCTCTGAATGTTATAGCATCAGGATTATTTCAAAATGTATTAGTCGAATGGGATTTTGTGAACACTATCTCGATTGCTAATTACGAGGTCTATGCTTCTCAGATACAAGGATTTACACCTGACATTTCTAATCTTGCATTCCGGGGTAAAACCAGTATTTACACCCACCAGGCAGGGACCAATCAGCAATGGTATTTTCGAGTGAGGGCTGTGAATACTCATGGCGTTTCTGGTCCATTTTCCGAGGAAGCAATGGCTCAAACAGCAAGGATTATTTCTGATGATATTTTATTCGGCCCAGAAATTGCTGAAGAATTAAGAGAGTTGTCTAAAGAAGCTCAACTCTTAGCAGACGGAACGGTAGATTTTAACATGGTCGCAGATGACGTTAAAACACCGATTCAAAATGCGGTTGAGCAAGCTAATCATGCAGTTGCAAATGCTAACCTTGCTAATCAAAACGCTCAAGAAGCAATCACAGAAGCACAAGGAGCTTTTGATCAAGCTCAATCTGCTCTATTATCAGCACAAGAATCATTCGAAAAAGCAGATGTTTTAAGTAAGGTTGTAGATGTAAATACAGGTAGTATTAGTTTGCTTGCACAAACCGCACAAGGTTTGCAAACTCAGGTTGCTGATAATAAAAATAACATCACTACTGTTACTCAAACAGCAACAGCTTTATTAAGTCGTATATCAAATGCCGAAGGGGATATAGGCGCATTACAATTAACTGCGACAAGTTTAGCTACTAGACTAACAAATACAGAAGGCAGTATAAGCACACTAACTCAAACTGCACAAGGTCTACAAACACAAGTTAGCGACAAAGTTGATCAATCCACAGTCACACAATTGGCAGGTGTTGTGGAAACAAAAATTAGCACAGTGGATGCAGATGGTAAATTTGCTACTCAATCACAATTAACTCAAACCGCTACTAGTTTGACGAGTACGATTACTCAGGTTCAAAACCATTTAGATCACGTAGAAATGACGACAACTTCACAAATATCTCAATTAGCAGACAATATTAATTTGAGAGTAAAAGAAAATGATGTCGTCAACCAAATTAATATATCAACAGAAGGAATATTGATAAACGGTAAGAAAGTTCATATCACAGGACAAACAATCATTGATAATGCAGTGATTGGAGAAGCAAATATAAAAGATTTAGCTGTCACAAGTGCAAAAATTGCTAACTTAGCAGTGGGGACAGCAGCCATTGCAAATGCAGCTATTACCAATGCGAAAATCGCCAATTTGTCTGTTGGCACTGCACAGATGCAAGATGCGTCCATCACAAATGCGAAGATTGGTAATCTCGCTGTGGATGATGCAAAAATTGCAAGTATAAGCGCAGATAAGATTAATGCTGGTGCTATTCGAGGGATTGATATTTACGGTTCTCAATTCCGATCAAGCGATGGGCTTACACAGCTTGATATTACTGGTGGTAATGTTCGATTGAGACAGAATAATGGTCAATATGTGCATATCAATCCCGACGGATTATTTGGCTATAATGCTGGTGGCGATGTTCGTTTCCGAGCAGATAGTTTATTAGTTACAAGCCGTGCCGTTGGAACAACCACAGCGAATGTATATTTAGCAGCACAAAGTGGAAAAGAAGCCCGTGTTGTTGATATAAGGGATGTCCCTTCGGATGGGGAAATTGGAAGCTACCGTTATCTGCCAATCCGTAGTCAAGGGTTTTATGGGAACTATGTAGAGGTGAATGCTGGTGAAACAGGAATAAATCTTTATTTGCGTCCTAGGAACGGGGGAGAGGTAAGGATTACAGGTGCTAATACGATAGACAGTTATTACCCGTTGCGTGCAGGGCATGTTTATAGTTCCTCTTTTATCACAACGACAACAAGTGCCTGGATAGGTACAGACAGTTATTTACATGTTGTAGCAAAAGGAACAGCTGAAGGTAATCTGAATCCAATTTATCGTAACTTGATGGCATATGACATATACGGGCGTGCATTTATAACAACCACTTCGAATGCATACATTGGTTCAGATGATGAAGTGAGAATTGTAAACAAAGGGTTAACCGATATTTATCGTAATGTTCGTGCACATACCTATTATGGAAATGCGGTTGACATTAATACCGGTACACATATATATGTTCGTCCTACTAGCGGTGGAAAATTACGTGTGACTGCTACAGGAACAACTGGAATATTTAGGCCTGTCGAAGCTGGAGGATTTGAAAATAGTTCATTGGAAAGTTTGAAACAGGATATTGATGAGTGGAAAGAATCTGCGCTTGGGATTATTAAGAATCATAGTATCTACCAATATCATTTAAAATCAGATATTCAAAATTCAATCATTAAAGAAAAATACGGTTTTGTCATCGGGGAAAGTTATGACACTCCTGTCGAAGTTTTATCAGCGAGTGGTCAGGCAATTGATCAGTATGCAATGGCTAGCGTGGAGTGGAAGGCAATACAAGAAGTATCCACAGTCCTGGACATCCATGACGATGATATTAACTGGCTTAAAATCGAAAATCAATATTTAAAACAAAAAATAGCAATCTTAGAGTCTAAAATTGCCTAGGAGGAATTTTATAATGCAAGTAAAAATTCAATATTCATATTTAGTCGATTCCATTAATTTTTTATCAACCATGACTTTAAAAGGGAAACAATCAATTCACCGTACACGTTTTATCAAGCAATTATCTGAAAAAATCAAACAGGTATCAGAAGAAGAATTGCAACTTATCAAAGAATTTACAGGTACAGATGATAATGGGGATCCAAATAAAAATAAAGATGGCAGCTTTGCAATAGACGATATTAATGAATTTAAGAGGCAGCAAAATGATTACTTGTCCGATTTTTATGTCATTGAAGGAGGGGATGCCCATGGAATGATTAAAACCATGAAAGGCATTATCGAGAATTACGATAAAGAGGTATCAGGTAAAGAGGCAGATACGTTTGAACACCTGTACACGGCCTTTGAAAACTCTAAAGAAAAGGGAGATGAAGAATAATGTTAGAAATTCAAATAACAACAACTAATATCCGTTATGCAGATGGTGGCGTATCTTCCGTAAATGTGCAATTCCAGAGTAAGGATCCAGAGGGAAGTATCAATCTTAATGGTTATATTCCGCTTACTACTGAAGAGTATCAAGGGAACGAAGCCCTTTCAGCATTAACGGAAGTCGCGAGGACAAAAATAATTAATCGATTACAACCATAAGCCGAATAGGGCTTTTTATTTTGTATACAAATGGGGCGAAAAAGATGAATGTTTCATTGGGTTTATTAATCACGCTTATTGGTTTATTGTGTACGGCAACAGGGGCTGTCCTGGGCTTGTTAACATTTAGCCGAAATAGAAAAAATGATATCAAAAGTAATGTCAAAAATGATGCTACAGAATCTGCAATCATTAGAACAAAGTTAGATAATATTGGTCAATCAGTTGATTCAATTAGGATTGATTTTAAAGCTAGTGACCAACGTTGGACAGCATTATCAGAAAGAGTTATTCGAAATGAAGAAAGTGCGAAACAAGCTCATAAACGAATTGATAAATTCGAAAACAAAGGGGAATTTTGAAATGGATAAAGCAAAACAATATGTAGCAATGATTGGCGGTGCTCTTGGGGCACTGCTTTTATTTTTTCAATCACTCGGTTATCAGGTTGAATGGTTCAATGAAAATACGATAAATTCATTTATTAACTTTCTAACAGCGATTGTTCCCCTTGGTTTTGCTTTATACGGGGTGTATAAGAATCAATATTTGCTTACAAAAAAGGCTATAAATCAAGAAGATACTTTAAAAAAACAAGGACTAAAATAAGCTGCCCATCGGGTGGCTTTTTATTATGAGTTTAAATTAAAAGGAGACGATGGAAAATGAACTTTACTAAACTTCCTCAATTGGTTGATAAAAGAGGTAAATTAAAATCAAAAGGCACTTATTCAAAACGTACAAAAGCAATAACCCACCGTGTATGGCATCATTCATTAACAAAAAAGCATTTGGGTGGATCTGATGCAGCAAGTTTCGCAGAATACCATGTAAACACGCTTGGGTGGCCGGGGGTGGGATATACATTTATTATAGAGCCTAAGAATGTAATTAATACTCCAAATGGAAAAAGGGCTAGGATTGTGTATGCTCATGATATTGACCGCCGCACCTACCATGTAGGGAATAGCAATCAATTCGCACTAGGTATCTGTGTTGCTGGTGATTATCGCTCCGACACTATGGACGATGCAACAATAGCTTCAATCGCAGACCTTCATTCTGCACTCGTTAAAGATAACATTGGTAAAAATGATACATCTCACAGTGAGATGCCAGGCTATAGCTGGAAAGCGTGCTGCGTATATGATTATCGTAAACTTATTAAATGGCAGGGATCAACAACTCCCGTTAAACCGTCTCCAGCGCCTAACACATACACCATCCAAGAAGGAGATACCTTATGGAGCATAGCTCATAAAGATGGAGCTGGTGACGTGCAAGTAGAAGATTTAATTAAAGCAAATCCTGGTATCGATCCAGCCAAATTGCAAATAGGTCAGAAAATCAATTTTGGAAATGCTAAAGACGTTATTGTTAAACCTGATACTAGTTCAAATGAAACAATCAGATCCATTCAAAAAACCTTAAATAGCCGTTATAAAGCTGGTCTTAATGTGGATGGATTTAATGGCCCTAAAACCAAATCTGCACTTATCAAAGCTTTACAAACAGAACTTAATAAGCAGTTCAATAAAAAGCTTGTTGTAGATGGAAAATGGGGTGTTAAGACCAAGGTTGCCATTGTCACTGTCCAAAAGGGTGCAAAAGGCAATCTCACATGGATCCTACAGGCTGCACTTTATTTGGCAGGATTTAACCCTGGATCACTTGATTCTATCTTTGGAAAAGGTACTGAAACAGCATTAGAAAAGTTCCAAAAAGCTAAAAAGATTACTGCAGATAAGAAGGCAGGTAAGGAAACTTTTAATGAACTGTTTACAGAATAAAATACTCCTTCTCCTTTTTGGAGAAGGTTTTTGTTTTTTTTCTGCATTATTAATCATACGTATTACCAATAGTATTTCAATCAAAAAAAACATTGTATAAGTAGGGTAAAAAAGTAGTGAAAAAACGTAAATAAATTATGCCAGAAATTAAGTTGAGAAAACAATGGTTTTCTTTAAGCAATAAATGCTTTATTATTAGATTTAACCAGTTAAATTCTTTTTAACTTTAAGAAGTAGTTTATGCTAAGGAGAATTATCATGTTTAATCCATTAAAAAATGTTGCAAATTTTTGTTTGGTTTTAATATGAGTGAAACAGCGCTTAAGTTACTTGAAAGTTCTGAGTATACAGAACTAGATTATGCTATACATAAAATATGCTCACTTATGATTGAAATTATACAAATACATAAAGATTTTTCCCAAGAATGGCGTGAAGTTAATCAATTTAATTTAAAAAAAACATTAATTAGAGATATTGTAGAACCAGTTGATGATAGTAACGCATATTTTATTAATGAAGAATTTCATTCTGTACTAAAAAGTTATCTGAGTAAAATTGATCAACTAACAATTGATATAGATTTAGAGTATACATATAGTGAATATGATTTTAGGTTAAGGGTTAAGCAGCCAGAATCGATAATATATAAATTAGGTCACTATAATTCCGGTAAGACGGAAAATGGAAGGTTTCCGTTGAATAAGTGTTTAAATGATCTCTTAGGATTTCGTATAATAATGCCTGGTTTTATACATGATTGCGAATTATTCTCAAAGATGTGCAATGTTTTTGAGAATGATTATAAAATTAAGTATAGAAATTCCTCAAAAGGGGAATATATAGCTACACATATCTATTTTTATGGTGATAATAATAAAAATTTCCCATGGGAACTACAAGTGTGGTTACCAGAGGATTTTGAAAATAATTATGAATCACACGCAAAACATAAACAAGAATATATAAAATCCGCAAAAATACACAAACAAGCATTCGACCTTTAAGGAGGTGTTGAAATTGTCTGCTTTTCATTTTATAGCTATTATGAGTTCTTATCATCAAGGAATGCGAGTTGGATGGCATTATTCAACTGAGGATAAACTAGATAAGGAAATCATTAATCATTTTTTTGCAAAAGTGAAAAAAGCCTGTGGAGAAGTACATTTTGGTCTCCATAAACTATCAACAAGTTCTACTGCATGGGAATCAGTTACGGAAAAAGATGAGTTTTTCGCAGATGTGGCAGTAACAGATGATGTGGATACTTTTGTAAATTATGTAGCTAATGATCAAACTCTTAGTGCAAATGATGTGGCAAAATTCATACTCACTGTTTTTCCTTCATCTCATTTAAAATTACAAAAATTATTATATTATTGTTACTCAGAGTTTTTAACACGGACAGGCGAAAAGCTCTTTCATGAACCCATAGTCGCATATAAATATGGACCTGTTGTAGAAAGTGTCTTTAAAAAATTTAAAATACATGGGTCTTCCATAATTGATTATAAGGAAGATGAGAAGTTCATTATTGATACAAAAGATACTGCTGCTACACCCTCTTTTATTAAAATTGCCAATTCTGAACATGGTGCAACGGCATTAAAATGTATTGTAGATGTCTTGGTAGAATATGGTGAGGCTGATCCATTTGATTTAGTTGACAAAACTCATCAAGAAGGTGGTCCATGGCATAGGATTTATAAGCCAGGTCAAAATTGTGAAATAACAGATACCTTAATTACCCAGTATCACGATTATGCTAGATGATTTTTTGTTAAGTCTTGTCTTATGGCAAGGCTTTTTTCTTTGTTAAATTAATTACAAATACTTAAAAAGACCAATCAAGTTACGTGATTGGTCTAACATTTCTGACTAACTCCGTAATATCTATATCCTCGTTATAAATCACCTGATCTATACGAAAATCTTCACTTGCTGCAAAGTTAACTTTAATTTGCTGAATCCAATCGTATGCAGCGATAGCAGCTGTCCAATCTGGCTCCTTATTAAAATCTGAATTAGGAACAGGGAAGCTCCCACTTTGTAAGAAATTAGTTTCTTTTGAATGTAAGTAAACATTAATATTTATGTTCATTAATTTTCACTCCCAACATTATTGAAAGCATATGCTTTATTTTTCACTTCTTTAATTTTTTTCATTATAACAGAAGGAAATAAGGCATATTTGATTTCTCGAACGCTTGTATTTTTTGTGTACGTGTGAATGCTCTTTGTTTAAAAGTATTAAAATTTTACACATATTTTACACATCTAAGGTAACAGGCCCTTATATATCAATGTTTAAGGGAGGTATTTAACCCCGGCCACCGGTATCACCAATAGCGAATAAACGCTATTACATCAAGCTTCACACATAATTGTGTGAAGCTTTTTTGTGTTTTCACCCACTACAAAAAATGTACAAATAATGTGCGAGGGTAGTATGCAATGAGTATAAGGGGGAAATTTATTATCAAGCAGGGATAGAAGTAACTGGTGCGAAAGATAATTCCGTGCTGATTCGTCAGACAAAAACTTATTTTAAAAAGTGCTGCCCATCATTTCAAAGGTGAAGGATTAGCAGGACATTTAATTGAAGGTTTGAGGGAATGGTAAAATTGACAAGTTATTCATCAATCAAGATGAAGGAGAATTAAAACAAAGGATCATACAAAACCAATAAAACATTACGGTCTATTATCTGAGATTAAGGGCGTTAGGATTTCATTCATACGCTTAGGCATCACACGTCAGATATTCATTCATAATTTATTTTAACAGCGATAGTTTAGGGAGCGTTTTCTGTGTTACGGAAAAATAAAAACGAATGGGTCAAAGAGCGCTAACTCTACCATTCGTTCCGAAAGTAATGATTGGCCAATGATTTCAGATCTCAATATTCATAACATTTAGTTCTGTTTCAGTATAGCCAGCAGAGGATAGTGCAATTTCAATTTCTTCAGCAGCCTTATAATCAAATAATTTAAATTTAGACATTAAAGCGAAAGCATTTTGATTTTCAATTGCCAGGGCAACAGCTTCCACGTCTTGTAGTAACTTCAGGTCTTCAATGTAGAATTGAGCGGTTCGCATCGCTAAATACTCATTCTGTGTAGTTGAACTGTAGAAAAGTCTTGTTAAAGTGGCGATTGCGTTAGGAACGAAAATTTTATTCATAATTACCCCTCCATAATTCTCAATATTCTGTCATTAAGATACTTCAAGTATGAGTCACCATAAAAGTATTGTCAATCTTTAGCTGTTAAGCATTTTTGCTCAGCAGATGAAAATAGATCTGTATAAAACAGGCGACTTTTCCAAAGGCAAAAACCATTGCACCGAACCGTAGTAAGCGAAAGAATGAATGTTGCTGAGTTTACGAAACGAACCAACTTACATGTGACATGTTGATTTTAGCTAGATTGCTAGGTCTGGTTGAGCATCCAGTAGATAGCTGATTTTAAAAAAAGCCAGTGTCACAAGTGGCGCGATTAAGCCGAATGTTTTAGAATTTTTTTAGAAATTCTTTCATTGATGAGAGCCTTTCTGTGTTTGAAATTTTCAAAGGGCTTATGAAACAACAGATCCTTATTGACTGTGAAGAAGGCGTGCTTCCACATTACGCAGCTCTCCGTATGAAACACTATTAGCCACAATTACTTGCAATGTTCTCGTAGCTGTCATTCGTTTGTCTGGATGCTTCATTTGTAGATGCTGTTGTATCGCTCGGAAAAGTTCATTATTTTCTGGACGGTTGGCGTGATAGATTTCTTGTAAACTCTTCGATTTTCCCATGGCTTTTCCTACTTTCCATCAAGTGTGAAATACATATGAAAGTTTATGCGATAATATTCGTATGGTCTATATTTCCGTCTGAACACGTCTAATTCCTTCTTTTTTCAATTAAATCTTCTTTAAAGAATAGTGAAGTTGCTCCTAACTTTTTTACATGGCGTTAGCTTAGCTGTCTTACTGATTGACGGTTGCCCGTATTTGTTGTTATTTATCTTTGTCTTTAACACGACCAAAGTAATTCAGAATCATGTTCTGCGTAGGAGTGTGTTATTGTGATGTTAGAAAATTTATATTGAGACATGATGCACTAGTCCCGTTATCAACCAGAAAAAGTACCTCCTTTAACCTTACTCTATTTATTTTCCGCTTCGTACTTTTTAAAAATAATATCAATGAAATATTGTAATAAATAAAAAACCACTATTTAAGAACTTCAAACAATAAATTTTCAAAGGGGCGGAAAATTGTGAACTATATGGGATGTCAATGCAGGTCCAATGACGAGTTACAGCAACTGGTCGATCAGGCAAAACAATTTACAAATATGGGAACGGGCAGACTATATTCAAGCTCTTGAAAAGGCGAACCATGGGGATTTATCTGTTGCTATTTACTATCCTGACGGAAAAGGATATTGTGCGGGGTATGTAAGTGGGAAAATGACCCTGCAGAGCATATCGAAAGTTTGACACTTGCTCTTGTATTAATGGAAAAAGGGGAGGAATATGTTTTTTCCTATGTAGGCAAAGAAGCTACTGGTGACCCTTTTAATTCGATTGCCAAGTTAGAGACAAACAAGCCATCCAAGCTGTTAAACCCGATGATCAATGCAGGAGCATTGACTGTGACCCACATGATTTGCAGGTGACAGTGAGAATGAACGATTCAGGCTTATTTTAGATTTTATCCGAGAATTGATGCAAAATCCCACTATTGAGAGTGTGGAGGACTTAATCGAATTGTACTCGAAGCAGTGTACCAATGAAATGGACAGTCAGGATTTGGCGAGGATAGGCTGTGTGCTGGCCATGAATGGGAAAGATTTGTTGACAGGAAAGCAAATCATCCCCGGGGACATTGCCCGAATTTGCAAGACATTCATGGTTACCTGAGAAACAAATCACTCACTTTCACGGCAAAAAAAGGACCTCTGCACATATGGCAAGGGTCTTAAGGTGATCATAACAAGTTGGATAGGAGAGATACTTTTTTATATAATGCATGTACCTCTTTATTCCGATGTTCCCCGATGTCATTTCTTAGGTTGCCTTCCATATCGGTCATTAGATCAGCTAATTTCAATGCCTTTTGCCTATCGGAAATATTGCTTCGAATGATATATTCATATTTTGCATTGTATTCAGTCAGTGACATTTCTTCCGTCCTCCCATAATATCATTAAAGCTGTCCTCTGTTCCTTCATCAGCAATCCCAATGTACTTGAGTGTAATTTCAGGATGTGAATGATTAAGG
Organism: Peribacillus sp. SIMBA_075; assembly: GCF_046534585.1. Classification (NCBI taxonomy): domain Bacteria; kingdom Bacillati; phylum Bacillota; class Bacilli; order Caryophanales; family Bacillaceae; genus Peribacillus; species Peribacillus sp. SIMBA_075. The sequence continues at coordinate 147,408 of NZ_JAWRYN010000008.1, read as the reverse complement.
ATCACTTGTAACTCAGCAAGGTCCTTACTTCGTTTATAGAACCAGTACCCATACGTTTTCCTCATGGTATGGGTACCAACGCCCTCGATGTCCACCATGTCCGCTGCTTTATTAAGCTGTCTGTAGGCTTGTATCTTGCTAATTGGCTTATCGCCCTTGCGTGAGGGGAATAGCCATTCACCATCGATGGTGGCTATATAGGCTGCCAATTCATTACATACATTATTAAGCTGTATTATTCTTGGCTTTTTTGTTTTGCCTTCCTTGATGATGACCTCCATCTTACCTTTAATGTCCTTTATCTTCAGCGATAATAAATCAGACACACGCAAGCCTGTATTGATGCCTAACAAGAACAATATGTAGTCTCTCTCGCTGCAATGTCTCTTCAGTGACCATTTCATATCATCTAATTTTTCCAATGATCTGATAGGTTGAACGTCAATTAAATGTTCTTTTGGCAAATGAGATCACCCTTATTTCACGCTAATGGAATCAGTGTTTTGAATGTATACTTTTTATTAATTTAAGAGTAACACTTGAAAAGGATGGAAGTCAATGTGAGGTGTATACTGATATTTTTTGGACTGTCCACTTTTAAGGGTTCGAAGTATTTTAGTTGTTTATTCGTATTAAGGTTGAATAATGGCATTAAAAACTTCTGGAACTTGATATAATGAGTCTATAGGAATATTTTTCTAAACTGATGTTTTGATGGATATTTAATAGATGAATTAATTCATTCATTCATTCTGAATTTATTATGCTTTAACAGCAGGATTGGGAAACCACCATGAAGAGAGGTTTAGTTATATTGAAAAAGTTACTGCCTTTAATGTCAAGGTTGTTTACTATGGCAATTATGGTTGCGGTTTTTTACTGTATGTTCATGTTCGCAGACTTGGAGAATGAAAAGACAGACAGCGGGAGTCATAACGAGCAATCAGTTAATTTTGAAGAGATGAGCGATCAAGAAGAAATGCCAGCAGGTTCTTTGGTGAACTATTGTAAAGATAGCGCTAATGAGAGTCGCGCCTCCAGTTGGTTTGGTATTGAAGAAAACGTTATGGAACCTAGCGAATATACGGTTGAATGCATTGAACACTTGGAATAGCAGCAGAGTTCCTATGGATCACCCGTAAATTTGAAATTCAGGGCAACAAGGGTATCCGGGACGTCGGGGTTTAGCGCAAAGGTAAGGACATATTGACCGAATATTATCGTGAGCGGGGGGACATCCAAAGATTTGGCTGATTGGCTTAATGGAACGGAGTGGAATTAACGGGGAATATGAAGTGTTTTGGAAAATAAGGCTTTGCTGAAATGAGTGGTGACGAACGGGTAAACAGCGGAGAAGGCCATATTTGTTCATATGGAACATTGAAACTAATCTGTTTGGATCTTAATCAAACAGGTTTTTAGTATGAAAGGAAATCCAATGGAAAAAATGGAATAGAATATAATGAAGAATGAAGGAAAATTTTTCACCCCATATCTTTTTCTCTTTCTGAAACGTTTATAGGATAGAGGGTGTTGAAGGAGTGAGAAAAATGATAAATAAGTTAAGGGAAGATATTTCTGAAGAAAAGGATAACGGTGCGATTTTGCGTGAAGTCTATCCTGAATTGCTTCGGTTTTGCCGATTCCTGACCCAAAATAATTGGGATGGGGATGATTTGGCACAGGAAACGGTATTGAAGGCAATGCAGGGCTATGGAAAGAAAACCGAGATAACAACGGCTTTATTGAAGACGATAGCCCGCCATTCCTGGATTGATACGATACGAAAAAGGAAAAAAGAATCATTAGACGAACTGTTGGATACCGAACAACAGGGATCAGTTGGGGAAAATGCCTTTGAAACGGTTGAATATATAATAAAGTCACTTACCCCGAAACAAGCCGTTGTATTCCTGTTAAAGGAAGGATTCCTCTATCGGTCAAAAGAAATCTCAGATTATTTGAACACCACGGAAACGGCTGTAAAGGCAATCTTGAACCGTGTGAAAAAGCGTTTTGACGATGACGTTGAAGAGCGTAAGTTGTCTTGTGTGGAAGATTGGCAGGATGAGGAGGAACAGCGGCTCATGTCCCTGATGACACAGGCTTTAAAAGCCCAGAATCCTGATATCCTCATTAGAAGCATTCCATCTTTCAAATCCCTGAACAGTGAATCGATGATTCCTAAACTGATGAATCGTTCGATTCTTTCCAAATCAAGCTTCACTCCTTCAAACACACTCTCAATGGCCGCATAGCCAATATTATTGTTAGGAGGAAGAAGAGATATGACCACCATTCCATATGTAATTGAGCAATCAGGCAAGGGTGAGCGCTCGTATGATATTTATTCCAGACTTCTAAAAGACCGTATCATCATGATTGGGGAAGAAATCACCGATCATTTAGCCAATAGTGTGGTTGCCCAATTGTTATTCTTGGCAGCAGATGCTCCTGAGAAGGAAATTACCATCTTCATAAACAGTCCAGGGGGATCGACCAGTGCCGGTTTCGCCATTTATGATACGATGCAATATATTAAGCCTGATATCCGGACTGTATGTACGGGGATGGCTGCATCATTCGGTGCCATGCTTTTATTGGCGGGTACGAAAGGGAAAAGGTGCGCTTTGCCAAATAGTGAAATCATGCTTCATCAACCGCTTGGTGGGGCGAGGGGGCAAGCCACGGAAATTGAAATTTCTGCCCGAAGGATTTTGAAACTAAAGGATCATATCAATCAAATCATCTCGGAAAGGACTGGGCAGCCTATCGAAAAGGTGGCGAAGGACACAGATCGTGATTACTTCTTAAGCGCAATAGAGGCGAAGGATTACGGTATAATCGATGAAATAATCGTTCAGGATAAGTAATCCTGATAAAAACGCCATCAGTAAACTCAAAAATAAGCTGGATGAAAACGAAAAGAAACTGTCGATATCTATATCGGCAGTTTCTTTTTTACCTTCGACATTACTCCATATATTTATTTACAAATCCCCATACCTCGTTCCAATACTTTTTTGGATCCACTAATTTAGCTTCATCTCAATGGCCGCATAGCCAATATTATTGTTAGGAGGAAGAAGAGATATGACCACCATTCCATATGTGTGAAAAAATAGAAGGGTGCCAAGGGTGACTATTGAAATCTGAAACTACTGAAATTCTTTTTGAAAAGGGCTGAGAAAAGGATTTTGGATGTCTTCCTTTTCTGGATAGTCCATCCATTTAATATGTTAAAATAAATATTATCTAACATTATCAATATCTTGGAGGAAGTTTCAATGAAGAAAGCGCAAAAGGTTTTACTTATTAGTGGAATCTTTGTTGTGGCATTATTCGGGTTGGGGATTGCTTCCTTTAAAATCATGGAAAACTCCAATGATTACGAAAAAGCACAACTGGAGATCGAAGCCAGGGAAACCAAAGAACAAATTGAAAGAGAAAGAGAGGATGTTAAAATCACAGCCCAAAGGGAAGCGAAAGCTAAAGCGGCGGAACTGGAAGCGAAAACAGCGATATATGATGGGATTGAATTTGAAACAGGGCTTGATGAAGACTCAACCGAAACGGAAGTCATGGACGTCATGCATAAAATGACTCATCAAAAAGTTCGATCGCAAGATAAATGGGGAGCTATACCAATGTCCCCTAAGATTATAGAAGAGGTTTATAAAATAGTGGATTTAAGTGATTTTCAGCATAGAGATAGATTGCTCGGCATTGCTGCCAGGTGGGGGGACTTTAATTTTAGCACGATCGTTCAGGACCATAACTTCTTTTGGGAAGACAAAGAAGGCACCGTTGGAAAAGCCCATGGCACATTAAGTGCGGCAGAAGAGATTGAATTCATTGAAGTGAATTTTAAGTGAGGCCATTTGCAGGGAAGTATTGAATATATCAGAGGGCGAGTTGATAAGACCTGTTCAATAAAGAAAACACTTAAACCTCCTGCAATAAGGCCAGTTCCTCAGGAGGTTTGAGTGTTTTCCATTCAACTCAGTCATTCGCTTATGGGGAAGTCAAGCAATGGGATTTTTAACTCCATACAGGAGTTTTATTTCTTAACTAGTTTGCTTGACTCGTTCTCCTTGTTTACGGGTACGTCTTTTCCTACTGTGACCCTGCGAACGACGCGGTGCTGATCCCCGTAATCGGCAATAGCGTAATGCTGCGTGGCTAGGTTATCCCAAATGACCACGTCCCCTTCACTCCATTGCCAACGCACTGTATTTTCTAAGCGAGTGACGTATGAATCGAAGATACTTAATAATCTTTCAGATTCACTTGTTGTATATCCTTCCACTCTTCCAGCAAAGCCACCTAATAACAAATGCCTTTTCCCGGTTTCTGCGTGCACATGAACGACTGGGTGCCTTGTTTTATAAATGGTCGATTCGAATATATCACGATATTTCTTTTTAACCTCATCATCAATATTTTCGGCTGGTTTGAATTGTGCATAATCATATTCATTTGTATGGATCGCCCATAGTCCATCCGCTAATTTCTTCAATCCATCCGGCAGGTCCTCATATGCTTTATTGGTATTTGCCCAAACTGTATCCCCGCCAACATCAGGGATGGTTACACCTCTTAAAACAGAGTATTTAGGAACTTCTGGTACAAAAGTGACATCAGTATGCCAATGGTTTGCTTTAGCACCTCGTTCGGAATCAAGTTCGAAGATATAGTTAGTATTGTCTTTGACCGGTACTGTAGGATGTGCATAAGGTTCACCAAATAGTTTTGCAAATGCTTCTTGGGTGGCATCGTCCAAATGGTTTTGACCTTTGAAGAATACGACTTTATGATCGTTTAACGCTTGTTTGATTTCACTTAAAATAGCTAAATCCAAGGCTCCGCTTAATTGGACACCTTGAATTTCCGCTCCAATTCTTCCTGCTACGGGTACCACTTTTAATTGTTGTGTTTTAGTTTCCGTCATAATCAATCTCCTCCTGTAAGGTATGTTTTTTTATTTTTTAAAGGCTTCATCAATGTATTCATTGTGGATCTGGTTTTTAAAATTAAATGATTTCTTGATATAACCCACACCAGCTAAAGTATTGATTGATTCTTGTTGTGCTTTGATGGCATCTTCGGTAAAGAAGATATTTGGTTCTTCGGCCGTTATTATTGTCTTGACTGTGCTCACAGGCAATTTAGTTTCTTTGGAATAAATTTCAGATGCTTCATCTGGATTTTCAATTTGCCAATCGGCAGCTTTTTTATAAACCTTTAAATAAGCCTCTACAATTTCAGGATGTGCTTTTGCAAATCCGTTACGTGCAATGATTGCACCAGGAGCCAATATTTTTCCCTTTACATTAAGTGCGACTGCATTCCCTTTTTCAATATTATTAAGGTAATAAGGGTTCCATATCGCCCAGGCGTCCAATTGTTTGGTTTCAAAAGCGGATTGAGCATCATCCGGTTGTAAATTGATGAGTTTAATATCATCAGTCGTTAAACCATGGGCTTTCAATGCCTTGATTAAATACACATGGCCTGTTGTCCCGGAGGCAACACCGACGGTTTTTCCCTTTAAGTCTTCAATCTGCTTTATGTCACCTTCTGGCTGAGCCAGGATCCGGACAGATGACTCACCTCGACCTGTTTGTGCAATCACTTCAAATGGCAGATTCTTATCAATTCCGGCAATCAGTGCACCATCCCCTAAAAAAGATAGGTCGACCCGATTGGAAGCGAGGGATTCCAAAAGCGGGGGGCCACTCGGGAATTCACTCCACTCGGTTTGGGCATCCAGTTTAGAAAACTCTTCGTCGAATAATCCCTTTTCCTTTGCAATGACCAATGGCCCCATCTTGCCATTTAAGGCAATATGAACTTTAAGTGGATCGCTTTTCCCGGAAGCTTTGCCGGCATCGGAATTACAACCTGCCAATACAGCAATGCTAATGATGGCAAGTAATACTGCAGTTAACTTGTTACGATATTCCTTCATGAATTCCCTCCTTTTTTATTACACTTACCACATCTGGATAGTCAGATTAATAAAAAAAAAGAGATTCAACGAAGAGTATGTCGGGGTTTCTCTTCATTGAATCTCCGGTAGTCCAGTTGATTCACATGACCTTTTATTGGTTTTTTGTGATGCGGATTTGTGTATGAATGCATCTTAACAGCTGCTAGAATAATCTGTCAATTCCTTTTTTTGATTAATCCGATAAAATAAATTGGTATTATTTGTTGATTATAAATAATCGATAAGTTAATATAAAATGAAATATTGAATCGACTAGTTAACTAGAGATTCAGCAAAGGGACAATATGTGCCTTATTGCTGGATCTCTATTTTTTTTATTTGAGAAAGGGTGAGGAAATTGGTAGCGACGTTAGAAATTAATCATGTAAGCAAAACATTTAAGAATGATAATGAAAGTGTCCATGTTTTGGATAATTTAAATCTGAGCGTCAAAAATGGTGAGTTCGTCACCATCATTGGTCCGAGTGGATGCGGGAAAAGCACATTATTAAAGCTGATCGCAGGACTTGATTCAGACTTTGACGGCGAGATCATTGCAGGTGATCATCCGGTTAGCGCCCCTTCTAAAGACCGTGGTTTCATTTTTCAGGAGCACCGCTTATTTCCATGGCTAAACGTTGAGAAAAATATTGCAGGTAACCTTTCATTAAAAAAACCGGACATTAGAAAAAGGGTGGATGATTTAATTTCACTTGTTAAGCTAAAAGGATTTGAAAAGGGATATCCACGCCAATTATCCGGTGGAATGTCGCAGCGTGTTGCCATTGCGAGGGCCTTATTACGTAATCCTGAAGTTTTATTGCTGGATGAGCCATTCGGTGCATTGGATGCTTTCACGCGAACGCATCTTCAAGAGGCTTTGCTAGAAATATGGGAGAAGAATATGACAACGATGGTGCTTGTCACCCATGATATTGATGAATCCATCTTTTTATCGAGCAAAGTGGTAGTCATGGAGGCAAAGCCTGGACGGATTAAAGCTATCGTTCCAATTGATTTACCATATCCAAGAAAACGAACAAGCAAAGCGTTTCAGGAATTCAGGACCGTCATTTTAACCGAACTTGATCATCATCCTGAAGAAAGGGAAGATTGGAGCATTTAATTAATTTTTGAAAAAAGGAAGGATGAAAAATATGTCTACACAGACCGTTGCCCAAAACAAGCCGCTTGTCATAAGGAAAACGAAAAAACAATCCAAACTTGCCAAATCAGCATTGCGGGGTTCGCTCCTTCCAGTTGTCGTGTTGATTGCATGGCAATCATTAGGTTCGGTTGGCATCCTGCCTGCCCAATTATTCTCATCACCTTTATTGATCGTCACGACTTTCATTGATCTCGTTCAGTCAGGGGAAATGGGCATGCATTTACAAATCAGTTTAACGCGGGCTCTTCTTGGCTTTGCATTAGGTGGTTTTTTAGGCTTATTGTTAGGAGTCATCGTTGGCATGCAAAAAAAATCCGAAGAATATCTTAACCCAAGCATTCAAATGTTACGAACAGTTCCTTTACTTGCGATTACCCCTTTATTCATTATGTGGTTCGGGTTTGGTGAACTATCCAAAGTACTGCTTATTGCTTTAGGTGCTTTTTTTCCTCTATATTTACAAACCTTTTTGGGCCTTCGGAATGTGGATAAAAAACTATACGATGTTGCCCGAATCTTAGAGTTTGACCGTCTGGAGCAAATAACGAAGCTGATGATTCCGGCAGCTTTACCGAACATATTGCTTGGTATCCGTTTAGCCTTAAGTGCTGCTTGGATGTGCTTGGTCGTCGCTGAATTGTTGGGTGCAGATAGAGGGGTGGGCTTCATGATCCAGGATGCCCGTTCATTCATGCAAACGGACGTCGTATTCGTAGGCATCATCATTTTTGCCATGGCTGGTAAAATTTCCGACTCGTTTGTCCGCTTTTTAGAAAATCATTTGCTGAAATGGCAAGATAGCTTTAAAGCCTAATTGAAAAGGATGACCGCCCGGTTTTGGGAGGTCATCCTTTTTCTTGTTTGTTAATGTATGTTTTAATCTATTTCGCTATGTAAGGGCAAATAAATAGTGAAGGATGTTCCTTTGTTCAATTCGCTCTGTACCACGATTTTCCCTTTGTATTTTTGAACGATGGAATAACAAACGGTCAGGCCGATACCAGTTCCCCTATCTTTAAGCGAATAGAATGGGGTGCCGAGTATTTCAAGCTGTTCTTTGGAAAGACCTATTCCTGTATCCGTTATTCGGATTTTTGCCATAGTGCGTTCCTTCTCTGTTTCCACCTTGATGAATCCGGGATTGTTCATCGACTCAATTCCATTTTTCATGATATTGACCAGTATCTGTTTAAGCTCGATCGGATTCATGTTGATTTGTAGGTCATCACGGAAATCAAGTTGAAAGCCTATGTTTCGATTATTGGCAAAACTGGATAATAGATCGGAAATCTTTTGGATTTCATAATTTAAAGGAATGACCTGAATATTATCCGTTTGCGGTTTTGCCAAAGACAAATAGTCATTGATTATCACTTGTGTATATTCAAGTTCTGTAAGCATGGTCTGCACATAAAATTTTTCCGTCTCATTCAGTTCCTTCTCTTGATCCAATAACTGGGCAAACCCCTTCACGACTGTAATGGGATTTCGTATCTCATGTGCAATGGTGGCTGCTAGCTGACCGACTGAGTTCAATTGCTTGGCCTGTTGGATCTCCTTATGGAATGCATTAGTGGATTCCATCCTATTGTTGGTTCCTATGAACACAAATACCAATATGATTTGTATAGCGATGAAATTAATCGTATTGCCGAAACTATCCAATGAAACATACTCATAAGTGTATTTAAGATCCGTTTGCGAAATGATCAAGATGGAAGCAGGACCTAATATGATATTTAAAGTGGCGACAATATAAAATCCGATTTTATCAAAGAGAAAAATGGGAATCAAGGGTGCTATAGCAAAAAAAGCCAGCATAATTGCGGTATCTGGGAAAATCCAGAATTTGCTATATATATAAACAGTAATTAAAGAAATGAATAGGGTTTTATAGAAATTGACTTCTGTTTTTAAGAAAAACAACAGAGAAATTATCATCCCCGATATTAAAATGACCTGAAATGTCATATCGTAGGGGTTATCTTTCCAACTTATAGGTGATACGGAAATCCCAACTAATAGTAAAAAGGATATCATTGCCATGAATGCCTTCAGTATAAATCGGTGTTTGTTTTGATAATATTGATAGTTTTTTAACATAATTCCCCTTAATATAAATATTCTGTTTGTTTAATAGTAATCTGATACTAGTTTTTTGTAAATCAGAAAAAAATAGATCTTGTCAACGTATGTAACAAATCCTTCTAAAACAAGGGGAAATGGATGATGGGGAGGCGAATGGAATGGGTTCATGGAATTAGGTTGGGTATAACGAACTGCACGGAGGCCTTGCAAGTAATTTGCTTCACGGGGCATTTTACCCATTTTAACTAATGTATTATTTCTTTACACTATATTTGCTGTAGATTTACATTCCCCTTCTAAAATGGTGGTAATAATAGGAAGGGGATAGGGAAAATGAAAACGAATATAAAGAAATTCGGTTTATGCATGATGAGTGCGGCTTTTATATTGCAGGCTACTTCCATGGAGGCCTCAGCAGCAAATGAAGATCATTCGAATTCATCTATTTATGAGAGGAAAATTGTGAATATCGCACATCGAGGAGCTTCCGGTTATGCTCCTGAACATACGATTCCCGGATATCAATTGGGAGAACAAATGAAAGGCGACTACATAGAAATCGATCTTCAGATGACAAAGGATGGAAGATTGATAGCCATGCATGATGAAAAGGTGGATCGTACAACGAATGGTACAGGTCTAGTGAAAGACTTAACGCTGGCAGAAATCAAAAAACTAGATGCTGGTACATGGTTCAATGAAAAATATCCGCAATTGGCAAAAAAGAAATATGAAGGGTTAACGGTACCCACTCTTGAAGAAGTCTTTATGAAATTCGGCAGGCAGGCCAATTACTATATTGAAACAAAGTCTCCTGATGTATATCCAGGAATGGAAGAAGAACTTCTGCAAGTTCTGAAAGAAAATAAACTGGTGGATTCAAAAGGCCGTACCAAAAATGTACTTATACAATCGTTCAGTCAAGAAAGCCTGTTGAAGGTTCATGACATGAATCCAAATTTACCGCTTGTGCAGCTTTTTTCTTATAAGAACCAAGCAACCATTTCTGATGAGGAATTGGAATCCATTAAGAAATATGCCATTGGAGTGGGTCCGAATTTCAATAAGGTGGACGGACAATATGTGAAGATGGTTCGAAATCATGACCTTCAATTCCATCCATATACAGTAAATGAAAGAGCGGACATGAAAAAAGCTCTAGAATGGGGTGCAACGGGGCTGTTTACGAATTATCCCGATGTATTTAACGAGGTTCTAAGAGAGTATAAGCATGAAAAGCACAGTGACAATGTGAATTTATAAGGTTACTAAATAAGTGTTTCATAGGTGAGTCCCGGTTTTCCGGGGCTTTTTTTTTGTAATGAAGGGCTTTTAATTATTGGGGAAATTAGGTGGTCTTAGGCTTAGTAGGCTTTTGATTATAAACGGATTTCTAGTATGAGGACATAGAAAAACCTCGAATAAGGGACTTTTTTTAATGTGTCCATTATTCGGGGGATGGTTCAATCTGCATGGGCTTTTTTTATTAGGGACACAAATAGATTGAAATTATTGTTATATTATGGATATCGTATAAAAAAGGTGAAAAAAGATGAATGATCATTATGCGCGTGAACTGAAGAATATCAGGATTACACTGATTTTCTTGATATTATCGTTGCTTTTGTTCCAGGTGGATCAGGGAATGTGACGATTGATCCAATGGGGAGGGTATAATGTGTATCCTCAGGCCAGTTATTCCAATATGATCGATATGGGAAATGGACTTTTTGGCGTGTTGACTGGCAGTACGGATTTAAGCGGAGATGAAACAATCAAAATCTATTATTATGATAGGGAAAAAGATGAGTTGATCTTCAAAAAAGAAACGATGCCAAGTGATCTTGAATAAGGGTTATTGGTAAGGCAATGAGGTATTTATATTATATAATGATAGTAAATAAAAGGAGGGTGTTCAGATGGTATATAATTCGGCAGCAGAACTTTGTGAAGGGTTTGGGTATCAGCCTATTCAAGTTCAGTTAACAATTGCGATCGTCGATAAGAGATTTGGGCCTGTAAGGGCGGAAGCAGAGATTGCCATCAAGCCTGTCAAGTCAAAGGAATATCTAGAAGTATTTGTGGAAGAACTGGAATCGGAGCATATCTTTGCTGATGAAAATGGCAGTATATATGGCAGCTTCGGCATCGATCAAAGCATCCAGATTTATGATGAAGTCCTAACTACCATTCCATTCGAAGAGTTAATCGGAAAAGAAAATTGGAAAGAGGCTGTCGATTCATTTATCATGGAAGAAAAGCTAAAAGGACAGCTGGAAAAGGTACTAAATAATTATCAATTCAGTGATATGAGTGGTAAATATAAATTTAGAAAAATATGTACGATTACTGAACTCCAATTTTTGAAGTAAAAAAAATGGAGAAGGTAAAAAGCCTTCTCTATTTTCATTATTCTTGGATCATATTAAAGCTGTTTTGGTTAGCATAACAAGCCTTCTTTTCTTTATATTCGGTCCCATCTATCCATATCAGGTAAACCCTATACACTCCTTATTCCCGTCCTTTAACTAAGAACATCTTCGCATTATGTTTACATCAGATAAAAGTAAGTTCGGCATTGGTTAAAAACATATTCCCATCAAATATCTATTATTAAATAAATCCACTTTTTTGAATGCGATGGTAAGTATGCATGAAATCGCATCAGACTGTGAAATTTTTCATCATTTGTTAGATATATTGATGTAAGGCACTAAAAAAGCACAGGAGTTAGCCCCTGTGCGACGAAATTATTTATAAACCTTACTTGGGATTTTTATTGCAGGGCGGCCAAATGCATAAGGAGCTACTTCATATTCTTGGAATACGAGATAGATCCCCCCATTTGTATAATAGAACTGTGAATCCTTATTGACGGGAACCTCGCTCTGTTTTTTTACATAAAAACTATCTCTTTTCCTCATGTAGTCAAAAGCATATTTCTGCACCTTCGTATATTTCACTTTGGATGTGAGGATTTCACTGATTTTCACCTGTTTACCGGAAGACACTTTAAAATTATAGGATGTTGTGTATCCCATTCCATGAGCTCCACCGCTATAGGAGTAATCGTCAAAAAGAATGCTTAGCTTTTCATCCTGGTTGAATTTCACTTTATACGAAATACTGTAACTATACTGGCAAGTGTATGGGGATTCTTTGCACCATTCCTCATTTTTATCTTTTTCCCTATCCTTTTTTGCTTGCAGATAAAAGGAATAGGCATCCTTGGCATGCTTAGTTAACACCTGATTAATTTTATCCTGAGCTGCTTTACTTTTTAGTCCTGATACTTGCGGATACGACAAGTCACTAATATTTTTATACTTTTTCTTGGTTATCTTCACATTGCTGAATTTTAAATATTTAGTAGATACATAGGCTTTTTTTCCATTGTACCGAATTTCCGACCAGCCGGATTTTGTTTTCGAATAAACGGTTACGGCTTTCCCTTTCTCCAACGATCCTACTTTTTTATAGCTGGTGCCGGGACCACTTCTAACAGATAAAGGGGAATTCTTCGTGTTTACCGTTGCGTTTTCTGTAGTGGCTGCGGAGACAGAGTCGATTTTTATCAGTAAAAAAGAGATGCATGTAAAAGTTAATGCGACAGCAAGGAAAATCTTAGTGAAATTCTTGAATAGCATTCAATTACCACCTTTGTATAATTTTTACATCACCTATTATATAAGTTGGTGGATCAAATAGAAAGTTAATTTTATAATTCAAAAGCTAAAGAGGAGAAAAAAATGAAAATTGGTTTAGTACGGCATTTTAAGGTGGCACATGAATTCCCTACTGGGAAATCTGTGACGGCGGATGATATGAAGCAATGGTTTGTGGACTATGATGCAGCGGATATTATTTATGGAACGACTTTACTTGGCGTGGAGGAATGGCAGGAATGTTATTGCAGTGATATGTCGAGAGCTGTCAAGACAGCGGAACATATTTATCCAGGTACGGTTCATCGGATGGAGGAGCTGCGGGAAATACCTTCTCCCCCTCTCAAAGGGAAGGTGAAGCTGCCGTTCATCCTTTGGGCCATCTGGATTCGCTGCTGCTCGCTGTTCAACAAGGAGACAAGGGCGGAAATTAAGATCGCCGAACGAAGGATCAATAAAGTATTGGATGAAGTTTTTGCAAAGGGGGAAAGGGATGTTCTGATCGTGAGTCATGCCGCCCTTATGGTTTATATGAGGAAAGAGCTGATCCGACGGGGGTTCACCGGTCCAAAATTCAAGATTGCCGGTAATGGAAAGCTGTATGTATTCGAAAGATGATAAGTCAAAAATATAGGGTTTCCCGCCATAGAAGGTAAGTCTGGTAATTGAACATTTTGCTTAAGAAAGATGCAGGCCTTTTCCGATTAGTTATTCTTTTTCTTTTGGTTGTGGTTTATTATTGTAATAGTGTAATTTTTACGAATTCAATAATAGGGAAAGAGGTTGGACAATTTGGTGAAGGCAGTTTTTTTTGATTTAGATGATACATTACTATGGGATCAGAAAAGTGTAAAAGAGGCTTTTGTGGCCACATGTGAAGTGGCTAAGGAGAAATATGATTTAAATGTCGACGAGTTTGAAGAAGCGGTTCGGAAGGAAGCGCGTGAGCTTTATTCTTCTTACGATACTTATGGATTTACACAAATGATCGGAATCAACCCATTTGAAGGACTGTGGGGAAATTTTCAGGATGATCATGATGAATTCCGGAAGATGGCCGTGATTGCACCAAATTATCGGAAAGAAGCATGGACGAGAGGCTTGAAGGCATTAGGGATCGATGACCCGGCATTTGGGCTCGAACTGGCAGAACGTTTCCCTGCAGAGAGACGTAAAAAGCCATTTATTTATGAAGAATCATTCCGTGTGTTAGATGAATTAAAAGGGAAGTACAAAATGCTATTGTTGACAAACGGTTCTCCTGAACTCCAAAATACTAAACTTGAAATTACACCTGAACTAGTTCCTTATTTCGATCAAATCGTCATTTCTGGAGCTTTTGGACGAGGTAAACCGGATGCCTCCATTTTTGAGCATGCTTTGGAGATCATGGAGCTTGATAAGGATGAAGTATTGATGGTCGGCGATAATTTAATGACGGATATCCTTGGAGCATCACGGGTAGGTATAAAGTCGGTTTGGATAAATCGCCATGATAAGGAACGGAATGAAGTGCTTCCAACCTATGAAATCAAGCATTTAGAGGAGCTTTTCCCAATCCTTGAGAGCCTGGAAAATTAATTGGTGATCCTTCTCCAAGTAACGAATTTGGAGAGGATGACCTAAAGTATTAGGACTTTCAAATTATATACAGAATGAAAAGGGTGATATATAGTTACCCTGTAATCAATTAAATTATTCAGACTAGGGGTGTCCAATAACAGTTGGGCTGAGAGAGAAGCGCTTATGCTTCTTAACCCTCAGGACCTGATCTGGTTCATACCAGCGTGGGGAAGTTAGAATCTACTAAACAATGACATTTCATTTGGTCATTGCTGTAGTCATACTAACGTTAGCCGGGTCTTAAATATGAGATCCGGTTTTTTCGTGCGAAATGGATTGGATTTTGTTCTTTTTAAATGAACTTAAAAAGGAGAAATGAAATCATGATGAGTAATTCAGTAAATGACATGAACGTTTCAATTATGTCCAGTTTTGCCGGGAGTAAAAAAGTGTATGTTGAGGGATCTAGACCTGATATTAAAGTGCCTATGCGTGAAATTAAGCTAAGTCCCACTACAGGTGCATTCGGCGAAGAGGAGAATCCGCCTTTGCGGGTTTATGACACAAGCGGTTCATATACGGATTCAGAATATCCCATTGATATTCATAAAGGCCTTGCCCCGATTAGACGCAATTGGGTCTTGGAACGTGAAGACGTTGAGGAGTATGAAGGACGTGAAATAAAACCCGAAGATAATGGATATAAAAAAGTGGAGTCACAATCCAAAGCTGAAATTTTTCCGGGATTGAAAAGAAAGCCATTGCGCGCAATGAAAGGGAAAAACGTAACCCAGCTTCATTATGCCCGTAAAGGTATCATCACCCCAGAAATGGAGTTCATTTCAATCAGGGAAAATGTTGCCCCTGAGTTTGTAAGAGAAGAGGTAGCTAGCGGCAGGGCGATCATTCCGGCAAATATTAACCATCCTGAAAGTGAGCCAATGATCATCGGACGTAATTTTCATGTGAAAATAAATGCGAATATAGGAAACTCAGCTGTTAGTTCATCGATCGAAGATGAAGTGGAGAAAATGACTTGGGCTACACGTTGGGGAGCCGACAACATAATGGATTTATCCACCGGAAAGAATATTCACACGACCCGGGAATGGATTATCAGGAATTCACCAGTGCCAGTTGGGACGGTTCCGATATATCAAGCATTGGAAAAAGTGAATGGAGTCGCGGAAGATTTAAATTGGGAAGTTTTTCGGGATACATTAATCGAGCAGGCCGAGCAAGGTGTCGATTACTTCACCATACACGCTGGTGTGCTTTTGCGGTACATCCCTTTAACTGCAAAGCGAGTTACGGGTATTGTTTCACGAGGGGGCTCCATCATGGCACAATGGTGCTTGGCCCACCACCAAGAAAGCTTCCTCTATACTCACTTTGAAGAGATTTGTGAAATCATGAAGGCATATGATGTTTCATTTTCATTAGGTGACGGCCTCCGTCCTGGATCCATTGCAGATGCAAACGATGAGGCGCAATTTGCTGAATTGGAAACACTGGGGGAACTGACGAAGATTGCTTGGAAGCACGATGTTCAAGTCATGGTGGAAGGACCCGGTCACGTACCGATGCATTTGATTAAAGAAAATATGGATAAGCAGCTGGAAGTCTGTCAAGAAGCTCCATTCTATACCTTAGGACCTTTAACAACGGATATAGCTCCTGGATACGATCATATTACTTCTGCGATTGGTGCTGCAATGATTGGATGGTTTGGAACTGCCATGCTATGTTATGTGACACCGAAAGAGCATTTGGGACTTCCGAATAAAGAGGATGTTCGAGTAGGGGTCATTACTTATAAAATTGCAGCCCACGCAGCTGACCTTGCAAAGGGCCATAAGGATGCACAAAAACGGGATGATGCCCTTTCGAAGGCTAGATTCGAATTTCGTTGGAGAGATCAGTTCAATCTTTCTCTCGACCCTGAAAGGGCGGTTGAATATCACGACGAAACTCTTCCGGCTGAAGGTGCCAAAACAGCCCATTTCTGTTCAATGTGCGGACCTAAATTCTGCAGTATGAGAATCTCCCAGGACATCCGTGATTTGGCAAAAGAAAAGGGCCTGGGTTTTGAGTCGGTAATCGATGAAGGGCTTAAAGAAAAAGCGAATGAATTTAGGAGAACGGACGGAGAAATCTATCAATGATTCCAACGAGAGGGAGAATTCGATGAATCGGGTAATCCAGATAAATGTTGAAATGAAACAGTTGGAAACTCAATTGGAACAGCTGAAAAGAGAGCTGAACATTTTTCGCGAGAATTGTAATCATGAATTTGTAAAAAATGAATATAGTCAACAATGTACAAAGTGCTACTTAATCGAAAGTCTGCAATGGTAGTGATTCCTTAATCGTCCTTTCGTTATCGGAATTAATCCCTTAATCATGTGAGGCATTCAATCATAAAGTCAACATGATTAAGGGATATTTCAT
The DNA here is from genome assembly GCF_046534585.1 of Peribacillus sp. SIMBA_075. Classification (NCBI taxonomy): domain Bacteria; kingdom Bacillati; phylum Bacillota; class Bacilli; order Caryophanales; family Bacillaceae; genus Peribacillus; species Peribacillus sp. SIMBA_075. Next base: position 130,481 of record NZ_JAWRYN010000008.1, on the reverse strand, counting down.
TACAAACTTGTTTTATTAATATGAAGAGGGGGAGGGACCAGCCATCCTTTTTCCTTATTTAATCTTAGGAAATCAGCACCCAATACTGCTTTTTTTGCATGGAATTGAGCAAACATCACTGCGATATCTTCGCGGATGCATTGACCCATGATCTGGCTGCAAGCAACTAATCCTGCATTAATATCGATTGATACTGAAGCAGAGATTTCAGGATCTTGAAGACGTGCCCCAACGGGAATATCCTCTAAATTAGCTTTAGGCCTTTCAGGTGGTGATGGAGGCAGTCCTACGTTATTTTCTTTTAATAATAATTCAATTTGGTCATTTTCCTGTTTCCCTTGATTTATCACTTCTACAAGTAATTTATGCAGGTCCTTGTCACCAGTGTGATTGAGCATTGTTTGATGACATGCAATTAACCCTTTTGTTGTTGTTAGAAATGCCCATGTACCAAATACCTCTCCGTAATGCATAGGCTCTTCTTTTGGGTTTCCACTTAAAATTCCCATAACCATCCTCCTTGAACTATTTTACGCATTTAAGTTACCCTGTACTAATCCATGAATCCATGAGTTAATGTTTGGAAATGTTAGAGGGTAAATTAGCCTTTTATTCCTTGTAGCCATTCTTGATAACATTCATCACAGAGCATTTCATTTCTATCCGTGTCAGTAACTTGAAATGTTACGACATGGATTTTTTTTTCTTCCGTGTCATCAGTACAATAGAAGCATTTATGAGTCATTTGAAATCCTCCCATACATATAAAGTGTTTATAGTTTAGAACATCACGGCTTTTTGTATACAGACAACATGATGTAGGGCGGAAGAGTTTATTGAATAATCCTGTTGGTTTTTAACATACTAAGCTTGTTCACATCATTGATGAAACGAGGAGGGAAATAAAAATGCAAAATCAAAATCAAAATCAACAAGGTCAAGTACACCAGAACATGCAAACGGGTGCTATTCCCCCACAAATGAATCACGGTGGTCACGAAGTATTCGATGTACATGAAGTGTTGTCGGGAGCGATTGGAACTTTAAACACTTACATGCTTTTGCGTCAGCATGCTCAGGATCAGGAATTGATGGACATTCTGGATCGTCAATATCAGTTCATCCAAGATGAATATAATATTTCACTGGAGTGCTTCCAAACGGGCCAAGATCCTTCTAAACCAACCCAGAGCTACAAAATGAATCAAGGTAATGATTTTATATATGGATTGACACCAACCCAGCCAAAGAAACCTTTGCAATCCGTGTCGGAAATTACAGATGAGTGCATTGCAGGCTTGATGCTTGGAGCTGTTAAGTCTGCAGCATCCATGAAAGCGATGGCAGCGCTTGAAATAACGAATCCGGTGGTTCGCCGTGTGTTTGCAGATTCCGTTCCGAACTGCATTGAAATGGCATATGAGATTTCGTTATATCAAAACAAACATCATTACTACCAAGTTCCACAGCTTGCACAGCAGGATATGCAACAAATGATGAATTCATATGCACCCGCACAAGGAAATAACAACATAAGTCATTAAATGACATGGTTTTTGGATTCCTTTGTCAAACAGAAAGAAGGGGTAGGACAAATTGTCCTACCCCTTCTTTATCATTGTTTCATCTGATTTATTTCCTGAATGCATTCCTGGACGAGGGTTACAGCCTGACTCATGGTGGCTCCTCCGCCAAATGCTGCGGTCACGCCAATAGCTTCAAGAATTTCTTGTTCGGAACAGCCTTGATCAAGGCATCCTTTTGTATGATAGATAATACAGTATTCATCTTGTGAATATAAGCTTATTCCTAGTGCGATAAGCTGTTTTTCTTTCTTGGATAATTGCCCTTCTTTAAAGCACTCTTCCGTAAACGAATTGAATTTCTCAGCTAGATCAGGCATTTTATGCGTAAAGGCACCGATTCCAGCTTTATAATCACGAAGAGCATTTTCAGTAGAATTGTTAGCTTCAAATTCCATTTTCCATTCAGCTCCATCCTAAATTTTTTTCATCAAAAATTAGTATGAGCTAAACAATGAACGATTAAACAGAAACACAGGAGTTTACCGAAGTAATCATAGAACCTTCCTTCCTACAAGGCAAGTGATCCCTTAGGCCGGGTGGCTTTGAACCATTGATAGCATAGGATGCAGATAATTGTAACGTCGATGGCATCACCGGCATAATACATTAACATTCCTCCGTTTTCCGCTTGTTCCTTGGTGACTCCGCTTGGAGGATGGGCAAAAATATATTTAGAAAGGATATCATGGCCGGCCAGTGAAATTGTAAATACGATAGCTCGAAACATGAAGCTGAACCTGTGGGGCGCAGGGTCCATATAAATCATAGATGCAGTGAATAGATAACCCGCTATGAACACGTGAAAATGCACTAATACATGTAGAAGCGCACTCTGATGCATCAACCCATATAACCCAGTCGTATAAAGTATCCAGAGTCCCCCAATATTTAGCGCGGAAGCGATGGTTGGATTACTTAAAATGCGCAGCGGCCAACTTTTCAACAACTTTGAAAGGCGTCTTGCTGATTGTACATCAAGTGTTCGCAGTACAAGAGTAATGGGAGCAGCAAGCACGAGTAGGATGGGTGCAATCATTCCAAGCAGTAAATGACCAACCATATGCGCAGTGAAGTCCATATGCGCGCGATTGGCTATGGGGCCAATGATTGCAGAAGCTGCACAGATGATGCCAAGAATCCATAAGAACGTACGATATAAGGGCCATTTTTGATAGCGGCGGCTCGAAATTACGACAGCTGCAATATAGATCACTATAACAAGCGCGGTTAGAATCAATAAAATCGATTCAAAGAGAGCTCCATTATCATTTTGAATATGACCATTACTGTGCATAGCGGCCTTCTGCTTTCATTTTAAGTAAGCTGCGCCGTGTTCGAATGATAAGGGAAATGCCGATCAAAATCATGACAGTGGCTGCAATGTTCCAAATCAAGTCGTATGGGAGAATATCGACATTGTAACGGATCTGATGAAGACGCATGAGCTTGTGCTGGATGGTACCGTCATATAACTGAAAAGAACCTGCCCCTAGCAATACTCCCCCTGTCCACCTTTTCAGCCATAATCCCTTTCGGCGGCGAAGGTCAGCGAACATGAACAAAGACCCGACAGTCGCGAACCAGCTTAGAGCATGAAATAAACCATCCGAGACAAGCCCAATATTGGATGTGGACTTGTCATAGAAGTGATGCCAATGCAATAGCTGATGAAAGATGGTCTCATCGATGAATGCAACCAGTCCGATCCCGAATAGAAAACCTGACCATAGATTACGAGCGGAATAAGTATAGCGGATTTCTGAAATAGATTGGTCTTTTTGATTTCTGGGCTTGAAATCCATTTTCCTTCCACCTTTTAGTTTTCTTAGATACAATATTTTTTCCTTTATTTGGTTCTTTGTACTTTACCCAGTATTATAAGGTTATAGACAGGGGAAATGGACCTTTAATAACACTTTTTATTGAGACGGTCATGAATTTAGTTATTCCTAAGCTTTCAGTTCAGTAATCTTTTTTAACCACATAACAATTTTTTCTAATTCCTGATCGTTATAACTGAAATCATGTTTCAAGGATGGGCAAGCGGGTAAAAAAAACCGTATTATATAAAAAATCTACTGCAATAAAAGGAGGAGTTAATATGTTTCGTCATCAAAAAGAATTGCAATTTGAAGTTAAGGTAGATCGACCAGATCCGATGCTGGCCCGTCAAATCCAGGAAGTTTTAGGTGGACAGTTTGGGGAAATGACTGTCATGATGCAATATCTTTTTCAGGGTTTTAACTGTCGGGGAGAAGAAAAATATAAAGATATGCTGATGGATATTGGTACAGAGGAAATTGGACATGTAGAAATGCTTTGTACGCTCATTAGTCAATTGCTTGATGGCGCTTCTCCGGAAGATCAGGCAGAAGCCGCAAAAGACCCTGCCATAGCAGCGATCATGGGTGGAATCAATCCCCAGCATTTGCTCGTAAGCGGTCTAGGCGGACTGCCAACCAACTCGAATGGGGTTCCCTGGAACGGATCTTATATTGTAGCGAGCGGAAATTTATTAGCGGACATGCGGTCGAATCTGCATGCTGAAAGTCAAGGACGCCTTCAAGTGGCCCGTTTATATCATATGACAAAAGATGAAGGTGCCCGTGCTACGTTCCGTAAAATGTTAGCCCGTGACCGTTACCACCAATATCAATGGATGGCGGCCATTGCAGAACTTGAAGAGAAAAACGGCGTAGTCGTTCCTGCGTCATTCCCTCCTGAAGCGGAAATGGAATCTCAACCGGAAGCGTACGAATTCTGGAACTTGTCAGAAGGCAATGAATCAGGAGACGGCCTGTGGGCAACAGGAAGTGCCCCAGATGGAACAGGAGATTTTGTTTATGTAGCAGAACCAGTTGCAAAAGGGCAGATTCCTAACCAAAAGGTTCCGGCTGCAGAATTGCATCATGACCTTGATAGAAATCAATCGCTTAATAGATAAAGAGATAAAAACTCATCAAAAAAAGGTTGATGGACCTAAAGGGACATCGGCTTTTTTTATTCTACAAGGGTTACGGATTCATCGATGGACATATTTCATTATCTGTATATAGTTGCTCAAAACTTTAATATTTGCTTGTGAAATTTTTTGGAGTAGCATGGTTTCCAACTTCAAGACAATCCATATCAAAGGCGGTCTCTATTTATATAATAAGGAGTGGGATGGATGAAAGCTGTAGTAGTTAAAGAACCGTGTGGTGCAGAACAATTACTATTCAAAAAATTTTCTAAGCCCATGCCGGAAAAGGGAGGATTTTAATTAAGGTGAAAACCTCTGCAATAAATAGAAAAGATATTGTTTCACGAGAAGGAAAATCCGGTTATATGGCCAATCCTATATTAGGGATTGAAGTTTCTGGGAATGTGGGGGAAACAGGGGAAGGAGCAAATATAGAATTGGGTTATGCTGAATATGCTGTGATGCCAGCTGATAGAGCGATGAAGATCCCGGATAGCCTGTCAGTTGAGGAAGCGGCAGCGATCCCTGAAGTATTCTTGGCTGCGTACCAAACCTTGTTTTGGTTAGGTGAATTGACGTATCAAGAAATAGTATTGATTCATTCTGACGGAAGCGGTGTGGGCACTAACAGTATCAAACTGGCAAAAAAACTGACAAAAGCGAAAATCAACACTACAGCAGGTTCAAATGACAAATTGGATTTCTGTCACTCTCTAGGAGCGGATATCTGTATCAACTAGTAAGAAACAATCTTTCGATGAGGAAGTGCTGAAAGCTACAAATGATCAAGGAGTGGATGTCATTCTGGATTTCATCGGTGCTTCTTACTGGGAGAAAAACCTTAAAAGCGTGAGGACTGATGGAAGATGATACTGATAGGCATTCTAGGTGGAACTGTAGTCGAGAAGGTGAATTTGATGGAACCTCTCTTAAAACGAGTTCAATTAAAAGGGAATCTATTAACTCCCCGGAGTGATGAATATAAAAAAGAGTTAACGGAAGAATTCGCTTCAAAGGCCATGCCGTTGTTCTTCCAAAATGAAATCAGGGCAATCGTAGGTCATGTCTTCCCTTTTGAAGAAATAAAAAGGGTGCATGAACAAATGGAAGCCAAAAAGAACTTAGGTAAAATCATCTTACAGGTGAATACATGAAGAATGAGAGCTGCTTGGTGTGTGAATGGAGGAGGTTGCCAAAGAAAACAACATTATGGGCGAATGAAAGAAGGCCAAACTATAATGAATATCTACAGAGTCAGGATACTTTTCTTCGGTGTCGGACTTAAGGGGGAATCGTAATGAATGAACTGAATGCATTATTCAGGAAAAGAATTGGGCTTCAGGACGATGAGAAGCTGACATTTGATAAATTAGATGAAATTCTTGATAAGACAGCGAAAACCATTCCTTTTGAAAACTTATCAATCATGGCATCCCATTTGAGTGATATCAATAAAGAGAATATCATGAAGAAAGTCCTCGTGAGGAATGAGGGTGGATTATGCTATGAATTGAATACAGCCCTTTATTTTTTCCTGTTGGAAAATGACTTTGATGTATTCTTGGTTCGGGGTGTCATCTATAAACAAGGGTGGATGACCATAGGAAGGACACATGTCACCATTCTTTTGAAACATGAGGGCCAAATATATTTAATCGATACGGGATTTGGTGGGAACCTGCCTTTAAAACCAGTTCCGTTGAACGGAGAAACCGTCATTTCCCAAAATGGTGAATTCAGGATAAAAAAGGAAAATACCGACCATGGGAATCATATCCTTGAGTTAAAGCTGAAATATAAAGATCCCGATTGGAAAATCGGGTATGCATTCGATTCTTCAAAACCCGTAGAAAATGTAGTGGAACTAAATGAGATCCAAACGATCATCAGTGAAAATCCCCAATCGCCATTTAATAAGCATCCATTAATCACCCGTCTTACAAACGGTGGTAACATCACTTTAACTGATACATCCTTTACACAGTGGGACGATGGGAAAGTGACGAAAGAAGAAATAGATGGAACACGATTTAAAGAATTAATGAAACAACACTTCGATAGATAAGAGAAACGGTCTGAATATCAAAGGCGTGCTTGACAGTCTTTTTATGATTAGTATGTTCACTTTCGGGACTTCATTGATGTGAAAGGGAAAATCTAATTTTGCTGAAAGCAGGACAAGTGTCAGTCCTTGTTGAATTAGTAGTTGAAAAGAGGCTGATGAAAATGAGTAATGCAAAATATAAATTTTATTATGTGAACGGTGAGACAGAAGAGTTAGAGACGAATGAACAATATTCTGATGAAGCGAATAGTATCCTGAAATTGCAATTAATCCAAAATGCGACGTGGCTGCAAGCCGGTGGCAAACATATCAACTTGGCTAATGTAATTAGTATTGAATATACAGGAGAAAAAGGTAATCGTAAATCGGAGTCGATCAAGTTCAGACCTAATAAGTAAAAACATCCATTATGGATGTTTTTCCTATTTCAGATTCGGATTCAGAGGGGTGAAAAGGATATGGATAGGAAGAATCGGTTGGTTTTTACTAGATCAAATGCTGGTACTAAACGAAAATTTGATGAAGCGATCACCATTTTGGAATATAGCGTAATGCTAGTTGAATTCTTTGAATTAGAAGAATTCAACAATATAATTGCAGGTCAGTTAATGCTGATTTTATGTGAGACGAAAAATACTCGTATAAAACGGGAAAAGGTCACCATTGACCATTCCTTAATAAAGAAAATCAATCCTTACCCGAAATTGTATCCCATAAAAGATTCCATTCAAATAAGCAATGCTGATATTCCCGAAGACCTCTTCGATTACTCTAAACAGAGGATTGAGCTAAAGCTTTGGAGAAATCAAATTATCTATAAAACCATTATCGAAGGGAAGATCCATGAAATAAAAATCATTGATTTTATAAAGGAAACAGCTAATAAGATTGGTGGGGCGCAAGCTGAATCAAGTCTCCCTAATAATTCCATTATCCCGGATGGGCATACCAAAATCTTATTAAGGAGTATAGCGAAAGGGTTATTCAAATCCATCGGCAGGGATTATAAAGAGCAAACTTCTATGAACCTCTCACATATCATACAAAAAATCGAGGAATCAAAAGAGGGCTCGTGATTAATCCTACTGATGATGGAATTGTCCGGAGTCAGCCATTTAAGTTGTGCGTTTGCGGATAATTAAAACCCTAAGCAATTTAGCTTAATAAAATGAAAGACGATTTTTCTATTTGCGATAGAAAAGTTCGTCTTTTTTTCTTTCCTTTAATTTGCCACCTCATAAGATATGTAGGATTAACGCTATCAGTCACATTCATATAAGGGGAAGACTAATCATAAATTATGTCTGGCTCCATTCCTTTGATCTCGAGTGTTCTCCACAATTTCTGCATATTTAATTGGTAAGGTGGGTTTAACTCGAAAAGGAGGTTTTATCCATGATGAAAAAAAGAACAAAAATGCCAATCATTTTATCATTATTAACAGCCCTACTTTTAGCACTCGGCGCTTGTTCCAACAGCGGTGGTCAAAACAAAGATAATAAAGTAGAAAAGCAACATGGTGAAATGGAAATGAACCATTCTGGCTCAGGAGATGTTCCTAAAGGATTAAAAGCTGCAGAAAATCCAACCTATGAGGTTGGAAGTCAAGCAATTATCGAATCAGGTCATATGGAAGGCATGAAGGGGGCAAAAGCAACAATAGTTGGTGCCTATGATACGACTGCTTATGCAATTTCGTATACGCCTACAACTGGCGGAGAAAAAGTGAAAAATCATAAATGGATCATTCACGAGGAGATCAAAGATGCAGGTGAAAAAGCGTATGAACCTGGTGCGGAGGTTACAGTAAATGCCTCTCATATGAAAGGGATGAATGGGGCAGTCGCTGAAATTGAATCTGCTGAAAAAACGACTGTTTACATGGTTGATTTCACTCCGACTACAGGAGGAGAAAAAGTGAAGAATCATAAATGGGTAACGGAAAGTGAGTTATCAGCGTCTGAATGATCTAGCATCATATTTGCACTTGCTTTCAATTCAGAAGAAGAAAAAAGGAATGGCAAACAAATCCATTCCTTTTTTTGAATATGTGTTCTTGAAAAGTATTGTTTGGCAGGGATTGTGAATTTAGTATCTGTTAATATAGAATTATAAGTTCTTGAAAAATGGTGGTGTAGGTATGGTTACTGGATTAAATATTAGACCTTTTATGGAAAATGATTATACAGCACTGATCAACTATTCTTTACCTATAGAACAAGCACTCTATACTTCTTTACCTTTGAAAGTTATCGAAGACTTCAGGAAGGATAAATATAACCTCCCCATGGTCATATATTTAAATGAGGATTTGATTGGTTGTTTTGCCTTATATACGGATAAAGCGGGAAATCAGTTTACAAGTAATGAGAATGCCATTCTTCTTAAATCATTCTCCTTGGATTCACGCCATCAGAAAAAGGGGCTAGCTTTTAAGGCTTTAAAAGTTTTACCTGAAATGATCAAACTAAGTCATCCAGATAAAAATGAGATTATTCTAACGGTGCATCATTCGAATATTCCAGCGATAAATTTATATAAAAAAGCTGGATTTGTTGACAAAGGATACAGATTTAACGGGGAAGATGGGGAGGAATTTATTTTCCATTTTGCTCTGGATTAAGGGAGCTTTAGATAACTTCCGGTAGGTATCATTAACCTATTGTCATGAATAGGTTTGTTATGCTTCACATAAGTTCACCAAGCTATGTAAAGCCTCTCCCCCAACGAAGTGACATCAATAGCCGTCGGAAAAATCCATGTGGTTCATCAAACAACCAAAATTCCATAAATTTCTTCAGACGGTATATGGATAAAAGATGAAAGTTTCGTAGAGATATCATGAACATAAATCCCGCAATCTAGCAATATGTTTGTATGTTTTTTTAATAAAACCGGTATTTGTCTACTCTCACTTTGGCCAATAAACATCGTTTGATTTCTGACTGCCAAACCCCGAGTATAACCAAGGCATTTAAAAATATCTTCCTCATTTCTTTTTACTAGGAATTCACCTGAAACACAATAATAAATTTTATCAACATAATGAAGTACACTGTGAGGTTGAAGTAATTTATCATAACAAATCTTAACCACTTTTCTTTCCTGTAAAGAATATTCTAGAATCACACCTTTGGGGATTGTTTTATTAGGGAAATAACTTGTGAAAGAGAGCAAATTTTTCCTTGGAGGATTTGAGAACATTGATACATATAACTTATCATTTACGATATACAAATCGTTGACGTGGCAAACATCGTCATTTTCAGATGAAAATCTAATTTCATCCATTCTCTCCAAATTGTTTTCCAAATTATAAACACCAATTGAGTTAGTTTTGGTTTCAATAATATAAGCTTTATCATTGTCTATTGCTATACCATGTAAATCTAATTCTGTAGATAAAGCTTTATTCTTTATAACCTTTAAGTTTTCATCCAAAATAAAGATTCTATGAGAATTTGAAAGTACGACAAAAGAGCTGCCGTATTTTGTAATACCTGTGCACCAACATTTAAAACCTTTTTTATTTCATATTCTTGGTGTTTAAATTGGACTAAATAAAGAGCACCTTTATGATTGCAGCATGAAATTAATAATTTACAATCATCTATGGGTATCATGTAATGTCGCACCTCCTTTTTGGGACAATTCCTTTTCTTATAAAGTATGAATTTTTTTAAAAATGGTATAGACAAGCTATCGAGGATAATAGTGGATTTTTTTAATAGCACCATATATATAAATGTAGTTTGGAAAACATAATAGTGTGGTGTAAACCATTATTCTTTTTATATAAGTTTATAAATTTGTATTCGTTTTGAAATAGGCTTTATGCTCTACACTCCCAAGTTCTTTAGCATATTTAAAAAAATATTTGCATAAGTATCAGGGGCAAATGTTCTCCAATGTCATAATCTTAAGTAATTTCCTCATTGATAGCTTCAGAATACTGCCTACTGTAATCACAAAAAATACAATAGTTTATATGTATGAGGGACGATTCTGGTAAATGAATCGTTCTTCTTAATTTTTGCTGATTTACAATGTTTCCTTTACAAAAACATATAAAAGTTCACGAAAACTTTACTTTTATTTACAGATTTCTTATATTGATGTCAATATTCAGTAATACATGCTTGGTATAATCGATTAACGGTTTTAAAAAGAGAATGGAAAAGGGTCTTCTAAAAATCTTTCATTTGCAGATGAGTAAGCAGGCTGATTGAAGATGACTGACTAGTAGGAGTGAACAATAATGGAGCAATCTATAAATCTAAATGAGCTTACATTTAGTGAAAGAGATAGATATATAATCATTACGAATGCTTATCCACATGAAGAGCAGTTATATCGGAATGGGTTCATCCATCGAAGAGTCAAGGCTTATCTGGATGAGGGTTTGAAGGTTGATGTCTTTGTTTTGCATCCTGCCTATAAAAAAGCAGAAAAGTATACGTATGAAGATGTGCCAGTTTATCGAGGAACTGAACAGCATCTGCGCATTTTCTTAAATCATAAAGTACATAAAAAAGCACTCATTCATTTTGTTAATCCCAAAATGGTACAAGCGATAAAAGAAACAAGCTCGGAATTACCGATTATCACATGGATACATGGATTTGAAACCGAGGCATGGCATAGAAGATGGTTTAATTTTCTTGAAAGCCCTGAAAGTTTACGGAAGATACTTGAAATGTCGGACGACTATTATGTAGAACAGCTTACTTTTATGAATTGGTTTTATCAAACGAATGAATTGGATACTACCTTTGTTCATATTTCCAAATGGTTCAAAGAACATATAGCGGAATGTGACGCGAGAGCGGACTCGAAAAATTCTGTAATCATTCCCAATGTAATAGATGACAATCTGTTCGCCTTTGTAGAAAAACCAGTTGAAATGCGGACAAAAGTCCTTTCAATCAGGCCATACGCTTCACGAAAATATGCAAATGATTTATCGGTGAAAGCAGTGCTGGAACTATCAAAGAGACCATGCTTTGATAAGTTGGAATTTGCTTTTTATGGTGATGGAAAATTATTCGACCAAACCGTTGAGCCAATCCTGAATTTTGAGAATGTAACTATCCATAAAGGCTTCATATCTCAAGAGCGAATCGCTGCATTACATAAGGAGTATGGAATTTTCCTTTGCCCAACCCGTTTGGACTCTCAAGGTGTTTCAATGTGCGAGGCCATGTCCAGTGGGCTAGTGCCGATTTCAACAGATATCACGGCAATTCCGGAATTCGTTAAACACGACGTTTCTGGCCTTCTTACAAAACCTGAGTCCCCTATCGATATTGCGGATGCAATAGAGCGTTTATATTACAACTCGGACGTATTTTTAAGAGTGTCAAAACAAGCATCACGGTCGATTCGGGATAAATGCGCCGTAGATGTTGTTATTAAAAGAGAATTGGAGCTTATCCAAGGTTAATGGAGGGGGGGGTTTTCAATATGGACGAACGAAACGAGTATTGGAAAACTATGTATGAAGAACTTGAATTGCAAATGAAAGACATGATGTCGATGACATTGGAGCTCATAGAGAGCAATAACACGGAAAAACAAAACATTATTGAGAACGTTACAAAAGAAAATAATATGTTGCGAGCAGAATTAGAAAAAAGTAAGGGAGCCCAAAAAGAAAATATTAAACTTAACAAAGAGATACGGAGACTTAAGTTATTAGAACACAAATTCAACGTTACATATGCAGGGAAATTCACGTTAAAATATCTTGCACTTAAATCATCTATTAAAGAACAAATAAAAAAATAAAATTTTCATATCAAATTTCAGTCATTGGAGTGAAAACTTTGAATTCATATGAACTAGTGGAAAAAGGAAAATTGAAGGTACTTCTATTTGGCTTTATTGACATGAATTCAATGGATGGATCTGCAGTATTTTTATCTTCCTTAGCATCGACCATTGCGTTAGACTCTAACATCGAGGTTGATTTACTATTAGCAAGCCCGGTCAAACGCGATATCTTGATTCAACCTCTTGAGAAATTTGATAATATAACCATTCTAAATCCTTTTGTTGATCCTTTTTTTACTGCCACCGATGCTGAACGGGTAAAAAAAGGGGTCATTGATTTTGATATAGCTGAAATGCTCATTTCTCATTATTGGAGTCAAAAGGAATATGATTGGCTATTTGTTAGAAGTATTGAGACTGTTGAAAAAATAGTAAAGCATAAGCATATCATAAAGAATACATTAGTTTATGCTACAGGCTTGACTCATATAGGTCAGGATGTTAATGAAGAAAAATTTGGGAGCATTAAAAATATATATGATCAATGTGCGTATTTCTTATGTCAAACAGAGGAAATGTGCGAATTTGTAATTGAGATTCTTAATTTGAATAAAGACAAAAACAAGGTTTCCCTGCTTACCCCGATGATACCAAATGTTGAATCAGCAGGAGGGGAGACCCGTTTAAAACACAAACTTGTGTATACAGGCAAGTTCGACCCTGATTGGAAGACCATTCCTATCATTACTGCCTTTAAAGAATTAAAACGCGAGATTCCGAATCTTTCACTTGATATCGCAGGGGATAAATTCAAATGGGTTAAAGATGATTCACAGTTTAAGGAAGAAGCGGAATACCTGCTTAAAAATACAGAAGGGCTTACATGGTATGGGGCATTGACAAGGGAGAATGCCCAACAGTTAATTGTGAACGGTGATATTGGGATAACCTGGAGAAGTGAGGAAATGGACAGCAGTCTGGAACTGTCTACAAAGTTATTGGAGTATGGAATATTAAGAAAGGCTGTAATAATGAATCCAACAAAAATGCATATGAAGCTTTTTGGCGAAGATTACCCGTTATATGCTGTTACAGAGAAGGATTTCCGTAACGCAGTCAAATTAGCTTTATGCAATAAGGATATATATGAGTTTGCGGCAAAACGAATGTATCAAGTTAGCAGGCAGTTTTTGTTTTCGGAAGCATTAAAAAAATTGCAAGGGCTATTATGGAGTAGACGTATAACTGATTATGTGAATCAAAGCGGAAATGTGTATTTTTATATTGATGAAGATGACTTTGATAAACTGAATAAGCATGTACCATCAAATCAGATAAAAAAATTGCCGGCAGATTTTAATGTTGAGGAAGTTTTTACCTATATAGTGAAAAGCATACCTGAAGAAGTAAAACGAGGTGAAAAACTTTTTAAACTATCAGGGTATGGTCAAATCGTTTCAGCAGAAAAAGCAGGGTGTTTTACTTTCCTCCAAATCCATAGAAGTATTGGAAGCTTTGAACAAGATTTTCAAAATAACTTGCCATATCTAAAAACTATAGGATATGAAACCAATGGCACTCCTAAATTAAAACCAAAAGACATGGAAATTCCAATAAAAGACCGGATCATTGTTGAAAATAAAAACAATGATTTGAAAGTGAAAAATAAAGAATTTGTTAAACAAGTAAAGCAATTAAAAAAACTGAACGAAGCTCAACTTAAAAAAATTACCAAGTTAGAAAAACAAAACCTGGCACTTGGACGTAAATACGATTCACTTTCGAAATCGAAAATGGGTAAAATGACATTTAAGTATTGGGATTTAAGAAAAAGGCTTAACTTTTAAAAAGGGAAGCCTGCAACTGACTTAGTAGAAAAATGCTTCGTCATCCTTGTTGTTGATACGTCCAGAAAGCAATGCGTCCACGAGATTACCATTAATAATCAACCCTTTTCCATGCTAGTATTCTCTTTCCCTAAGAGAGAGATCACAGAGCTGCAAATCAAAGTAAGCAGCCGTACTGGTTCCGTAATGGGTGCCAGGATGTCATATTTGAGTACCAACAGTATTCACAAGACATAGCAGAGTTCTGTACGACGTTTTCACTAGACCGCCGCTTCGGTAATGTAGGTTCACCGAATATATCAACACCGATTGGTTATCCTACGTTTAATGATTACACGGCCCAAACATGAACTATATTTTGATGAAGGCCTAACTGAGAAGTTCAATTTTTCAACAGATATATTCCAACCGCTGCAAGCTGTATATGTAAAAACAATACTAAAGACAGCCGGGGATCAAGTACCTATCCTAAGAGAAATTGAGCTACCTTACCACCATGAAGAATTAATCGAATAAGAAAAAATGAGCAGCCCCATAAACTAAGGGCTGCTCATTTTATTTTTTATTTCGCAAATTGTTCTTTTAGATTTTCCATTTCTTTTGTCGTCAAGAATTGATGCTATGACTGGACAGAAACCAGTTGCTATATGGACTGGTGGAAAACTTTACAGAAGTTATGATCAGTATGGCAAGTATAGATTAGTAGACAAATTTGATACGGAGTGGACAGGTTCAGAGTTAAAAGTTGGTAAAAAAACATCTAAGACTTACAATAATAAAACTACGCATTTTTACCAAAGCCATCATAAAACTACGGTGGGATGGAATGGTGTTGGGACAAAGACTAATGAAGGAGTAACAAAAGAGGTATTAGTTAATAAAAAGACAGTACCCTATCCTGAGATCACAAATTTAGACAATAATACATCTATGTGGATTCCTACAAAAGCTAATATGCCGGTAGTACGGACAAAAAGAAAGAGTGGACTAAATGTTACATATAAAAAGTGGTATATTAAAGAATATGGAGATCCAAAATGGGATTGGTCGCAGATTCACGTACATCATGAAAAGCCATTAGAATATGGTGGAACAAATTCGATGTCCAACCTATTTGCTCTACCTAAAGACTTTCATATAAAAGAAGTTACTCCTTGGTGGAGAGCATATTAATTTGATTTGGAGGGATAAGTCATTTGAGCCATTTCGTACAAAACACGTTATCTGGACTTAAAAAATTATTGAACAACAACGACCAAATGAAAATAATATCATACGAAGGGGAAGTTAGAGATATAACTTGTTCTTTTAATTCCGAAGCTTGTACAGCTGAAATTGAAAAGTTTGAAAATGAAAATAGTATCAAACTTCCTGAAGACTACAAGGCGTTTCTAGCACTCCATAATGGAGCAAGAATATATGAGTCAATTGAAGAAGACGGTGAAAAACTAGGCGATGGTCTAGAAATATTTAGCTTGGACGAAATAAAAGAATATCAAGAAATTGAATATTTAAGTGAACATGGGATTCCAATTGCACATCTGTTAAATGATTGTTATCTCATACTGGATACAGAAAAACTAAAGAGTGGGGATCCAAATTACCTTAATATTTTGGAGTTTACAGACCTTTCATCTCTAAATCTTAATTTTGAAATATTTTTAGACCGCTACATTATTTCACAAGGTGAAGCGTTTTGGAGCTGGCCTATATACACAGCTGAAAACTACTATAGAACTAGGTAAACAAAAAAGAGCGATTGCTAATTAAATGCAGTCGCTCTTTTTAATATTATTTCGACTCGAATTCAAGTATCACTGTTTGTTTATGTTTGGTTTGTTTCGTAAATAAAAGAGTCTGCGGGATCATTTAGCTCAGAATCTTTTATAGATGTCTTTTCTTTAGATGCCTTTACGTTCGATTGAGAAGAACAACCAATTAAGATTAATCCAGCAAGTAAAATGACAGCATATTTTTTAATCATATTACAGCTCCTTATTCGTTTGTTAAAAGCATAGCATGGAAAGACATCACTTTTGTGTCACATTTTGAAAAAGAGGGGACAAATATTGAAATTCACTCTTTCAACATAATATGAATTTAGTTGAAAGAGTGATGCAGAAAAATAAAAACCAGAGAAATACCTGGCTTGATGGACAATATGGATACGGCCAGCATCAAAAATCTCAATACTTTGATAGCTACCAGGTAATTTAATGCATCACTCATTTCGCATTTTTTTATTAATTCTTTCTGACCATTCATATACACATCACGGTCTAAAATTAAATTATAGAAATAAACAATTTCAGCTTCGCCAAGAACTTGTCAGGGAATGTCCAAATTGACCCATTATCCTTCGTTGGTGTTATAATATTCTGAAAAAGGGGGAGGTAAAATGGAGGAGAAAGTGTTAAAAGCGATTCAAGATGATTACCCAGATGCATTTGCATGGTGTTATGGATGTGGTCGGTTAAATAAAGATGGTCATCATTTTCGAACGGGTTGGCAAGGCGAGCAAACAAGGACAATTTATACACCACGTCCAGAGCATATCGCAATTCCAGGCTTTGTTTATGGCGGCTTGATTGCATCGTTAATTGATTGTCATGGAACAGGTTCAGCTGCTATTGCATTGCATCGTAAAAATGGTCATGAAGCTGGAGATGGAGTGGAGCCTCCTAGGTTTGTGACAGCTTCACTGAAAGTGGAGTTCGTAAAGCCAACTCCCAATGATGTACCATTAATGGCCATTGGGACAATTCATGAGATTCATCCTAAGAAATGGAGAATCGAAACAGAGGTTTTTGCCATCGATAAACTTTGCGCCCGTGGAGAAGTTATCGCTGTTGTGATGCCAAGCACTTTTACAAGCAAAGAGTGATCGAACTCTTGGAAAAGGTCATTAAACGCATTCAAAAGGGAATTAAGATTTTGCAAAGGGACCGTCCAACTAGTTGGACGGTTATTTAGTGTATCTGAGTATCCATTTCAAGCATATCCATAACCATGAATGGAATCAGAAGTGCAGGAAAAGATGGAGCGCTTTAAGGATAAGAAAAGACCATGATTTGTTGGCAGGAAAGAAGAAAGCAGCATGTCTTCCAGGTAATCAGTTTGTGCGATTTTCCTACTTAGTGATTTTCAACTTGGATGAGTTAAGCTGATCCGGGGCATCTTTCAACGGAATTGATAAAAGAAGAAATTGAGAGGACACAATGGATTGTTCAATTAGATTAAATGTTTATTTACTAAAGAGACACCGCTTCCTGCTGTATCGGTGTCTCTTTATATTTTATCAATTTTGGATCATTAGCATTTCATCATAGATTAAGTTTTGTCTAAGCTCAGTTGCTGTTTGTGTGGATATTTGCTCCTCTTCAACCATTTGCTGAATGATATCACGTTCTATTTGCATCGCATTCAATTGAAAATGACTCACCATCTCTTCGAAGCAATGTGCTTCTTTTTCACTTAATGTTCCGAATGGATTCAAATAACGATTATATCTTTGAATGACAAGCATTACTTCATGACGGTTTTCTGGTGTAGTTTGTTGTTTGATTAATGAAATAGCTTCCTTTGAAGCTTCTTTTTGTGCTTTACGGAACTCCCGGATCAGGTCAGCATTTTTATCGATGGAGTCCTCCAATTTCGCTTTCCATTTCTTATCCCATTTGACATTGATCTTTTTCTTGAAAAGGATTGCCTGCAAATTAATCCAAGCTCTTTGCAGCGATGATTTTTGCATATAATTTAACGTTCTTGAAATATACACTTTATAAAGCTCAAAGGCTGTTTCAGATATAATCCCTTTTTCGACTAATCCAGAAACGACTTCCAATTCCTCATTGGCCCCTAGCTCCACTAATTCCAGTATGGTCCGATTATCCGGTCTATTTGTTATTCCCCGCTCCAAATCTATCAGTTGCTCATTTAAATCCTCCATCACTTGATGGACAGCTTTCTGATTATCGATGGTTGCTTCCTTGCTCAGCTGATTGATCGTTTTATTTAAAACAATCTTATAAGCCTCCTCAGGGGTTAGGCGTTCATCTTTGAATTCAATCGGTGTCTTCACCAGTAATGGCAAGAGAACCGTAGCCAATATGACGCTTAACAAAATAACGCACGCTGCGATAAACAAGACAGTATTACGCATCGGGAATAAAGTGTCATCCGATATAAAATATGGTATGGATAAAGCGGTAGCCAATGTAATGGTTCCATGAATGCCGCTAACGGATGTCAAGAAGGCAAATCGTGATCTTGAAACATTTTCCTCATCGGTGTCATGGCTATCTTCTGGATGAACCCTTGACATGATGAATTGCTCTAATGGATTCACTCTGTTTTTCGTAAAAGTATCATGCAGAATGTATACCCAAATAAAACGGATCACCAATAATAAAAGAACGATCAAAACACTTATCCCAAAAAGATTACCCCTATTTAAGCCGGGCTCAATTTCCAGATAAACAATCGGCACCATGAAGCCTAACAAGGCAAATACAAGTCCATTCAAAACATAACCTAATACAGACCATGTATTAGTTGATACAATTTGCAATTTAGTTGTGGAACTCTGAAGGCGGTCCCGCTCGATGCCATGAATTACACCTGCAGCAACCACTGCCAAGATGCCGGATACATGGAATTCTTCAGCTACCATATATATGGCAAAAGGCGTAATCAGTTCAATAACAATGGACATGGAGATTTCTTCAAGTCCATGAACCCGTAAAAATAATCGTAATTTAACGATTAAATAGCCCAAAAGGAAACCTATAATGATTCCGCCTAAAGCCACAAATATAAAATGAAGCGAAGCATCTTTTATAGAAAATACTCCAGTTAAGGCAGCTGCCAAGGCAACTTTAAAAGCAACGATTCCGGCAGCATCATTGAAAAGTGATTCACCTTCAAGGATGGGCATCATATTTCCGGGCAATTTCAATCCTTTTGTAATCGATTGTACGGCTACAGCATCTGTAGGGGTAATTGTGGCTGCTAAAGCAAAAGCGACAGCAATCGGCATATCCGATATTAACCAGTGGATGAAAAAACCTCCTGCAAAAACGGTCACGAATACTAACCCAAAGGCCAATAACAGAATAGGCTTACGCAATTCAAGCATTTCTTTACGGGACGTATTTTTTCCTTCTGTAAAGAGCAGCGGAGCAATGACACAGATCATGAATAATTCTGAATGAAAATCCAACGATAATTGAAATGGCAATAATGAAAGCACTGCTCCCATGACTATCTGATATATTGGAAGCGGAATACGAGGCCATATGGCATTCAAGATGGTTGCAATTATTGTGGCAACCAATAATCCGAGCAAAGCGATTAAGAATGACATAGAATCCCCCTATCTTCTAATGTTTTACTCTGAGTGTCCATGAAACTTTTATAAAAGGTAAAAAAGCAGAGGCATTTAAAGCGATTATAATCCATTAAGAAACCCTTATATTGTAATTCTTGTGTATCTTGTTCAGGAACCTGAATACTTAAACAGTGATATGTAAGGTCAGCTAATGTGTAGCCACGGTTTTTGATATACCCCTTTGTCATTAATTACAAACAGGATATCACAAATGATTATGGTTTATTCAATATCAATCTCTAACGTAGCCTTTATTTACCCTTAAAAACTGCTTAAATGAAAATTAAGTTCATGTTAGTCTCAGGATCTTCTGTATAAAATACCCTTAATGAAGAAACATAGAAAAATGGAGTTAGAGCGACCTGCAAAATAAATGGGGGTAACCAGCTTGATTCGTAATGTTGGCAAATTGTTAAGAAAAAAGAAAGAAAAAAAATCCCTGGTGCAAAATGATTACCTAGATTCCAAGCCTGCAGATTTACTTGATGCGAATTTCAGTCAAAATGTAGAAACACTTCGTTCTGTTTATGATAATTGCTCGGATGTCATGTTTCGCTCGTTCTTACTTTTCGGAAAAACGCGGGCGATGCTCATTTACATTGCGGGACTCTCAGACATCGAGGCGATAGAGCAATATGTGCTATCTCCACTCATGCAGGAGTCATCAAAAGAACCACAATCATTAAATGATTTTATTGAACATAAATTGCCCGTTCCTAAAGTGATAAAAGTGAGTATGCTGGCAAATTGCATTGAATCGATTTCCTCTGGAAACCCGATCCTTCTATATGAAGGGGGAAGCGATGGATTTTCTTTAGGATTGTCCAAATGGGAAAAGCGAGCCATTGAAGAACCTGTGGCAGAGAGTGGAGTTAGGGGGTCACGAGAGGGATTTATTGAATCGCTAGAGGTAAATACGTCCCAATTGCGACGCATTATTAAAAGTCCTGCCCTTAAAATACAATCGATGAAGATCGGAACTCTTACCAGGACGAATGTTTCAATTGCTTATATTGATGGACTTGCGGATAAAACACTGATTGAAGAGATTACAACTCGGTTGGAACGAATTAAAATAGACGGTATTTTAGAAAGCGAGTACATCGAGGAAATGATTGAGGACAATCCGTTTTCACCTTTCCCTCAGATCATGTCGACAGAACGGCCGGATGTAGCCTGTTCTAGTTTGCTGGAGGGACGAGCTGTCATTCTAGTAGAGGGAACGCCCTTTACGCTAATTGCTCCAATATCCTTCTTTTCTTTGATTCAATCACAAGAGGATTATTATCAACGTTTCATGGTTGGCACTTTCATTCGTTGGTTGCGTTATTTTTTCATGTTTTTATCCCTTTTGCTCCCGTCCCTATATGTTGCCATTTTGACGTTCCATCATGAGGCAGTCCCAACTGCATTGCTGCTAAGCATGGCTGCATCCCGGGAATCGGTCCCTTTTCCTGCAATAGTAGAGGCATTGGCTATGGAAATTACGTTTGAAGGACTAAGAGAGGCAGGGGTTCGATTGCCGAAGCAGATAGGTTCTGCCGTCAGCATTGTTGGAGCGCTAGTGATTGGTCAAGCTTCCGTACAAGCGGGCTTGGTTTCAGCGCCAATGGTCATTGTGGTTGCAATTACGGGAATCGCTTCTTTTATGATGCCTCGTTATATTGCCGGAATTGCTTTCCGGATGCTGCGTTTTCCAATGATGCTGCTTGCCGGTACCTTAGGACTGCTTGGCATCATGATGGGGATCATCGCCATAGTCATTCACTTATGCAGCTTACGTTCCTTTGGCGTTCCATACTTAGCGCCACTGGCACCGTTAAAAGGTAAAGAGCTGAAAGATGTGCTGTGGAGAGCCCCTTGGTGGATGATGGATTCACGCCCGCGTCTCACAGGGGATTCTAATGTATACCGTCAAGCCCCGGAACAGAAACCAAATCCAAAAAGGGGGAGTGAAACGGAGTGAATAATAGCTGGAGGCGAAAAAGGATATTGGAGAAAGGAAAAAGGCGTCATTTCATGAAAAGCGTCCTTCTTTTGCTCGGTATTTGTGGAACGACCCCTTTTCTAAGCGGTTGTTGGGATCGAGTGGAAATCACTGATTTGGCGATTGTCACAGCAGCCGCCATCGATAAGAAGGGTAATGATCAAATTGAACTATCCGTCCAGGTCTTTATTCCAAGTTCAATTGCCAGTGGAGGCGGTCAAGGAGGGAGCAGTCAGGGGGGGAGTGGGGCTACGACAATGGTGAGATATGAAAAAGGCGCCAATATTTCAGATGCATTGTCTAGGCTTCAAAGCAAGCTTCCGCGAAAAATATTTTGGGGACATTGTAAAGTATTTGTATTCGGTGAAAAGTTAGCGAAGGAAGGAGTTCAAGAGCAGCTGGATTTTTTGCTGCGCCATCCGCAGCCAAGAGAGAAAGCAAATGTGTATGTAAGCCAAGGGAAAGCAAAGCCTATCCTTGAATCTTTGCCGCCCCTGGAAAACTATTCAGGGGAAGTGCTTAGAGAACTATCTGATTTACATATCGGGATGCTGGTCACACTACAGGATTTAGATGAAATGTTAACGGGTAAGCCTCAAGCGGCCGTAATTCCATTCATTAAAATATTACCTCCAGGGAAAGGGCAAACGAAATTACAGGGGATTCCTTACATTGTCGGATCAGCCGTGTTCAAAAAAGATAAAATGACTGGAACGATGACTGAAAAGGAAACTAGAGGGCTATTGTGGTTAAGGGATGAAATAGAATCATATACCGTGACCTTACAACCAAAAGGTGTGAAAGGGGAGATTTCTTTAAATCCAGTGACAGCCAAAGTCAAGATCATTCCGCAAATTATCAATGACAAATGGAAATTATTGGTGAAGGTAAATACAGAAGGAGCTGTTATACAAAATGGAACGAATTTAGACCTTTCAAGTCCAAAATCTTTAAAAATGGCAGAACGAGCCTTTCAAAAAGATATAGAAAAACGCATCGAGCTGGCTTTTCTGAATACTCAGCATAAGAAATCGGACATTTTAGGGTTAGGTAAAGATTTCTATAGGAAATATCCTAAACAGTTTAATAAGGTCGAAAACCACTGGGATGAGGTATTCGCGGAAATGGAAGTGGAAATCGATGTTATGGCCTATATTCGAAGACAGGGCTATATTATCAAACCGGCAGGTTTGTCTGAAAATGAGGTGAAGGACAAGTGAGATGGGGGACTTTTTTTTGTACAACCGTGATTGTAATTCTAATCATTTTGTATGAATGGCCGAAAATGAAAAAAAATCCTAAAAAAGATAAGGTGGCATTTGTTACACTGCTCCTCACTGGCTTGGTTCTGTCCATGTTCAATCTCCCACAGATGTCAGGGCCTACTCAATGGGTGGAGACTCTTTTCAGGCCATTTGCAGAGTTTATGGAAAAGTGAGTCCATTAGTGGGTGTTGCGGGATTAATTTCATTCTATTAAGAAAGGAGGAAGCAGATGGAGAAAGGGAAAATATCATCTCTGCAGATGGCATTCATGTTGTATCCATCGATTGTGGCAACGGCTATTCTCGGTGTTCCAAGCATCACAGCGAAATATGCCAAAACTGATTTATGGCTTTCCCCCATTTTTGCTGCGCTCATAGGGTATCTGACGGTATATATCGCTTATAAACTGCACCAACTTTATCCAAAACAAACGGTGATCCAATTCACTGAAAAGATCATTGGTCGGACTCTGGGGAAAATTTTCGGTTTTTTACTCTTGTTTTTTTATATCCAGAACACGGGGCTAATCCTTAGATCCTACGCAGAATTTGTTGTCGGCTCTTTTCTGGTACGTACCCCGATTAGTGTGATCATGATATCGATGGTGATTCTGTGTGCGTTCATCGTACGCGGGGGAATAGAAGTGTTGGGGCGTGCTGCTGAATTGTTTGTACCTGTTTTCATTTTTCCAATCTTTGTCTTAATCCTCTTGCTGATTCCTGATCTCGAATTTAAGAATATATTCCCGGTATTGGGGGATGGTATAATGCCCCCAATCAAGGGTGCGATTGTACCGGGTGGATGGTTCAGCGAGTTTTTCCTGATCATTTTTCTTCTCCCTTTCTTGGCAGATATGAAAAAAGGGATGAAATCAGGGATGATGACCGTGTTTACCGTGATGATGACGTTAATTGTGGTGAATCTTATGGTTCTATTTGTACTTGGGTCAACCACATCCACAAAACTTTACCCCCTGATGAATGTATCTCGATACATCAGTTTGGCCGACTTTTTTGAACATGTAGAGTCCGCCGTCATGGCGGTATGGATAGTGGGGGCGTTTGTGAAAATTTCCGTTTTTTATTATGTATCTGCTGTAGGTACAGCGCAGTGGCTGAATCTCTCCGACTATCGGCCTGTTGTATGGCCGATAGGGATTTTGATAGTGGAATTCGGTTTTTGGTCGTTTCCTAGCTCTATGGATGTTAATCGTAATGATACCGACGTCTTCCCTTTTCAAGGAATTTTAATGCAGACGATCATTCCGCTTTTATTATTGGTGATAGCTGTTATTCGTAAAAAAAATGGACAGAGTAATGGAAGCAATTCAAGCTGACCTTTTCTGTCACTTGGTTTAAGAGACTTAAAAAGAGTATGAATTAAAGCCATGCCCCATTCGGAAAAGATCTTTTCGAATGGTTTTTTTGTTATGAGGGAAAAGAGAGTCGCTGAAGATCATTTTACCAGATTATTTTGCAGTAGGATTATGTTCGTTATAGACCAAAAAAATAGAGTTTATTATTTTTATTGAAGACCTTAAAAAAAAAACAATTTTTTCAAACCGTTTTGAGGTTTGTCCCGTTATCTATAGTACAAAGGTTTTTTTAGAAAGGAGAGAAGAAAGACGTGAAGAAAAAGGTCATTTTTGTTGGGTGGATATCATTGATGTTAGTCCTTGTAGGATTTTCACCTGAAATGGATTCGAAACCGGGGCAAGCAGTCAACGATGTCGTAAAAGTATACGGTCCAGGTGGCCCTCTTGGACCAATCAAGGAAGTAGCGGAGCAATTCACCAAAGAAACGGGAATAAAAGTTGAGGTAACAGCGGGACCCGAAGAAAAATGGATTGATCAAGCCAAGCAGGATGCCGATATCATTTACGGAGGTTCCGAGTATATGCTATCTGATTTCATGCTTAACCATCCAGGTATCATTAATGAAAAAAGCCGTACTGAATTGTACTCGAGGGCAGCTGGAATTCTGGTTAGAAAAGGAAACCCAAAGAATATACAGTCATTGGAGGATTTAACGAAGAAGGGCGTAAAGATTGTGGATGTTAATGGAGCCGGGCAACTGGGGCTATGGGAAGATTTGGCTGGAAGAAAAGGACTTATTCCTGGAATTAGCAGGAATATTGACATTTCAGTGAAGTCCAGTGCAGAAGCTATCGAGCTATGGAAGGCAAATTCTAAATTCGACGCTTGGATAACATATGAATCCTGGCATTACCGTCTATCGGGTGTGACAGACCTGGTTCAACTCCCTGAGGAAGACAAGCTATATAGGGGAACTCCGGTAAGCATAACAAGTAAGAGCGAAAACAAGAAAAAAGCAAAACAATTCATTGACTATCTTAAAACGGAAGAATCCCATCAAGTATTTCAAAAATGGGGATGGAAGTAAAATTTATGAGGAGTGAGAGTATATGAAAAAGTGGTTGGTATTTTCAGTTTTTATGATGGTCCTAGTTTTGACGGCGTGTGGAAATGAAGCTGATGATTCACCCAAAAAGGATCAAGTTGTTAGTGGTACTGCCGATGAAAAAGCTGTAACCCTAAAATTATTGGAAAGTGAAACAACAGGCGAATACTTGGCTGATTCCAAGGGAATGACACTTTATTTTTTCAAGAATGATAAATCCGGTAAAAGCAATTGCGCGGATGAATGTCTGGAGAAATGGCCGCCGTTCATGGAAAGGGATTTTGCTGTTCCAAAAGGATTTGAGGAAAAAGACTTTGGAACCATTAAAAGGGAAGATACAGGAGAAGAACAGCTAACGTACAAAGGATTTCCACTCTACTATTTTGTGAATGATAAGGCAGCGGGAGATGTCAATGGTGAAGGAGTGAAAAATGTTTGGTATATTGTAAATAATGAGACAGTTTTTCCAAAATAAGAAAAAAGGGACGATCACTGGTGGTCGTTCCTGTTGTTCGTTTTCCAAATTTACATGGTGAGGAGTTGCAGGTGCGATTGAAAGAAAAACTTGATAAGGAATTGATGGCATTAGTAATGAAAAAGCATCGTCCTGCCCTGGAAGAACTTTATGACCGGCATATTAAATTAATCTATGGTTTTATTTTTAAATTCACAAATGGAAATGCTGAAAAAACTAAGGAGATTGTGCAGTTGGTCTTTTTAAAGCTCTGGACCACAAAAAGCAGCTACAATTCCGAAAAGGGGCACTTTTTAAGCTGGCTTTTGACGGTTACACGAAATGTGTGTGTCGATTATGTCCGTAAAGACAGTGTTCATATCCGGAATAACAAACATATGGACATGAGTCATCCAATTGACATAGAAGATCCGAATAATGATATAGAAAATGGGCTATTACACAGTGAAATTGCCAATGCAAAAAGTAAGTTAAGCAAGCCGCAAAAAAGGCTGATTGATTTACTGTATTGGAAAGGGTACTCGTTAACGGAAATTGCCAAAATTGAAAATGAACCGGTTGGTACCATCAAGAGCAGACTTCATCAGTCGCTTAAATTGTTGAAAAAGCATTTGGAAGTAGGTGGTTTGTAAATGAATACAAAATGCGCTAACCTGCTTTCATTTTTATCGGGTGAACTGGGGGAAAAAGAAAAAAAGGCATTCACGGAACACTTAATTCACTGCTCTGAATGCACTAGGGAGTATGAACAAATGACGGAAGCCTGGAATTCATTGAAATGGGATTTCGAGGAAATCGAACCTTCTTCCTCCATGAAATCGGAGGTTATGAATTTTGTCTTTGAGACTGATGATGAAGTTCCAGTGACAAAGGAAAAGAAATGGAGTGGTTTTTTCCTTAAGCAGTTTACACCTGTAACTTCAGGTATCTTGCTGGCCACTCTAGTTTTGTCATTTGTGCTGTTGTATTCCAATATTCAACTAAAAAAAGAACTTACAGCCATCAATCTGCCAATGGAGGTTAAAACGTCACTATCTTTGCAGCCTGCTGATAAGACAGCTATAAAGATGAATACGGACGGTGCTGCATACATTTTGCAGCAAGGTGAAGAAAGAAGGTTAATCGTTCAGATTCAGAATTTGCCTAGCCTTCAAGAGTCCGAGGTGTATCAGGTATGGTTGCTGAAAGATGGAAAACGGACAAATGCAGGAACCTTCAAGCCTGATGAAGCAGGCACAGGATCGTTGACATACAAACTGTCCATTAATGATCAATTCAATCAAATTGGCATCACAAAAGAACCAGATTCAAATAGTACAAAGCCGAGAGGTGATAAAATAGTTGGATCTTCATAAAAATAAGAGACTTGCCCGCAAAGGGGAAGTCTCTTATTTTCTGTTCGTACCTGAATTTAATAGCTAAGTGAAATATATATAAGTGTTTACCATTCACTATCGATCACTGGCAACGAATAACCAGCATGTTTCGGTTGGGGGCAAATGGACTTGTTTAAGGTAAGACAAATATTGTCCTTTCATGATACCTATTTATTCATTAAATCCCAACAGTACTCCCGGATCAATGCCGAAGCTTTCGTTTGACTGATAGAGAGGTCCTTCGCGACTTTCCTTGATGATTTGTATGTTTGGTAAGATTTCCTGATCAATATCCGTTTCGTTTCATCAAGTGCTTTATCGAGAGAAGTGGGGAGATCAATCTGTGTGACCTGTTCAACGTTCTCGGTTATCATTTCAGGCAAGTCCGACATTAGGATAACGGAGTCACTTATTAAGACCAACCGTTCAATCAAGTTTTCGAGCTGGCGCACATTGCCTGGCCATGAATAATAAATTAATAGGTTCAAGCATTCTTCCGAGATGACTTTATTTTCCTGATACCTTTCATTGAACTTATTTAAAAAATTGTAAGTAAGAGGAATGATATCTTCTTTGCGTTCCCGCAATGGAGGCAATTGAATATCAATCACATTCAAACGGTAAAATAAATCTTCCCGGAATTTTTTATCATTGACCATTTCTATTAAATTCTGGTTTGTGGCAGCGACGATGCGGATGTCGACTTTTTTTAATTCATTGCTGCCGACGGGAATGAATTGTTTGTCCTGGATTACTTGGAGAAGCTTTGCCTGCAAAGCTAGCGGTATTTCCCCGATTTCATCAAGAAAGACAGTGCCTCCATCTGCGGATTCAATCAATCCGCGTTTTCCAGTTTTGTTAGCACCGGTAAAAGCACCTTTTGAATAGCCGAATAGTTCAGATTCGAGCAGCTCATCCGGTATGGCTGCACAGTTGATCGTCAGGAAAGGTTTGCTTTTCCGCTTACTGATCCGGTGGATGAAATGGGCAAGCACTCCTTTTCCCGTTCCAGACTCCCCCTGGATCAAAATCGTGGAATCGGTCGGCGCCACTTTTTCACAAAAAGTGAGGATGCGGTTGATTTTACCGCTGTTAGTAATGAATCTCCCCGTTTCATCTTCGTCATGAGTGATTTTTAACTCACCACTCGCTTCATTTGCTTTTAACATTTTATACGTTTGGGTTTCTGTCGATGTAGTGACGACCAGTTCAATTTCCCCGGCATCATTTAAAATTGGAATCGCTGATGTCATCAATTCTGCCCCAATATATGTTTGTTGTTTCATGTAGCAAGGCTTTTTCCTTTTAAACACTTCAGGAACGATGGAGGGTGTCCAGTATCCTTTTTCAAATAAGTCCACATTATATTTGCCAATGACATCAGTAGGTTTCAGCCCATAATGGCGCTCACATGCCTTGTTGACGTAAAGAATCCGCTTTTCGCCGTCAAGGACAAAAATCTCATCTGAGGAATGATCAAGAATCTTTAATAAAGTTTGGAGCGTCATCTCGACACTTTCAGTAGAATCGGTACTTTTCATAAGGTAATCCTCTCTTTTCAAAAGGGAATGAGTGAATTCTGAATAAGATTTCATCAATTTTGAGTTAATTATAACTCGGTGTGATAGCGTTTTCAAAATGAATTCTAAATATTTTGTTTATTAAAGGCAGTTTCCGTGGTTGGCACGCATATTGCATTATATAAAATTATCAATTGCTGAAATTGACGAAGTGCTAGGTTTGCATGTCAATAATTATTGCATGAATCGACATCTGAGCATAGCAGAATTCTAGTAAAAGGAGTTATCTCGAGTAAGACATCTAGGGGGGAATGAGTTTGGAAGAAAAGTATGAGATCTCTGATATCACTATTATCGGGGGAGGACCGGTGGGTTTATTTACCGCTTTTTATGCGGGAATGCGCCAAGCTTCAGTGAAAATTATCGAAAGTCTTCCTCAATTGGGAGGGCAGCTATCTGCTTTGTACCCTGAAAAATATATTTATGATATTGCAGGGTTCCCGAAAATACAGGCCCAAGAGCTCATCAATCGATTACTGGAACAAATGGGTCAATTTAAAACGGATATTTGTCTTAATCAATCTGTAGAGACCATTGTTCGGACTTCGGAGGGGCTGTTTGCCATTACGACATCCGAAGAAACACATTATACGAAAGCAATAATCATCACTGCTGGTAACGGGGCATTCCAGCCTCGGAAACTAAAAATGGAAGGCGAAGAAAGATTTAAAAATGCCAACCTTCATTATTTCGTCCAGAGTATGAGTCAATTCGCTAATAAGAAAGTAGTTGTGTTCGGTGGCGGTGATTCGGCAGTCGACTGGTCGCTAATGCTTGAACCGATCGCGGAAAAAGTGACACTCATTCATCGCAGGGATAAATTTCGTGCCCATGAACACAGTGTAGAGCGTTTGAAACAATCCAATGTGGAGGTCTTGACTCCTTATCTCCCAGCCGATCTGGTCGGAGATGAAAAGATAGAAAAAGTGATTGTGACGGATGCGAAGAGTGGAAATTCACTTGAATTGGAAGTCGATGACGTTCTCGTCAATTATGGATTCCTATCATCAATAGGGCCAATAAAGGATTGGGGTCTTGAAATTGAAAACAATTCCATTGTTGTCAATTCTAAAATGGAAACGAATATCAAAGGCATATACGCAGCAGGGGATATTTGCACGTACGAAGGAAAGGTGAAGCTGATTGCTAGCGGGTTCGGTGAAGCGCCTACAGCAGTGAGTAATGCTAAAGTTCATATCGACCCGAGTGCGAAAGTTCAGCCGCTGCACAGCACGAGCACAATGGGAGGAAAAAAGAAAAGCACAACGTCCGTTTAATTATGTAAATGGGGGGAGGGAAACCACATGGCTAAATACACAGTAGTTGACCAGGAGACATGTATCGCTTGCGGGGCATGTGGAGCGACTGCACCGGAAATTTTCGATTATAACGATGAAGGAATTGCTTTTTCAATCCTGGATGCCAACACAGGAATAACTGAAGTATCCGAAGATCTGGAGGAGGACTTGGAAGATGCTTTTGATGGTTGTCCGACAGATTCGATTAAGTTGGCTACAGAACCTTTTGCCAATATACCAGTGATAGCCGGTTGAAGCGGAAGGTCGGATCAATTAAGAAATACCAATCTTTAATATCCAGTATGGCAGTAATGCTTGTAATCATTTTTTAGGGGGAAATAATGATGGCTTATAACAAGGTGGAAAATGTTACAAATCGTACATTTGAAAGAACATTGACATATGACAAATACACAGATCCAAAAGTTCTCGAAAAGGAAATCAATCTAGTATTCTCTAAATCTTGGCAGCTTGTGGGTCATGTCAGCCAATTGGAAAAAGTGGGATCATTTTTTACGACAGAAGTAGCCAACGAGCCGATCATAGTGAACCGCGGCCAGGACGAGGTGATCCGCGCTTTTTATAATGTTTGTCCGCATCGTGCTACTAAGCTTGAAAAAAGTGAATCAGGTAAGAAGAAAATTTTACAATGCAGTTATCACGGTTGGACGTTCAAATTGGATGGGAAATTGAACAAAGCTCCGAATTTTAAAGGCGAAGATGAAGCCTGTGTACAAGATGCCTGTTTGCGCTCCGTTCGCATGGAAATCATGGAATCTTTAATTTTTGTTAACTTGGATGATAATGCGAAACCGCTTAACGAATCTTACGGCGATTTCTTTGATCGTTTAAGTAAATACCCGTTTTTAGGTGAGTTAAAAAGAACAAGCCAAAAAACGAGGGTGATCAAGGCAAACTGGAAAGCGTTCATAGATAACTATTTAGAATGTGACCATTGCCATGTAGCTCATCCAAGCTTTGTTGCAGCACTTGATATGGATGATTACCAAATCATTACCTGTGATAACTATTCACTGCAAGGTTCGATCGTTAAACCGGATAAAAATTATGGTACGGTCGATTTAAATCAGGCAGAAATGCAGGGTGGCTCCTTTTTCTGGCTGTGGCCAAACTTGATGTTGACCATTTATCCAGGTCCCGGAAATATGGCGACCATTCAAATGGTTCCAATTGATCACGAAACGACTTTGGCTGTTTACACATATTATTTCCGCGATGAGAATTTGACTCAGGAAGAGAAAGATCTTGTTACATTTGCCGAACAAGTCCGACAGGAAGATGTTGAACTTGTAGAGCTGGAACAAATAGGTTTCCGCTCCCGTGCCTTTAACAAAGGCAGATATTCTTCTTCGGAAAAAGCAATTGTTCAATTTCATGAAATGGTATTGGAGGCCCTAAATGAGTAAATTAGCGAATCAATTCAAATCAATGAAACAATATCTGATGATCAATGGTGAAAAAGTGGAAACGGTAAGCTATGCTCCATTATATTCCCCTTATTCCGGGGAAGAAATCGCCCAAATTGCCATGGCGGATAAAGAGCTGACGGGAAAGGCGATTGCAGCCGCCTACAATGCACGCGAAGTCATGGCAAAAATGCCAGCATATCAAAGGGCGGACATATTGGAGAAGGCTGTCGCGTTATTAATCGAGAATGCGGATGAAGCGGCAGAAATCATATCTCGTGAATCAGCCAAGCCGATCATGTTCGCAAAAGCGGAAGTTGGAAGGACCATCGAAACGTATAAGTTCTCGGCTGAAGAAGCTAAAAGAATTCATGGTGAAACAATTCCATTTGATGCAGCCATTGGCGGGGTAGGCCGAATTGGTTACACGTTAAGAGAGCCGATCGGGGTCATTGGTGCCATCACCCCATTTAACTTTCCGATGAACTTAGTGGCGCATAAAGTCGGGCCGGCGATTGCTGCAGGGAACACCATTGTTTTGAAGCCAGCTTCACAAACTCCGCTCTCCGCACTTTTCATCGCAGAAATCTTTGAAAATGCGGGTCTGCCGGCTGGTGTATTAAATGTAGTGACTGGTCCGGGCAACACGGTCGGAGAAGCAATTGTAGAAAACGATCAGGTAAGCATGGTCACATTCACAGGCAGCCCAAGCGTTGGAATCGGCATCCGCAACAAAGCGGGTCTGAAAAAGACCACACTTGAACTTGGCTCGAACTCGGCATTAATCATTGATAAAGATATAGATATCGATAAAATTATCGATCGTTGCATTATGGGTGCTTTCTCCAATCAAGGGCAAGTCTGTATTTCATTGCAACGTGTATATGCACATGAAGAAGTGTATGAAGAGTTTGTCGAAAAATTCACTGCAGCGGCCAAAAAACTTAGAATTGGCGACCCATTGGATCCGGATACGTATATTTCCTCCCTAATCTCCAAAGGAGAAGCTGCCCGTGTACTGGGCTGGATTGAGGAAACTAAAGGAAGTAAGGCAACAATCGCAGCAGGGGGCAAATTGCAAGGTGACATTCTTGAACCGACAATCATTACGGATGCGGATCATACGTTAAAAGTTTCATGCCAGGAAGCATTTGCTCCGGTTGTCATTGTAAATAAAGTAAGTTCAGTGAAGGAAGCGATCGATCAAGTGAATGATTCCCGGTTTGGATTGCAGGCCGGGATATACACAAACAATGTGAAAAACGCATTGTCCGCTTCACGGGAACTGCATGTAGGGGGTGTGATCATAAATGATGTGCCAACCTATCGTGTCGATCAAATGCCATACGGCGGTGTAAAAGAAAGCGGGACTGGTCGTGAAGGCATTAAATATGCTGTGGAAGAAATGACAGAAATGAAATTGGTCGTTTGGAACCAAGGCTGAAATTGAGGAGATCATTTATGAAACAATTCAAAATTGCGGTCATCGCAGGAGATGGCATTGGCCCTGAAGTGATTAATGAAGGGATAAAAGTATTAAATAAAGTGGCTGAACTTGATTCAGGCTTTAGATTGGATTTCACATTCTTCCCATGGGGCTGCGAATTTTATGCCGAAAATGGTAGAATGATGGATGTTGATGGGATCGATAAACTGAAAGCGTTTGACGCGATTTATTTGGGGGCGGTCGGATTTCCCGGCGTTCCAGACCATATTTCACTATGGGAGCTATTATTGAAAATCCGTAAAAGTTTTGATCAGTATGTCAATATCCGGCCCGTGACATTGTTAAAAGGGGCTCACTTGCCTCTCGTTGATGTTAAACGTGAAGATATTGATATGCTGTTCATCCGCGAAAACAGTGAAGGTGAATATTCAGGTGCAGGGGACTGGCTGTTTAAAGGTCAGGAACACGAAGTGGTGCTGCAAAACGGTGTGTTTTCCCGTAAAGGCACAGAAAGGATCATCCGTTATGCTTTTGAAACCGCGAAAAAAGAAGGCAGATCGCTGACGAGCATTTCTAAAGCGAACGCCCTGAATTATTCGATGGTTTTCTGGGATCAAGTATTCGAAGAGGTGAGCAGGGAATATCCTGAAGTCGAAACGGCTTCATATCTTGTCGACGCAGCGGCAATGCTGATGATTAAAGACCCGAAGCGCTTTGAGGTCGTTGTCACTTCGAACCTGTTCGGTGATATTTTAACGGATTTAGGGGCTGCGCTTGCTGGAGGGATCGGTCTTGCTGCCGGTGCCAATATTAATCCTGAAAGGGAATTTCCATCGATGTTCGAGCCAATTCACGGTTCAGCTCCTGATATTGCAGGTAAAGGTATCGGAAATCCGCTCGCCTCCATTTGGTCAGCAAGCCAAATGCTCGACTTTTTTGGCTATGAATCACTTGGGAAGATTGTTCTTGAGGCGGTTGAGCAACTGCTGGTGGAAGCCCGGGTGCTCACGCCCGATATGAATGGCACAGCATCCACTTCCGAAGTGGGGAACCGGGTAGCGGAAATCATCGAGTCTATCATTTTATCCAAGGTCTGAAATGATCATTCAAATTTATTGAATGGTATTGAAATTAAGTTGACTACACCTTTTTTGTCATTAGCCCAGAATGGGTACCGAGGGCTAATGACAAAAAAATAATTTTTTATTCACTAAAGAAAACGTTTACATGATGCATATAAACTGTCTATCTTATTATTTAAGGGGTGATTGGATGAAAAGTAAGAAATATGTGTTTTACATATCATTAGCAATCAGCTTAGGCTTAATAGCCATTGGTGTATTCATGCCAAGCCAATTAGAGAGTTTTTCTAATTCATCGCTTGATTTTATCTACAATAATTTGGGTTGGTTCATTTTGGGGAGTGTTTTTACTTTCTTTGTGTTTTGTATGTATATAGGGCTGTCTAAATTCGGTCATATACGGTTAGGGGAAGATAGCGATCGCCCTGAATATAAAACAGCAACTTGGATTGGTATGCTATTTAGTGCTTCCATTGGAATCAGTCTGGTATTTTGGGGCGTGGCAGAACCTGTTTCCTACTATATTAATCCTCCTTTTGGTAAAGCCTCTTCCGAAGAGTCAGCAAAGCTCGCTTTGCAATTAGTTTACTTGCATTGGGGAGTTTCAGCCTGGGCCTGTTATGCACTTGTAGGAGTTTCATTAGCATTCTTCCAATTTAGAAAAAAATTACCTTCTTCATTGAGTTCTGTTTTTTATCCCCTAATAGGAGACAAAATCAGAGGACCCATTGGCAAGGGGATCGATGTGATTGTCATTCTCTCCATCGTCATTGGTATTGCTACTTCACTAGGTTTTGGTACGTTACAGGTCAACAGTGGCTTGAACTTTCTATGGGGTCTGCCGATGAATGTCAGTGTTCAAACATCTATTATTGTTGTAGTGACAATTATTTATGTAGCATCCACGGTTTCTGGACTACAAGGGGCCATGAAACATTTATCCAATCTAAATATGCTGCTAGCTTTTGCATTATTGGCCTTCGTTCTTTTTCTAGGACCGACCCAAACCATTTTTAAAGTCTTTTTCCAGGGGATAGGTGATTACGTTCAGAACTTTGTAGGCATGTCGTTCAGGACCGAGCCTTATAGTGATGATAAAGGTACTTGGATAGCTAGTTGGACATTATTTTATTTTGGTTGGTGGATTGCTTGGGCGCCACTAGTTGGAAGTTTTGTCGCTAGAATATCAAAAGGCAGAACGATTAAAGAATTTATGATGGGTGCCGTATTTATTCCGGTAATAGGATCATTCTTCTGGTTTGCTGTTATGGGGGGCTCAGCCATTCATTTAATTCAAAATATGGGTGAAACAGCACTGGCTACTGCAGTTTCGACCGATGTGACATCTGCATTGTTCAAATTTTTTGATTATTTTCCGATGACTACATTTTTAAGTATTCTAGCTATGGTTCTCGTACTGGTTTTCTTCATTACATCCGCCAACTCAGCTGTTTTTGTGTTAGGGATGTTCAGCGAAAATGGAAATCCAAATCCTTCCCATTCAATAAAAATGATATGGGGTGCTGTCATTGCGGCAATTTCCATTGTATTGATCATGACAGGTGGTCTGGCAGGTTTGCAATCCGCACTTGTTGCAACGGCGGTTCCATTGGCGGTGCTAATGCTTATTATGTGTTATTCTACGTATAAAGGTCTTAAAGCGGAAATAGGTCTAACAATGGGAAAACAAAATAAAGAACCTGAACAAAAAGCGCCCCTTCCTAAAAAAGAGGCATTATAAACAGGTGTTGTGTCATCGGTCGAATAATGGACACTTATAAAACAGTGTTCATTATTCGGCTTTTTTATGTTTGGAAGAAGCCATTCTTCGTTAGGCTTCTAATCATAGGAATAGTAATACAGATGATGATTTTAAACAGTTCAGTATGAATACAGGAGGCAGCGATGAAATACGAGATTATCTTATTTGATGTTGATGATACATTGCTAGACTTTAGAATATCGGAAAAAAAGGCACTGCATGAAGCCTTTTTGGAGTACGGTTTACCCACAGGGGCGGAGGATTATGCAGGATGCTACCAAGAAATCAGTCAGGTATTATGGAGGGATTTGGAACAGGGACTTATTGATTTAACTGAACTGGGAGTGGAAAGGTTTAAGCGATTATTCCTTAAGCATGGTCTTGATATCCATGCGGATTCATTCAGCCGTGCGTATCTGGGATATTTGGGAAAGGAAATACATCTAATGCCAGGGGCTGTAGAGGTTTGCGAGAAGCTTGGAGGATGCCGGCTGGCTATTATAACAAATGGCTTTACGTCAGTGCAGACAGCAAGAATCGGGGGTTCTCCTCTTAGCCATACTTTTGAGCATTTGATAGCTTCCCAAGAGGCTGGGTTTCAGAAGCCTGATAAAGGGATTTTTGATTATGCATTTTCCAAGTTAAAGATCACAGATAAATCGAAAGCATTGATAGTGGGTGACTCCTTGACATCAGATATACAGGGTGGATTGAATTATGGAATGGACACCTGCTGGTACAATCCCCATCAAAAGGATAATAATCTGGGAATCAAGCCAACCTATGAAATCCGTAAGCTGACTGATCTTTTAGGGATTATAGGAAGTAAGCAAGTTTAGAGAGTTCTAAAAAACAAAGGCCGCTTGTCCAAGTGATAGGACATGCAGCCTTTGTTTTTATTTATGCCAGGGATTTTAGAATCAGTTCAAATCCAGCTCATCGGGTTTAAGAGTTTGTTCCGTTTCGATGATTCTACTGGAATGCGGTAATAGCAGACAGAGTGCTAGGGAGATTACGAGGCCTGTCATCATGAATCCGCCAAATACCAAAGGGGATGGGCCATATGATTCCGCCATGGTGGTCCAGATGAGGGGACCGAAACCTGCAATGGCTGCCGCGACCTGATATCCGACGGATAATCCGGTATAACGGACCTTTGCTGGAAAGAGCTCTGAGAATAATGTTCCTTGTGTAGAAAAAATGGCTCCCCAGACGACTCCGAGTACAATTGCCTGCATAAAATAGAACCAGCCGACCCCTTGCCCAATCATTGTGAAATATGGGATAGCCAAGATGAAAAGGAGAATCAGGCCCCCAAAATAAATAATTTTTCGACCGATAAAATCAGAAATGTAACCAATGACTGGAATGGTAACTAGCATTGTAGCACAGCCAACCGTTAAAGCGGTCAAGGCAGAATCTCGTGAATAACCGAAATACATTGTAGTAAAGACGAGAACATAGGACATGATGAATACATTGAAGAACCCGTCCCCAATTTTTAATCCGATTACTTGCAGCACACTTCTCCAATCGTGTTTCAACGTTTCAATAATGGGAACTTTCGCAAGATCACCGCTATCTTTCTGTTGCTGGAACTCCGTCGTTTCCTCAATTCCACTCCTTACCCAGATTGCCAATGCAATCAGTACACCGCTTAAAAGGAAAGGAATTCGCCAACCCCAAGCTAAAAATTGGGCATCGGTTGTCAAGGAACTTATAAGGGTTAGGCTGAACGAACCGGCAACTAAACCGATGGGTACCCCTAGTTGGGGAATGGATCCATATAACCCACGGAGACCCTTTGGAGCAGATTCCGTTGCCAATAGGATGGCTCCGCCCCATTCACCTCCCAGGGAAATTCCTTGAAACAACCTCAGTACCACCAAGATAGCGGGTGCCGCCAAACCAACCTGGGCATATGTGGGCAGAACACCGATAAGCATTGAACTCCCGCCCATGCCAATTAGTGTAAACATGAGTGCTGCCTTCCGGCCGATGCGATCACCCATATGACCGAAGAGGATGCTCCCGATTGGACGGGCTGCGTAACCTGCACCGAAAGTGACAAAGGCGAGAAGAAGTGAAATGGCAGGATCATGATTGGGGAAGAATAGAGTTGTAAAAACTAAGCCAGTTGCTGTCCCGTATAAATAAAAATCATACCACTCGATAACGGAACCGGCTAAACTAGCGAAAAGAACTCGACTTTTTTTCATGGATAATGCTCCTTTAATGCATAGTTTTACTCAAAAATGGTTTCATAAATAAAGCACTTACATTGAATGAACAAAATCGCTGGTTAGGAATATAAGTAAAAAACTGGATTATTTAGATTATTTTAGAGGGGTTATCCATCACAGTCAATATATTTCTGATTTTTCAGAAAAAATGAAGCGATTAACTTAGCTCTTATCAGCTGTATTCGAATATAATTAATTCTAAAGTAATGGAAATAAACAAATTCAGACCTTAACGGATAAAATGGTGAAGCCAAAGTAAGGGGGAATTTTTAACTAAAGATGAGAACAACATTCACTTAAAATCATTTAGTATTTTTTATGTATAGAAGAGTGGCAAAGTGGAAATCATGTGGATAAGGAAATGAAAAAGACGAAAGGATAAGATTTCAAGAAATAATAATAATCTCCGAGTTATTTAGTATAATAGAAAAAAGGTTAAGGAGTTGGTTTCGTATGGAGAAGCAATTGCCAGGAACATCGCTTGAACCTGAAGAGATGGCTGAAATGGTTTTAAAAAAGGCCCTTAGTGATTATCGGAAAGCACAAATTGAAAAAGAAATCGATGATTCATTGAAGAATCATGATAAGGATGAGTTCATACGTTTAACTGAAATATTGAAGGGCATTTCATGAAATTTTGCACACTGTAAAAAAGACAAGTAGCTTTGAAATAAAAGAAAAGAAAAGCTCATGCGCACATAGAAGCCAGTGCAGCTTGATAATATAAATATGATGAAGATGAAATTTTATTTAATCTGAAACATAAGTAAATAGGAATCTATAGTATTATGATATTTTACATTGTAAGCGCTTTCTTGTATAATCATGATAATCAAATAAAGAAAACGATGGAGAGAAGATATTTTAAGTGCGCCAATGACTGGATTCACAGGTAGTGGAGGCTGAGGCTGGAAGGTATATGCACCAGGATAGAATGCTAAAAGGGGGAGAAGATATGAAAAAGAATGGAGTGTCGTTAGCTGAATTTATTCAGGAGGATCGATTCGAACTCAACTCCTACATTACTTCTTTATTTAACAAACTGAATGACTATGTTCCCAAAAGCATTAAAGATAAAAGGTGAATGAATGTCAAAAATGAATCGGGAAATTATGCATGACTTCCTGATTCATTTTTATTTTTTTGCATTTCCAGTTTTAAGTCCGTGTCCTAAAGTCAAAGCCTCATTAAACTCATTAAAAGGCTTAAAGAAATCTCTAAAGTGACTGAGTGGAATATCCCATTTCTCAACTATTGCGTCGCATAGGGATGCGGAATGGTGGCTGTTCACATACAATGGCTTACCTTCACTAAAATTCAGGCTCCCATTATGGGTGCCTCTTTTTGTTGATGGAATCATCTCAAAATAGGTTTATGTTATTCCTATTCTGTTGATATAGTAATATATTTTTTTTTGAATGGTGTCTTTGATGGACAAGTGAAGAGTGAGAGAGCAGGAAGGTCGTTTAGTATGTTAATATTTATGAACTAATAAGGGGGTTAGTTCTAAGGACGGCTAGGATTCCTAAGATAAAAACAATTAAGTTTAGAAATATTAATATTTAAAAATACCATTAAGAAGTCTTTAAAGTAGTGGTTAGTTATCTGAAACCAAGACCGGTCCCAGTTGGGATTTCGATTACGACCAAGAAGCAAATTCCCTGGAAACGCTTTTAACTAAATATTCAAGCCTATTTCCATATCCATCAATGTTTTGAAGTGTAAAGAAGAGAGAATATTATAAAAAATCCAAAAAAAGTGTTTACAGGGAAAAAATTTCATTGTAGTATTTCCTTATAAAGTAAATGAAATCGATTTCATCCAAGGTCGCGATTATGGACATGCTTTAATCAGAAACTGGAAGTGGGATAAGGATGAGATATTATTGCGCCGGGATAGGTGTTCACCTTTTTCTTCAGGGGGAACTCTTAAAAGAAATGAAATCGATTTCATTACCGGATTAACAGGCTTGATATTTGGATTGAGCCAGAAATCCAATTGAGTGATCCTAGAAAGAAACATGGATGGATTTTTTCTATAGTCAAATGAAATCGATTTCATTTGACGACGATACTTATACTGACCTTGATGATCAACAAAAAACTTTATTTTTAGGAGGAAAAAACATGTCTTCAGTAACACACGAGGTGAAAAAATTAAAAAACTATATAAATGGTAAGTGGATTGAGTCCACTTCAAAGGAAACGGAAATTGTGTTTAACCCTGCAACTGGTGAGGCGATTGCCGAGGTGCCACTTTCAACTAGGGAAGATGTGGATCGTGCGGTTCAAGTGGCGGATGAGGCTTTTAAAAAGTGGTCGCAGGTTGCTGTCCCGAAACGGGCTCGAATATTGTTCAAATATCAGCAGCTCCTTGTGGAAAATTGGGAAGAACTTGCTAAGCTGGTCACTATCGAAAATGGTAAAAGCCTATCGGAATCGATGGGTGAAGTACAGCGGGGCATCGAGTGTGTCGAGTTTGCGGCGGGGGCACCTACGCTGATGATGGGCAAGCAGCTTCCGGATATCGCGACAAACATTGAATCGGGTATGTACCGTTACCCAATCGGTGTAATCGGCGGCATCACCCCATTTAACTTTCCGATGATGGTCCCTTGCTGGATGTTCCCGCTTGCGATCGCATGTGGCAATACATTCGTGTTAAAGCCATCTGAACGTACACCATTGCTTGCAGCACGCATTGTTGAACTGTTTGAGGAAGCAGGTCTTCCTAAAGGAGTACTGAACATTGTTAATGGAGCACATGATGTGGTTAATGGGCTTCTGGAGCATAAAGATGTGAAAGCTATCTCCTTCGTCGGCTCACAGCCAGTTGCAGAATATGTGTATAAAACAGGCACGGCTAACTTGAAGCGCGTGCAGGCTCTTGCGGGAGCGAAGAATCACTCGATTGTCTTGAAAGATGCAAATCTTGATATGACAGCCAAGGAAATAACAAGTGCGGCTTTTGGGTCTGCCGGTGAGCGTTGCATGGCAGCTGCGGTTGTTGTCGTAGAAGAAAGTGTAGCGGACGAGCTAGTTGGAAAATTGAAACAGGCAGCAGATGCCATTACGATTGG
This sequence comes from Peribacillus sp. SIMBA_075, assembly GCF_046534585.1. Taxonomy (NCBI): domain Bacteria; kingdom Bacillati; phylum Bacillota; class Bacilli; order Caryophanales; family Bacillaceae; genus Peribacillus; species Peribacillus sp. SIMBA_075. Next base: position 89,418 of record NZ_JAWRYN010000008.1, on the reverse strand, counting down.
TAATGGTCTGGATGACGGTGTTTTTCTTGGTCCGGTGATCCGGGAAGGAGCTAAAAAGAGGACCATCGATTACATCGAATCAGGTATAGCTCAAGGTGCGACACTTGTACGTGATGGCCGTAAAGATGAGGCAGCAAGCGGCAATGGATATTACCTAGGGGCGACGATTTTTGATCATGTGACACAGGAAATGAAAATCTGGCAAGATGAAATTTTTGCACCAGTGCTCTCCGTTGTCCGTGCTAAAGATTTAACGGAAGCCGTTGAGATAGCCAATGCTTCAGCACTGGCTAACGGGGCTTGCCTTTATACGGACAGTGCTGCTGATGTACGTCAATTCCGTGAAACGGTACATGCCGGGATGTTGGGCATTAACGTGGGTGTTCCAGCACCTATGGCATTCTTCCCATTCTCTGGATATAAAGATTCATTCTATGGTGATCTTCATGCAAATGGAACCGACGGTGTGGAGTTCTATACACGTAAAAAAATGGTGACTGCACGCTACGTGAAATAAGTGAAACGAAAAGGACTTTGCAAGATGGCCCGTTTGGATACGGGCCAGATTTTTTGAAAACCAAGGAGGTACATATGAGTAAACTGCTTCAAAAACCGGTAAAAAAAGAGGTCGCTGAAGGTGTTACAGTCGTTCAAGCAGTAACGAAAGGAAATTCTCCTTTAGAATTTGTTGAATTCAAAATAGTGGAGTTGGTTGCTGATGCCGAATATTCGGAATCGTTAAATAAAACGGAATGCTGCATTGTTGCTCTTACAGGAAAAATCAATGTGGCTGTAGGCGAAAATGTATACCGTGATTTAGGCACACGCGATAGTGTATTTGATAAAGTGCCGACTGATAGCATTTACGTGTCAAATGATAGAGGCTTTAAATTGGAAGCTATAACCAAAGCCAGAGTTGCGCTGTGTTATTCGCCTTCTGATAAGCAACTTCCGACTAAATGGATTAAAGCGGGGGATGTTGAAGTGGAACATAGGGGCATTTTGAGCAATAAGCGGATGGTGCATAATATATTACCGGATTCAGCTCCGTATGCGAATAGCCTTCTGGTGGTTGAAGTATATACAGCAAGCGGAAACTGGTCGAGCTATCCTCCGCATAAACATGATCAGGATAACTTACCAAATGAGTCGTTATTGGAAGAGTCCTATTATCATGAAATGAACCCGCCTCAAGGATTCGTTTTTCAGCGAGTATATACAGATGACCGTTCGATTGATGAGACCATGTCGGTTGAAAACGGCGATGTCGTACTTGTACCGGCCGGTTATCATCCGGTAGGAGTGCCTGACGGTTATGAATCCTATTACTTGAATGTTATGGCCGGTCCGACAAGGACATGGAAATTTTTCAATGATCCCGAACACGAGTGGATCCTGAATCGTTAAAGGAAAAGGAGCTGTTAACCGGATGAACTATACATTTAATAACGATAAGGAATTTGACTTGATTGCCATTGGCCGTGCCTGCATCGACTTGAATGCCAATGAGTATAACCGTCCGATGGAAGAGACTATGACATTCACAAAATACGTGGGCGGTTCACCTGCCAATGTTGCCATCGGAAGTGCAAAATTAGGCTTGAAAGTTGGATTCATCGGTAAGCTTGCAGATGATCAGCACGGCCGTTTCATCGAGAGTTATATGCGTGAGGCAGATGTTGATACATCGAATATGGTAATCGATCGAGAAGGGCATAAAACGGGACTGGCCTTCACGGAAATTAAAAGTCCTGAAGAATGCAGTATCCTGATGTATCGGGATAATGTAGCCGACCTTCATTTAGCACCTTCGGAAGTGCATGAAGAATATATCAAAAAATCAAAGATTCTATTGGTTTCAGGAACGGCTTTAGCAAAAAGTCCATCACGTGAGGCAGTTTTAAAAGCCGTCAGCCTTGCGAAAAGAAATGATGTAAAAGTCATATTTGAATTGGATTACCGTCCCTATACATGGAATTCCATTGAAGAAACCTCCGTTTACTATTCGTTAGTCGCAGAGCAATCAGACATATTGATTGGCACTCGTGATGAATATGATGTAATGGAAAATACCGAAAAAGGTACGAATGAAAGGACCATCCGTTACTTGTTTGAACATTCCGCAGAACTGGTCGTCATCAAACACGGAGTCGAGGGTTCATATGCCTATGCCAAATCAGGAGAAGTATTTAAAGCGAATTCCTATAAAACGAAAGTATTGAAAACATTCGGCGCAGGGGATTCATATGCTTCCGCTTTCATATATGCGTTAGTGCGCGGCAAAGGGATTGAAAGCGCTTTGAAGTTTGGCAGTGCTTCCGCTTCCATAGTTGTAAGCAAGCACAGTTCATCTGAGGCGATGCCTGTTGCAGAAGAAATCGAGGATTTAATTGCCTTACGCGTGTAAGGAATTTATCTACATAGAGGGGTGAACAGAAGATGGGAACAGTGAGGTTGACGACAGCCCAGGCTTTGATCAAGTTTTTAAATCAGCAGTACATTCATGTTGATGGTGAAGAGTCTCCGTTTGTAGAAGGGATATTTAATGTATTTGGCCATGGGAATGTCGTTGGAATTGGTCAGGCACTCGAACAGGACGCTGGCCACTTGAAAGTGATTCAAGGAAAGAATGAGCAAGGGATGGCACACGCAGCAATCGCCTACAGCCGGGAAATGCTACGAAGGAAAATTTATGCCGTCACTACATCAGCCGGGCCAGGCTCGGCAAACCTGATAGCTGCGGCGGGGACGGCACTTGCCAACAATATTCCTGTCCTCTTACTTCCTGCTGATACATTTGCGACACGTCAGCCGGATCCGGTTCTTCAGCAACTTGAGCATGAGCATAGTACGGCCATCACAACAAATGACGCTTTTCTGGCAGTATCAAGATATTGGGATCGCGTCACTCGCCCTGAGCAGCTCATGTCCAGTCTGATCCGGGCCTTCGAGGTGATGACCGATCCCGGGAAAGCCGGGCCGGCGACGATATGCATCTCACAGGACGTAGAAGGGGAAGCATTCGATTTCGATGAACATTTTTTTGAAAAACGCGTCCATTATTTAGATCGGAAAGTTCCGGTAGAACGGGAACTGCAAGGAGCTGCCGAGAGAATTAGAGCAAGTAAGAAGCCAATCATCATCGTTGGTGGCGGAGCAAGATATTCCGGAGCTCGGGATATTTTGATGAAGCTGGCAGAAAAGCATAACATTCCACTTGTGGAAACACAGGCAGGTAAATCGACGGTGGAATCATCTTTTCCTAAGAATTTGGGCGGTGTCGGCATTCTCGGTACGATGGCTGCCAATAAGGCTGCCCGCCAGGCAGATCTCGTAATTGGTGTCGGGACCCGCTATACGGACTTTACGACGTCTTCCAAAACTGCATTTGATTTTGAAAGGACAAAGTTTTTGAACATTAACGTCAGCCGCCTTCAAACCTATAAATTAGATGGGTTTCAGGTCGTCGCTGATGCAAAAGTGGCGCTCGAGAACCTTGAAGCGTTACTAGTAGGCTATGAAACCGAATATGGGGAAATGCTTGGAGATTGGAAGGAGGAGTGGCTTTCCGAACGGACCCGTTTAAGTCAAGTCACTTTCAGCCGTGAAAATTTCATGCCTGAAATCAAAAGCCAGTTTTCACAGCAAGTCTTGAATGAATACTCGGATGCATTAAAAACTGAATTGGCCCAATCCGCTGCGATGATCGCAATAAACGATACGGTCGATCAGGAAAGTGTGGTGGTCGGTTCAGCCGGATCACTTCCGGGTGACTTGCAGCGCCTCTGGCATTCAAGCGTGCCAAACACGTACCATCTTGAATATGGATTCTCCTGCATGGGCTACGAAATTGCTGGAACTTTAGGAGCTAAGCTTGCCCATCCAGACCGGGAAGTCTATGCAATGGTAGGGGACGGCAGTTTTCTGATGCTGCATTCGGAATTGATCACAGCCATCCAATATAATCATAAAATCAATATTTTATTGTTTGATAATTCTGGCTTTGGCTGCATCAACAATTTGCAAATGGAGAATGGCAGCGGAACATATTGCTGTGAGTTCAGAACACATGATAACCAAATCATGAATATTGATTACGCAAAAGTGGCGGAAGGGTACGGAGCCAAAACTTATCGGGCCAATACGGTCGATGAGCTGAAAGCTGCGCTGGAGGATGCAAAGAAACAGTCGGCATCTACATTAATAGAAATGAAAGTTCTGCCGAAAACGATGTCGGATGGTTATGATTCCTGGTGGAATGTTGGCGTGGCAGAGGTCTCTGAACGAGAAAGTATACAAAGGGCATATGAAGCGAGACAAGAGAAATTAAAAAAGGCCAAACAATATTAAAAGGGGGAAGTCGGAAAATGCAGGAGATTTCGTGGGGGATTGCCCCAATTGGCTGGCGTAATGATGACATACCGGAAATCGGAGCTGAAAACACCCTATCCCACCTTTTAAGCGATATTGTCGTGGCGGGATTTCAGGGGACCGAAGTAGGAGGTTTCTTCCCGGAACCGGCGGTCCTGAATAAAGAGCTGCAGCTTCGGAACTTAAAAATAGCCGGTCAGTGGTTCAGCAGTTTCATCATCCGAGATGGCATTGAAAAAGCAGAAAGGGATTTCCATGAACATTGCAAATATTTACAGGCTGTCGATGGAGATGTAGCGGTAGTATCCGAACAGACTTACAGTATCCAAGGCGGAAGGTACGATGTATTTAAGGAAAAGCCTCACTTTACTGATGAAGAATGGGGAATATTGTGTACGGGCCTGAATCGGCTCGGGGATATTGCCGGACTTTACAACCTAAAACTGGTGTATCACCACCACATGGGGACAGGGGTTCAAACACTGAGTGAAATTGACCGCCTTATGGAAAATACCGAAAAGAAAGTGCATCTGTTATATGATACTGGACATATTTATGTATCGGATGGCGATTGCATGGCCCTTCTACAAAAGCATATCGACCGCATTGAGCACGTTCATTTCAAGGATGTGAGAAATAACGTGCTGGAGCAGTGCCTGAAAGAGGGGAAATCATTTCAAGAATCTTTTTTAGCCGGCATGTTCACGGTGCCTGGTGACGGCTGCATTGACTTTGTGGAAGCTTACCATACATTACTGAAAAATCATTATAAAGGCTGGATTGTAGTAGAAGCAGAACAAGATCCGTCCGTTGCCCATCCATTGGAATACGCATTAATGGCTCGCAAGTATATAAATGACAGGCTGCTCCTAGTTCAAGATTAAAAACCGGAAAGAAGTGATTAACTTGAGTAATGATGGGAATCAAATGGCATTCTTACGAAAGATTATTATTATCTCGACGTTAGGCGGTCTTTTGTTCGGATATGATACAGGTGTTATTAATGGCGCTTTGCCGTTCATGTCCGAAGCGGATCAACTTAACCTCAATTCACTTACGCAAGGACTTGTTGCCAGTTCACTTCTTTTAGGCGCGGCACTTGGAGCGTTTCTGGGAGGCAGGCTTTCGGATTATGCGGGCCGCCGAAAAAACATTCTTTTTCTTTCGGTACTTTTTTTCCTTTCCACCATTGGATGCACGTTTGCACCGAATGTTACGGTCATGATTGTCTGCCGTTTTCTACTCGGACTTGCGGTAGGCGGGGCGTCAGTTACCGTTCCTACTTATTTGGCGGAAATGTCTCCTGCTGAACGACGCGGCCGGATCGTCACCCAAAATGAATTGATGATTGTTAGTGGACAGCTGCTTGCATTCATCTTCAATGCCATTCTAGGGACAACGATGGGTGACAGTTCACATGTTTGGCGTTACATGCTGGCAATAGCATCACTTCCAGCCATACTTCTTTTCTTTGGCATGATCAGGTTGCCTGAAAGTCCAAGGTGGCTTGTTTCGAAGAACAAAAATGAAGAGGCCCTGAAGGTTTTGAAAAGAATACGTAAAATGGATGAGGCAGAATCGGAATTTCAGGGAATCAAAGCGACATTCGATAAGGAGAACCATGTTAAAAAGGCTACATATAAAGATTTGACCGTCCCATGGATACGGAGAATCGTCTTTCTTGGAATCGGGATTGCCATCGTTCAGCAAATAACGGGCGTTAATTCTATCATGTACTATGGTACCCAAATTTTAAAGGATGCAGGGTTTGAGACAAAAGCTGCTTTGATCGGGAATATTGCAAACGGTATCATTTCTGTTTTGGCAACGTTTTTAGGTATTTGGCTGCTTGGTAAAATCGGGCGCCGTCCAATGCTCATAACCGGTTTGATCGGGACTACGACCACATTGCTTTTGATTGGCGTCTTATCGTCCCTTCTTGAAGGGACGGTTGCCCTTCCCTATCTCATTTTGTCCTTGACTGTCACCTTCCTTGCCTTTCAGCAGGGGGCCATTTCACCGGTTACCTGGTTGATGCTTTCAGAGATCTTCCCGCTTCAAGTACGTGGGCTCGGTATGGGTGTCACCGTATTTTTCCTTTGGGGCGTGAACTTTCTTATCGGCTTAACATTCCCGGTTTTATTAGATAAAGTCGGATTGTCTACCACATTCTATATCTTTTTCGCTTTAGGCATCATCGCTATCATCTTTGTGAAAAAGTTTTTACCGGAAACGAGAGGACTTACACTTGAACAGCTTGAACAAAACTTCCGCAATCACGGAAAAGAACCTGCAAAGGAAATAACACAAATAATTTAAGAGTTATAGAGTAATAAACCAGATATTCATAAAAGGAGGAATATGATCATGACATTAAATTTTGGGGTAATAGGAACGGGTGCCATCGGCCGGGAGCATATTAAAAGAATTACGGACAAATTATCCGGAGGGAAAATTGTGGCTGTAACCGATGTGAATGAAGAGGCGGCAAAACAGGTCGTGGAACAATATGGACTTGAGGCACTTGTATATCCGGATGACCAATCACTCGTAAACTCGGAAAATGTCGATGCTGTGCTTGTTACGAGTTGGGGCCCTGCACATGAGCAAAACGTATTGAATGCGATTGAAGCTGGCAAATATATATTCTGTGAAAAGCCACTGGCAACAACGGCGGAAGGCTGCAGGAGAATTGCCGAAGCGGAAATGAAACACGGGAAGCGTTTGGTGCAAGTTGGTTTTATGCGACGTTATGATAGCGGTTACGTACAACTGAAAGAAGCCATTGATAGAAATGAAATTGGTGAGCCGCTCATGGTCCGCTGTGTACATCGCAACCCAGAAGTGGATGAAAAATATACGACGGAAATGGCGGTCGTTGATACATTGATTCATGAGATTGATGTATTGCATTGGTTAATCAGCGATGATTACAAATCCGTTCAAGTCATTTACCCGAAGAAAGCAAGCCGCGCGCATGCTAATTTAAAAGATCCCCAAATCATCATAATGGAAACGAAGAGCGGGATTGTCATTCAAGCTGAAGTATTCGTGAATTGTAAATATGGCTATGATATCCAATGTGAAGTCATTGGTGAAGAAGGGGTTGCATATCTTCCTGAACCAGCGAGCATCGTGACAAGGAAAGGCGCAAAACGGAGCACGAATATCTTGGTAGATTGGAAAGATCGTTTTATGGATGCATATGACATAGAATTACAGGATTTCATAGATTCCATTATAAAGACAGGTCAGCCTAATGGTCCGACTTCATGGGACGGATACATTGCTGCCGTAACAGCTGATGCTTGTGTAAAGGCACAAGAGTCCGGACAGAAAGAATCCGTTGACCTTGAAGAGAAGCCTGATTTTTATACGGGGAAAATGACTGTACAGTGAACGTACCCATGCATTGAAACGAAAAATAAATAAATTATAGGGGGAAAGACCAATGAAACTAGCTTTGGATCCTACGATGTATGCCAATTTATCATTAAAAGAAATGGTCGATAAAACAGCGGAACTAGGCTATGAATATATCGAACTGTCACCGAGGGAAGATTTTTGTCCATTCTATAAATATCCTAAAGTGGATAAGGAACAGATTAAGAATTTGAAACGCTGGTGCAGCGACGCAGGTGTGAAGATATCATCCTTGCTTCCGCTTTACTACTGGGCCGGTCCTGATGAGGAACGGCGCCAGGCCGCAGTCCGAAATTGGAAACGTGCCATTGAAGTTGCAGTGGAATTGGATGTTGACTTGATGAATAGTGAATTTAACGGATCTAAATTCAATGAAGTTATCTGTGAAGAGAAATTCATTAAATCGATGGATGAGCTCCTCCCGGTATTTGAAAGGGAAGGCGTTAAACTGAATTTGCAGGCACACCCATTCGATTTTATCGAAACGCATGAGGGAGCGATGGATATGATCCGTGCTCTTGACCGTCCGTGGATCAACCTTGTGTATTCAACCGCCCATACATTTTTCTATGATGATGGCAAAGGCGATATCGCCCCTATGTTCGATTCTGCCGGGGATCGCCTGCAACATGTCCTGTTTGCAGATACATTCAATCATAAAGCATCCAACGGACTCCGTTATATCGTCAATCCACCAGGTGTCGAGGCAACGGTCCACCAGCATTTGAACATCGGCGAAGCGGAAGTTGACTTTGATACGATCTTCAAAAAACTGAAAGAAATGAATTTTGACGGCATCGCGACAAATGCAGTATTTGCTTGGATTGACAAAGCAGACTGGTCAAGTAAGCTTATGCTTGAAAAAATGAGAGACGGATTGGGTTTAGCAGAAAGAATTGGAGGCTGACAAAATGAAACTTTGTTTCAATCAAGCGACAACGCTTGAAAATTCCAACTTGGTCAAAGATCTCAAACACTGTGAAACACATGGTTACGATTATATCGAAATCCGTACAATGGATAAATTGCCTGAGTATTTAGAAGAGCACTCCATTGATGAACTAGCTGAATTTTTTAAGGCGAATCATATTAAGCCACTGGCCTTCAACGCGCTCGTATTCTTTAATAATCGGGATGAAGTCGGCTATAAGGCGATAATCGACGAGTTTAAAAATATGATGATCATGGCGCAGAAACTAGGTGTGAAATACGTGGTGGCGGTTCCGCTTGTAACGGAAGTGAAAATATTGAAAGAAGATATTAAAAACAGCTGTGTGGAAGTATTGACGGAGCTTTCCGACATCGCAAAACCGTATGGTGTTAAAATTGCAGTGGAATTTGTCGGGCACCCGCAATGTACGGTGAATACATTCGGTCAGGCGTACGATATTGTTGAAAGAGTCAATCGTGACAATGTTGGGGTGGTGCTAGATTGTTTTCACTTCCATGCAATGGGTTCCAGTTTGGAAGATTTGAAAAAAGCGGATGGATCTAAAATCTTTATTTTACACATTGATGATACAGAGGACTTTCCAATCGGTTCTTTGACGGATGAAGATCGGGTATGGCCAGGGCATGGAGCCATAGATTTAGACAGCATATTATCCGTATTGAAGGGAATTGGTTATTCTGACGTCGTCTCTGTTGAATTGTTTCGTCCGGAATATTACAAACTGGACGCAGAAGAAGTCATTAAGACTGCAAAAGAAACGACAATTCAAGTTATTTCGAAATACTTTGCGCTTCAGCACGTGTGAGTGAAACTGATAGTTTCGGAACAGGGGGTGACGGAATCATGCCTTTAGTATCAATGAGAGAGATGCTTATAAAAGCAAAAGCAGAAAGGTATGCTGTGGGTCAATATAATATTAATGGTTTGTCATTCGCCCAGTCGTTTTTACAGGCTGCAAATGAGGAACAAGCGCCAATCATACTTGCGGCATCGGACAGGCTTGTTGATTATCTTGGCGGATTTAAAACGATTGCGGCTATGGTAAAAAGTCTTATGGAAGAAATGGACATTATGGTTCCGGTTGCCCTTCATCTTGATCATGGAATGGATGTGGAACGATGCAGGAAAGCGATAGATGCGGGATTTACATCGGTCATGATCGATGGCTCCCATCATCCAATTGATGAAAACATTGAAATGACCAAGATGGTTGCCGACTATGCCCGTCCAAGAGGCGTTTCCGTTGAAGCCGAAGTCGGGACAGTCGGAGGGACGGAAGATGGTCTCGTCGGCGGTATTCAATATGCAGATCCCCATGAATGCATGCGGATTGTAAAAGAAGCGGAAATTGATGCACTAGCGGCTGCTTTGGGCTCCGTTCATGGCCCATATCAAGGAGAACCTAAGCTTGGTTTTGAGGAAATGGAATTAATTTCGAACATGACGAATATACCTCTCGTCTTACATGGCGGCTCAGGTATTCCGCTGCAGCAAATCAGAAAAGCGATTAAACTTGGACACGCTAAAATAAATGTTAATACCGAAAGCATACAAGTGTGGGCAAAGACGATTCGGGGAGTATTGGCAGTTGAGGAAAAAGTATACGAGCCACGCGCCATCATCACACCAGCAAAAGAAGCTATCATCTCTGTCGTGAAAAGAAAGATGGCAGAGTTCAATACGAGTGGAAAGGCTTAAGATCGAAAAGGTGTTCCCAATTACCGTTGCGGGCACCTTTTAGTATATACAGCTTTGCATGAAGTGTGGATTTAAAGAGGAAGTGATGCAATGACTCCGTTACATACAGCTCGAAATAAACTTTTATTTTTAGTGCTTTCATTTATTTTTTGGTTTTCAAATTTCATTTATATTCCCATTTTATCTCCTTACATAGAGTCTATTGGAGGGGATTATACTTTTATCGGCATTGTAATAGGCAGTTATGGGCTAATGCAATTTCTCTTCCGTCTTCCATTTGGAGTCTTTTCCGACCTTATAAAAGTAAGAAAACCATTTATTATCTTTGGGATGGTCGTGAGTGCGCTGAGTTGCGTGACATTTGCATGGGCAGATAGTTTAGGCTGGATCCTTTTGGCCCGCTCGTTAGCTGGAATTGCCGCGGCAACGTGGGTAGCGTTCACAATTCTATTTTCCAGTTATTTTTCTGAACGTGATCTTCACCGAGCGATGGGCAGTATCTCGTTGTCTGTGGTTTTAGCACAGCTCCTTGGAATGATGGTCAGCGGATACATTGTCGATCAATGGGGATGGCACGCGCCTTTTTGGATGGGAGGGATCATCGGTTTCGTTGGTATCGTCCTTTCGCTTTTTATTTGCGAATCGAACGAAGATTTTCAGAAAGAGCCTATTAAAATGAAAGAACTGGTATCAGTCATGCTTGAACCGGCACTTTTAAAAGTATCATTTCTATCCATTCTCGCACATGGCATCATCTTCACGACAATGTTCGGCTTCACCCCAACATTTGCTTTAAAACTTGGACTTCAGACAAGTGAGATCAGCATCGTCATCTTTTCATTCATGATTCCCCATGCTATTGCCACCATGCTTAGCGGGAAATTATTCGTACCATTATTCGGACAATGGAAGTTACTGAAACTAGCTTTTGCTCTAACGGCCATATTTACAGCATGTACGCCATTAGCAGAAACAAAAGGGCTGCTTTTTCTGATTCAAGGATTGAATGGATTCTCATTAGGCATTCTTTTTCCATTGTTTTTAGGAATGGCGGTGGAGACGATTTCCCTTGGAAAAAGGGCAACGGCCATGGGGGCTTATCAAGCAATCTACGCGATTGGTATGTTCGCTGGACCTTTCATTGCAGGAATATTGATCTCTCATTTAGGTATTTCAGCAGGATTTTATTTCTCGGGATCACTAGGTGCAATCGCTGTGTTCTTCATGATTGTATGGAGTCACCTTGAAAGGAAAGCAACCGAACAGAATTTGAAGTTGAACTAAGCGACGTGGAAGGATTTTAGTTCACTAGAGGAGGAATGAATTATGAAGGTTGGTTTAGTTACTGATATTTTAGGTTACATGCCTTTTGAAGAGATGCTGGATACATGTGTGAATCTGGGGATAGAAACCCTGGAGCTTGGATGCGGAAATTGGTCGGAGGCGCCACATATTGATTTGGACGGACTTCTTGGCAGTGCCGCAAAACGAAAGCAATTTTTAAATGAATTACATATAAGGGGGATTAACATTGCGGCATTAAATTGTTCTGGCAATCAGCTTGATCCAGCAGAAGAAGGAAACATACATAAAGAAGTTGTGGATAAGACCTTTCAGCTTGCAGGGCTTTTAGGTGTCGAAACGGTTGTCATGATGTCGGGGTGCCCTGGCGGTGGACCAAGTGAATTGACGCCCAATTGGCTGACACATCCTATTTTGCCCTCTCATTTTGAGATGCTCCAATGGCAATGGAATGAGGTGGCATTCCCTTATTGGGAAAAAGCTGTGAAAACAGCACATGAACATGGAGTTCGAAAGGTTGCCATCGAAAATCTTGGCTGCAATTTAGTATACAATCCTGAAACACTCTTTAAATTAAGGAATGAAGTCGGTGATACGATCGGCATGAATTTTGATCCGAGTCATTTATTTTGGATGGGTGGTGACCCCATCGCAGCTTTAAGGGCTTTAGGAAGCGCAGTTTATCATATTCACGCAAAAGATGTCCGGTTGGAAAGAGGAATATATGATGTCCAGGGATTGATTGATGTGAAACCAATGCACCAATACGCAGGAAGATCATGGAATTACGTTGCACTTGGATATGGGCACGATAGTGGCTGGTGGAAAGAGTTTTTTACCATCGTTAAAATGATTGGTTATGAAGGACCGGTCGTTCTCGAAATGGAAGATTTAACAATGGGGCCTTTAACAGGCGTTAAAAAATCCATGAATGTTTTGAAAGAAACGTTGCCTAGAGAATTCGATATTTTAACATGAAGTCTAAATTACTTTATAATGGACTTAATGAAAATGACAAAAAGAAATAGGCAGGTGGATAATAGTATGAAAATGAGCGATGTGGCGAAATTGGCCAACGTATCTCCTGCAACCGTTTCAAGAGTGCTCAGACAGCCGGATTTAGTCAGCGAGGATACTAAACAAAAGGTGCTGCAGGTGATTGAAGAGATGAATTACAAGCCTCACATGATTGCCAGTCAGTTCAGGACGAAAGAGACAAAGATCATCCTGGTCGTCGTTCCGGATATAACAAGGCCCTTTTTTTCCGAAGTGCTTCGGGGTATTGAGCATACAGCTGTAGAAAATGGCTATCAGGTTATATTGGGAGATACAGAGAACGACATTGAGCGGGAAAAGGAATACATCGATTTGCTATATAAAAAGCAGGCGGATGGAGCGTTACTCCTTACTGCTAGAATGAACAGGGAAAGCCTGGAAAAACTATCAAATCAATTTCCGATTGTACTGGCATGTGAATACGTGGACGGACTGGACATTCCAACTGTATCGATCGACAATGTAAGCAGTGCCAGGAAAGTTACGGAACATTTAATCAAGCTTGGACATAGACGGATTGCCCATATAACAGGACCTATGAATATCATTCTTAGCCGGGATCGCCTAGGGGGGTTCCAGCAGGCAATGAATAGCCATCACTTGAAAGTCAACCCGGAATTCATCCAGGAGGGAGATTATGGCATTGACTCAGGTTATGACCAGATGGTGAAATTATTATCGCTGGAAAACAAACCTGAAGCAGTGTTTGTTTTTAATGATGAAATGGCGCTGGGAGCTGTAAAGGCAATCCAGGACAATGGGTTGAGCGTTCCTGAGGATATTGCTGTCGTAGGTTTTGATAATTTGAAAATAGCTTCGATTTTTCATCCTCATATTACGACCATTGACCAGCCTAAGTACGAAATAGGGAAAAAAGCGACGAACTTATTGCTGACCTTGATGAAAGGTGGAACCATTGAAAAGAAAAAATTCGTTCTGGAAGATGAGTTGATCATCCGAGAATCTTGCGGTTCCAAATTGGAAAAAAGCTTGAATTCATAAAAATGTTTGGCAAGATTGCTATGTTACTAAATGAGTGGCTTCCTTTACCGGGAGCCTTATTTTATTTGAAAAATAATTAAGAACCTGATTTAGTGGCCCCCGTTGTCTTAACAGTGGGAGGGTCTGCAGGAGCTTCACTGAAGATCCTGCGTTAAAATTAATTCAAGCCTACAAATCTTTAACATTAATATTATGGCCGCTCGCAAATAAGGTTTCAAAAGCGCACTTAGCTTGAATGGCATTTCATTACTAAAGGCTAAGGACCACCATCTATCGTGTCTAGGGGATTTTAATCTAGATGAATTTAAAAATACTTTTTGTATTTCTTTAATTTATAGATGACCGTTGGCTGACTGATGCCCAAATGGTCTGCCATTTCGTAGGTGGTTTTACATTGTTTCCATGCTTTGGCAATCAGTTGCATTTCAACCTTTTCCAGTGTCTTCTTTAAATCGAAATTCTCTTCACATTCTTTTTCGATTGCCAAGAAAGTGGAATCTTCGGGCTGTTCTATTTGCCCTGTGATGGAGTGTGGAAGGTGTTCGGGAAATATATTTGGCACTTCAATGGTCAGGATTAACCGTTCAATTAGGTTTTCTAATTCTCGTATATTCCCGGGCCAATTATAATGGGTCAAAACTTCATAAGTCGATGGATGGATTTTTTTGAATTTCTGGTATTTATCATTCGTTTTCTTTAAATAATGTTGTATTAAGAGTGGTATATCTTCTTTACGTTCATGCAAAGCCGGAATTTGGATGGGAATCACATTCAAACGATAAAATAAGTCTAATCTAAATTTACCTTGACTAACCATCCCCTTCAGATCTTGATTAGTTGCTGCAACAAGGCGGAAGTTAATATAGTTTTCTTTTTTTCCGCCGATACGCTTTATCTTTTTTTCCTGTAATACCTTCAGTAATTTAGCTTGCATGGCAAGTGGGAGTTCCCCGATTTCATCTAAGAAAAGAGTTCCGCTGTCAGCCTGCTCAACCAGGCCTTGCCTTCCTTGCTTATCTGCCCCTGTAAATGATCCCGGCTCATAGCCGAATATTTCGGATTCAAACAAACTATCAGGTATCGTGCTGCAATTCACTTCGATGAAAGGTTCTTTCTTTCGGTTGCTTTGGTCATGAACAGCACGGGCAAAAGTGCTTTTCCCTACCCCGGATGGTCCTAATAAGAGAATCGTGGCATCGGTTTTTGCAACATTATGGATCGTTTTTAAAATCTGTTTCGTTTCATTACTTCTAGCGATCATATCATGGTAATCCAGTTCCTTTTCTCTTAAATCCTCGACTTCGGTTTGATAGCCTTTTACTTTTCGTTGTAATTGCTCAAATTGATCTTGCAATTGCAGAATCTCGGTTTGATCCTGGCCATAGCTGATTACCCTAACGAGAAGTCCGTCCTTATTAAAAATGGGATAGCCAGTCGACATGACAACATGACCTGTTTTTGTATGTTGCATTATACGCTTCGCTTTTTTTTCTTTTAAAACAATCGCATTGATGGATGGTGTGAGAAGGCCCTCACTTTCTAATTGATAGACAGAGGTACCGATATAAGAATCACTTTCCATACCATAAATCTCCCAAAGCTTTGGATTGGAATATAAAATGATTCCATCTTGATCGGTAATGAGGATGTTATTATTCGATGTTTCAATGATCTTATTAAGTTCTTCCTCCAGCATATCGTCATACATGAGTTCCGCTCCTTTGGGATGTTGATTAATTAAAATATAAATCAAAGAGTCAGAATAATCAAAAATTAAATCAAAAAATAAGAAAATGATTAAGTCTTTGATCATTTGATGAAACAGAATATCGAAAAGCCTTATAAACCGCAGCGAAATAGTTGGCGTGAATCTTGCTTATGTAAAAGGTAAGAAGAGAACTTCCAAACAAGGGTGTTATATATTTCCACTCTATTAGTGTAAAAAAGATGGAAGTTCATTTAACATCATGAAATTGCAATGTAGTGAAAATAATAGTTGAAATTTAGGAGGATGTTACATGATGAAGTATCAACCGAAAGACTCATTCAAATCACCCCGTTTTTGCGGAGTACGTACGTTTATGCGGCTTCCATTTGTTGAACAGGTAGATGAACATATGGATTTTGTCATTACGGGAATTCCTTTTGATTCCGGGCAATCATTCAGAACGGGTGCGAGATTCGGACCAGAAGCCATTCGCGATTTTTCAATCCTTTTACGCCCTTATAATCCAGAACAAGATATAAATATTTTTGATTATATATCAGGAATTGATTATGGGGATATTCCGATCATTCCCGGTTATATCTCTGAAACATATAAAAAGATCGAAGAAGAGCTTACCCCAGTCATTGAAAAAGGGATCATCCCCATTTCATTAGGAGGCGATCATTCTATTACTCTAGGGGAGTTACGCGCAATCGTAAAAAAGCATGGACCAGTGGCCTTGCTTCAATTCGATGCTCACTCCGATACTTGGGATAGTTATTTTGATCAAAAGTATAATCACGGAACGGTTTTTCGCCGGGCAATAGAAGAGGGTCTCATCGATGTATCGCGATCTCTTCAAATTGGAATGAGGGGTGGTCTTTACGGACCGGAAGATCTTCAGGATGCCCAGGATTTAGGTTTGGGGGTTTATACGACGAACGATTATAAACGCATCGGGGTCCAAAAGATGCTAGAGGTCATTCATGAACGTGTCGCGAAGGGCCCGGTGTTTTTATCTTTTGACATTGATTTTTTAGATCCCGTCTATGCCCCTGGAACGGGGACCCCGGAGGTTTCAGGGGCCAGCATTGATGATGCTTTAGCCTTTGTAAGAGGATTGACGAATATAGATTTTGTAGGATTTGATCTTGTTGAGGTTTTACCATCATATGATCACGGACAAATCACGGCTGCCGCCGCAGCTAATATTGTCTATGAATTCATCACACTCATCGCTCTCGCAAAAAAAGGTAAACTGGAGAAAAAAGAGAGAACGGGAGATCTGGAAACGCAGCTTAACAACTAGTTCTCTCATATGAATTGAAGGGAGGAACGGTGAAATCCAATCCTTCCCTCTTTAAACACAAAGCGATATAAAACAAAACAACCCCAAAAGGAGATGTGTACATGCATATTTTGGATATATCGATCATGATTCTATATTTTTCTGTTTTAATCATTGTGGGAGTAATCGGCTCCAAACGGGCAAAAACGGCAGATGATTTCATTGTAGCAGGGCGTAATCTAGGGCATTTTATGTATTTATCCTGTTTAGCTGCTGTGATATTAGGGGGGGCTTCCACTCTAGGTACAGCAAAGTTAGGTTATCAGTTTGGGATATCCGGTATTTGGCTAGTGGTGATGATTGGACTCGGCATTATCGCTATCGGGTTGTTTTTAACAAATAAGATATTTGATTTAAAAGTACTGACGATCAGTGAAATGCTTGAGAAGCGTTACAATTCTCAAACAAGATTGATTAGTGCCCTTGTCTCTGTTATCTATACTTTCATGCTGACTGTAACGCAAGTGATTGGGATGGGGACGATATTACATGTTTTGGCTGGCTGGAATTTAACGGTTTCCATGATAGTCGGGGGTGGGATCGTTTTATTTTATACTATATTAGGAGGTATGTGGTCAGTCACCATGACTGATGTCGTGCAATTCGTCATCATGACGATCGGCATTTTCTTTATCATGCTTCCATTGAGCATCTCTAAGGCAGGAGGGTGGGAATCGCTTAAAGAAAATCTCCCTGCATCCCATTTCGAGTTAGGCAACATTGGCGGAGAGACAATTTTTCAATACTTCTTACTATTTACTTTAGGGGTTGTTGTTGGCCAAGATATCTGGCAGCGTCTTTTTACTGCACGAACCAAAGCGATATCTCGTGGCGGTACGGTTGGAGCGGGAATATATAGTGTTTTTTATGCGATAGCAATCAGTATCATTGGAATGTGCGCTTTTATTATCCTTCCTAATTTAGGAAATCCACAAAACGCTTTTACTAGTATAGCGATGGAAACTTTGCCTCCTGGTCTATTGGGGGTCGTCATTGCGAGTGTGGTATCTGCCCTTATGTCTACAGCTTCAGGGACATTGCTTGCTTCTTCCACTTTAGTTGTTAATGACATCATTAAAAAATATATCGGTCCAGGAATGAGTGAACGTCAATTTTTAAAAACATCCCGGATTACGACTTTAACGATTGGTGTATTGACTATTATCGTTTCGATATGGATTCAGGATATTTTAGTTGCATTGGATGTAGCTTACGCAATTTTATCTGGTGCTGTGTTCTTTCCAATCATCCTTGGATTCTTCTGGAAGAGGGTAACGGCTACAGCCGCATTTTACTCCATCCTGGCCAGCATGGTCGTTATTATTGTTGGATTGGTGATAAATGGACCATCCTCCACTCAACCAATTCTGTACGGGCTCGCTACTAGTTTTGTCGTCATTACTACATTTACTTTCCTAAGTTCGAAAAATCATCTCGAGAACAAAAGCGAGGAAATGCAAGAGGTTAAGGGTAAAGCTGACATGGACACCATGGCTAATTGATGGTTCACCAAAAAACAGAAAAAGAATCAAGGAGGAAAGAAAAATGACAAAGACAATTTCCCTTCAACCCGCAACATTCAATACAATGGAAGAAGAGCGCAATCACCGGAAAGAACGGCTGGCAGCTTCATTCCGGCTTTTTTCAAAGTTTGGTTTCGATGAAGGGATAGCTGGCCATATTACGGTCCGTGATCCAAAATATACAGACCATTTCTGGGTCAATCCGTTTGGGATGCATTTTAGTCAAATTTCCGTTTCAGATCTTATATTGGTTAATCATAAAGGTGATATTGTAGAGGGTGAACATTCAGTGAATGGTGCTGCCTTTGCCATCCATTCGGAAATTCATAAAGCACGACCGGATGCAGTTGCAGCGGCACATGCTCATTCGGTCTATGGAAAGACATGGTCTTCTTTAGGGAGACTGTTAGATCCGATTACGCAAGATGCCTGCCAATTTTACAATGACCATGCATTATTTGATGATTTTACTGGTGTGGTTTATGCATCTGAAGAAGGGAAACGCATTGCCAGGGCTCTAGGTCAATACAAAGCTGTCATCCTCCGCAACCATGGATTGTTAACGGTGGGCCAATCTGTAGATTCAGCTGCTTGGTGGTTCATAACGATGGAACGTTCATGTCAAGCACAGATAATGGCTGAATCTGTAGGCAAGCCCATTTTTATAGAACAGGAGTATGCAAAGTTAACTGCAGAACAAACGGGAACTGAATATGAGGGATGGCTGAGTTTTCAGCCTCTTTGGGATAGAATTAGAGAAGAGCAACCGGATTGCTTGAAGTGATCATAAAGCACGGGGATAGACACGAAACATGAAACGGATTGCTTTCATCAAAGAGGGAAAAAGGGATTGCAGGTTCTTGAGGAGGTTTAATAATGTCCGATTCTAAGAAAACAGCACCTTCACTTTATATCAGGGTCGATATACCAGTGAAATACATCAATGAGTTTAAGGAGATTTGTTCTGAAGTTGTTATCGAACCATGGGAATTCGGCGAAACTGAACCGCAGCCAACAGTAGATCTATCAAAGTTTGATATCCTTTATACGCTGGGACTTCATGATAATCTTAGCATTTTAAAAAAAGCTCCAAAAATTAAATGGGTACATTCAGACAGTGCGGGAGTGGAGGCCATGCTGAATGAAGACATCAAAAAAAGCGATGTCATCATCACTAATGTCAAAGGCTGCTCATCTGTCCCGATAGCCGAGCATACAATTGCGATGCTATCTTCGTTAGCAAGGGGTGTGCCGACAATGATCAGAAATCAAATAAACAAAAATTGGGTTGAAATCCCTGTGAAAGACCTTGAGAATTCAACAGTCGGGATAATTGGGTATGGTGATATTGGCTTTGAGATAGCAAAGAGATGTAAAGGACTAGGAATGACCGTTATTGGCTGCCGCAGAAACCCCGCCCAGAGGAAGGGAAAATATGAACCTGCTGATTTGATAATGGGGATGGATCAAGTGGATGAGGTCCTTTCTAGGTCCGATTTTGTAGTCTTGGCACTCCCGTTTACGAAAGATACTTCTTATTTTTTAAATGAAGAACGCATAAATAAAATGAAAAAAGGCAGCCATTTAATTAATGTCGGCCGTGGTAATACGATTGTGGATGAAGATTTAATTGAATCATTGAAAAATGGGCACATCGCAGGAGCGGCGCTCGATGTGTTTGAAGTAGAACCTTTACCTGAGGATCACCCTTTCTGGAAGCTGGAAAATGTCATGGTATCCCCACATAATGCTTACAACTCTGCCAAACATCTAGATCGTGTAATGGAGTTATTCCTGAAAAATTTAAAGCTGTTTTCTGACGGTAAGCCGCTCAAGAACGTTGTGGAAAAAGGACTTGGTTATTAACAGGAATGGGTTATGAAAAAGAAGCTCTCAACGAATGGGAACTTTCAAACTTTCAATGATATGAATGGAGTAGGAGGGCAGACCTTGATTGGGGTTTGCTTTTTTTTTGAATAAAAGGTGCTGCCTTCATGTTTTTCTTGTATAGGACAATCTCTGATCAGGAAAAGCTGGATGTAAGGAGGCGGTGTGAATGGGTACTTTCGAAGTTATTTCCCTAATGCTAAGCTTTGGCATGTTTGTAATTGCTATTCTTGGTTTCAAAAATCATGACAGGAATCCTTGAAGATAACGATATGTTTATGATAAGCCAGGCCGCTGTGTTTGATAATGGAAGCGTTTTAAAAAATACCGGGATTTAATAGAAGGTATGATTTCCTCGAACTTGCAGAGAACACCGAGTATAAGGTGTTCTTTTTGTTGTATAAGTATTTCGTATGAGTTTGTAAGCAAATCCCCCATCCATTCATTGGTAGTCATCTTTGACAAAACAATAATATACAAGTATAGTCCTAATGGACCGGTTGATATAATTCAAAGGAGTGATCCAGCTATGGCAGACAAACGAAACTCTAAAGACATTCTTATTGAAGCAGCTTCCCGACTTTTTCGCATACGTGGATATTATGGTGTAGGACTTAAGGATATTATTGAGGAAAGTGGTATCCCAAAAGGTTCGCTGTATCATTATTTTCCGAAAGGCAAAGAAGAATTGGCGATAGAGGCGATTATTCATACAAAAGAATTCGTGATAGATGAAATTCAACGGGGATTTGATGAAATCGAAGACCCTATTAAAGCGATTCAGGCTCATATTTTTCAATTATCCGAGGTTTTTGGTGAAAGTGAAAATCTTTTAGGACTGCCAATCGGGACGATAGCGGCGGAAACGTATACGACGAGTGAGCCGATAAGAACGGCCTGTCAAGAAGCGATAGAAGATTGGCAATCCATATATGTGAAGAAATTACTCGAGGCGAAATTCAGTGAGAAACGGGCAAAGGAATTGAGTATCGTAATTAATGCTTTAATTGAGGGTGGTATCCTTTTATCCTTAACGGCGAAAAACGGGAAACCTCTCCAAGCTATTGCGGAACAGATACCATTATTGTTGATAAATAAATAAGTCATACGGAAAAATTATTTTATGCTTACATCGAACAGTCAGTAATTGGAGGAATCATTTTATGTCTATAGATGCAACACAGCAACAAAACCAAGTCATTAGAACTACCCCCATTTTAATTGCATTTTTAATTGCAGGGTTCATTGGGTAATTCAGTGAGACGGCTTTAAACATGGCCCTGGGGGATTTAATCCAGGAATTCAATGTCAGTCCTTCCACCGTGCAATGGCTGACAACGGGTTATTTATTAACATTGGGGATTTTGGTTCCCGTTTCGGGACTCCTGATTCAGTGGTTCAATACCCGTCAATTATTCATTGCATCAATGGTGTTCTCCATCATTGGGACGCTCATTGCAGCAATTGCACCTGGGTTCGGCATCTTGATGCTAGCTCGTGTCATCCAGGCAATCGGAACAGGTCTTTTATTGCCTCTCATGTTCAATACCATTTTATTGATTTTCCCGATCCATAAAAGGGGAGCGACGATGGGATTGATGGGACTGGTGATCATGTTTGCCCCAGCCATCGGACCGACAGTTTCAGGTTTGATTATTGAAAATTTGAAATGGAATTACATTTTTTGGGTGTCGTTGCCATTCTTTGTGATTGCTTTACTATTCGGTCTCAAGTATATGCAAAACGTTTCAACAATCACCAAACCTAAAATCGATGTACCATCCATTATTTTATCGACCATTGGTTTTGGAGGAATTGTTTATGGCTTTAGTATTGTTGGGGAACATGGATGGAGTAATGCGATAGTTCTATCCTCGCTCATTGTCGGCCTTATAGCGCTATTCCTGTTTGCTGTAAGACAATTCAATATGGATAAACCGATGATTGACTTGCGCGTTTTTAAATATCCCATGTTCACTTTAGGGTTAATAACCGTCTTCATCACCTTCATGATCATCATGTCATCCATGATCCTCTTACCGCTATACCTGCAAACCGGGCTGGCATTAGCTGCGTTTTCAGCTGGTCTGGTACTTTTACCGGGTGGAGTGCTTAATGGTATCATGTCTCCGGTTACTGGACGCATATTTGATAAGTTCGGACCAAGAGGACTAGTGATTCCAGGCTTTATTATCATGATTGCCATGTTATGGACTTTGACGAACGTAACGACTGAAACAGCTATCATTATGGTAATCATCATGCATACTCTCCTTATGATTGGTGTTTCGATGGTCATGATGCCCGCCCAGACAAATGGGCTGAATCAACTGCCGAAAAATCTTTATCCGGATGGAACGGCTCTTATGAATACATTGCAACAAGTATCGGGAGCTATCGGGACAACCGTTGCCATTACCATCATGTCAGCATCCCAAAAAAATTATATGGCAAATGCAGAAGATCCGTTCGATCCATCAGCCATTAGCGGTTCATTGACTGCAGGCGTTCAAGATGCCTTCATTTTCGGTCTAGTCCTTGCAATCATTGGTTTGATCATATCGTTTTTTATCAGAACAGCACGTGACTAAAAAGGTAATGAAAAAAGATCCATTAGCCAGTAGGGAAAAGGTTTTCTCTGACTGGCTTTTTTGTTTGGAAAAAAGCAATTTAGAACCATCCACTTATTGGTAATGAATAAGTGCTTTTTTATTGGTCTTTAATACCATTTTTTATCAAATGGTATTAAATTCAGAGTTAATTATTTGAAAATCAACCACTTATCGGATAATCTTACACAATAATAGTTACTAAAAGTTAGCTCAGGTAAAGTGGTTAACAGGAGGAATTCAAATGAAAAAAATAACTAAACTGTTGGAACCTGTAACAATAGGTGCATGGAACTTAAAAACAAGAACGGCAATGGCTCCTATGACACGGTCGTTTGCCAATAACGAAACTGGTGTTGTGAATGACCTGACCGTAGAATACTACCGAAAACGGGCTCAAGATGGAATCGGGCTTATCATTACAGAAGGTGTCGTGATTTCACCAAGAGCAAAGGGTAATCCTGGGGTGCCCGGGATTTATACTCAAGAGCAAATAAATGGGTGGAAAAAAGTAACGGAAGCTGTACACGCTGAAGGCGGAACGATCATTGCGCAAATCTGGCATGTTGGCCGTGCAAGCCATCATGAAATTGCAGGAGGACCTCCGCAGGCCCCTTCTCCTATCGCTGCTGAAGGAAAGGTTTCAAGATTCGGAAAACCTTTTGATATTCCTGAAGAAATGACAGAGACGGATATTGCAGAAGTAGTGAACCAATATAAACAAGCTGCAAAGAATGCGATGGATGCTGGCTTTGACGGCGTTGAAATTCATGGTGCACATGGCTACTTAATAGACCAGTTCAATTCTGACACTTCCAATAAAAGGGCGGATCGATACGGCGGTGATTTAAAACAGCGTCTGACATTTATGAAGGAAGTGCTAAAAGCTGTTATTGATACGGTTGGAGTGGAACGTACCCTTATTCGTTTCTCGGCTTTGAAAATTGACCAGCCGTCTTACATGTGGGAAGACCCTGAAACAGCGATCCAAACATTTATTGAAGCGTTTAATGAAACAGGAGTCAAAATGATTCACCCGTCCACGATGGAATTTACCAAACCGATTGCAAGGGGACTGACCATGCATGAATTGGTACGCAGTCACTGGGATGGAATTATAGTTGGTGTGGGAGGGCTTGATCCTGAAACAGCAGAAGCCGCACTGGAAAAGGGCACAATTGACGTTGCGGCGATTGGACGTCCGCTTATCGCCAACCCGGATTATCTGGCACGAATTAAGCATGAAGAAAAACTTGTTGATTACGAGGCAAAGAAACATTTAGGGCAACTTATTTAATTGAGAAAAAACATAGCCTTTTTTTAATGTCAGTGTACAAATAACCAATCATTTTTTTCTTTCAATTTATTGATGCGATTCTTCATTATGAAGGGTCGCCTTTTCCTTATGGAGCTAAAGGGAAGAAAGAATGATGAAACAACAAATCATTCCCAATACCTAAAGCAGAAAGCTGGTATATCAATGGAACGTATTATGGTTATAGGAGTATCCGCGGGCGTCGGAAAATCTACTTTTGCAAGAAGACTAGGAGAAAATTTAAATATTGATGTACATAATTTGGATACATTCTACTGGAGGCCTGGCTGGGTGGAAGCTCCTTTAGAGGATTTTATTTCTGCTCAGAAGAAAGTATTGAGTGATGGCAAGTGGATAATGGATGGTAATTATAGTAATTCTTTTGACTTACGTTTTGAGCATGCCGATACGATTATTTATTTGGAACTCCCTCTCCGTGTTTGCCTTTACCGTGTTGTAAAACGTTGGCTGTCTTATATAGGGAAAACAAGACCTGATATGGGTGAGGGCTGTTATGAAAAATTGGACTGGCAGTTTGTTAAGTTTATAATGACCACTTACTTTCCACGTAAGAAAAAAATGAAAAAAAGACTTGCAGATCTTCAAAGAAGTGAGCCTGAAAAGATAATGGTTATTTTAAAAAGCAAGCAGGAAATTGAAGAATATTTGTTAAGCAGGAAGGCTGAGCCGGGGTGATCAACAGATGGAATGGTTCATGAAAGGGCTGTGAAATCAGCTCTTTATCTTATGCAATAAAGGGAAAGGCTAGTCAATTTAGTTATACGAAACTTAAGGAAAATACTTATTAGCTTTAAATGTTAGTAATCACTTTAATAATTGGTTCGAAGAGTTTATCACAGATGCAAAATGCCTTCCTAGTCATAGGAACGCTTTAAGCCTGATGATAAAGGTTTTTTAATATAAATGATAGCAAAAATGGGAATTTCCAAAGAGTGAAGTGTACAAACAAAGCGGTTTTACAGGAGAAAATTAGTTGGCATGGTTTTTGCTTGATATAAATGATGAGTAAATAGAGAAAGTAGGGAGTGATGAATCGCCAATTACTAAAGCTTTATTGGAAAGTTTGCTGCAGGAAGTGGATGTATGTATGTTCTGGATTGCAAAAGATATCTTGAAGCAAGAGCGTTCAAGTAATGAAGACAATCAGTATAGCATTGAGAACAAAATATAGGGAGGATTGTAATTATGAAAGAGATAAAAACAAAGCAAGAGTTTGATGAGGCGATTTTATCAACAAAACCAGTTGTTGCCAAATTTTATGTTGAATGGTGCCCAGACTGTCAGAATACCAATTTATTCATGCCAATTGTAGAAGAAGCGTATAAAGAAAAAATAGATATGATCGCAGTAAATCGAGACCATTTTCCGGAATTATTAGAGAAGCTAGATGTGTATGGAATCCCAAGCTTTATTGCTTTTCAAGAAGGGAGGGAACTTAATCGCTTTGTAAGTAAACTCGGAAAAAGCCAGGAGGAGGTTGAACAGTTTCTCAATCAAATCGTAGTGGAAAGTGGAAAAGTCATTTAATTGGGCGGACGCCCATCGAAAAAGATTTCGGTGCCGCTTCCAATCTGAAGCGTTAAATTGATGAGCTGCTTTATAAAATTGATATGAGGTGATTAAGAATGGTAAAGATGAAGAATGAGACACATTATAAAATTTTGATTGTAGGAGGCGGCAGTGCCGGAATTACGGTCGCGGCACGTCTCCTCCGTGAATCACGCACTCTGAGCGGAAACATTGCCATCATTGACCCTGCGACGAAACATTATTATCAACCTTTATGGACGCTTGTAGGAGCTGGCGAAGCTGACAAAGCTGTGACACAAAGGGAGGAGGCATCTGTTATTCCGAAAGGAGCCGTATGGGTACAGGATGCGGTTACCACATTTCAGCCAGATGAAAACGTTGTTTTAACAGCATCAGGAAACAAACTGCACTACGAATATTTAGTTGTCGCTGCGGGGATTCAAATTAACTGGCATGAAATCAAGGGGTTAAAAGAGAGTATTGGAAAGAATGGGGTATGTAGTAATTACTCTTATGATTATGTTGATAGCACTTGGGAGGCGATCCGAAACTTCAAGGGCGGGACTTCCATCTTTACCAATCCGAACACTCCGGTAAAATGCGGTGGTGCTCCTCAAAAAATTATGTATTTGGCGGAAGAATATTTCAGAAAATCAGGAGTTCGCCAGCAATCTTCGGTTATTTTTGTTTCAGGCAGCCCATCCATATTCAATGTAAAAAAATATGAACAGGCACTAAACAAAATAATTGAACGAAAAGAAATCGCAACATATTTTATGCATCATCTCATTGAAATTGATGGTGATAAAAAACGAGCGACATTTGAAAATCTAAATACAAAAGAGCGCGTGAATATGCAATATGACATGATTCATGTGGTACCGCCGATGAGCGCCCCGGATTTCATCAAGAATAGTTCCCTTGCTGCTAGTAATGGCTGGCTGGCTGTGGACAAATATACGCTGCAGCATGAACACTTTGACAATATATTCGGCATAGGGGATTGTACAAACCTGCCTACGTCAAAAACAGGGGCTGCTATTCGCAAACAAGCACCAGTGCTTGTGCAAAATTTACTTCATCGAATGCGTGCCAAACAAATGGTTCATAAATATGACGGCTATACATCATGTCCACTTGTTACTGGATACGGGCGGCTTATACTGGCTGAATTCAATTATGATTTACAGCCTCAAGAAACCTTTCCAATCGATCAATCCCGTGAGAGGTTCAGTATGTATGTATTGAAGAAAAACTTGCTTCCCGTTATGTATTGGAATGGGATGCTTAAAGGTATGATGTAATAGCATTTCTGATATCCATAAAAAAAGGAGGAAGATTTATGCTGCTCAAATATTTTTATGATGAGAAACTGGCCCAGGCTTCATACCTTGTGGGATGCCAAGCTACTGGCGAAGCGATCATTGTTGATCCGTCACGTAATGTAGAACCTTACATAAAAATGGCAAGAGCAAATGGTGTGAGGATCGTGGGTGTAACGGAAACACACATCCATGCCGATTTTTTGTCTGGTTCACAGGAGCTGGCTTCAAGGCTTGGGGCAACATTGTACTTATCTGATGAGGGAGGGCCGGACTGGAAATATGAGTACGTAACTGGGTATGAACACCGCTTTCTAAAAAATGGAGATGTATTTACGATTGGAAATATCCATTTTGAGGTGATTCATTCACCAGGACACACACCTGAACATATATCACTGCTTATAACAGATGGGGGTACAGTTACCAAGGATCCACTCGGGATATTTACTGGTGATTTTGTATTTGTCGGTGATGTGGGGCGTCCCGATTTATTAGAAAAAGCCGCAGGGGTGCACGGGTCCTCGGAAAAAATGGCACGCAAGATGTATCGGTCTCTGCAGCAGTTTAAAAATCTTCCTGACTATCTGCAAGTATGGCCAGGGCATGGTGCGGGCAGTGCCTGTGGAAAAGCGCTAGGAGCAATCCCATCATCAACCATCGGATATGAAAAACGGACAAATTGGGCACTGCAATATGATAATGAGGAGCTCTTTATAGAAGCGCTGTTGGCTGGACAGCCGGAGGCACCCTCTTATTTTTCAATGATGAAGCGGTTGAATAAAGAGGGTCCGCAGCAAATTCGAAGTATAGCAGCACCACTTCGTATGGAGGTTTCAATAGATATTGTACAGGAATGGGCGAAACAGGGAATTGTCATTGATACACGTCCGGCCAGTGAATTTGCCAAAAAGCATATACAAGGTGTAATTAATATCCCTTATAACAAATCATTTATAACCTGGGCGGGATGGCTGTTGGACTATGACCGACCTTTATATCTTCTCGCAAGCAATGATGTTGTGGAAATTATTGTGAATGATCTCCAGTCCATTGGATTGGATCACGTCGTTGCAACAATGGACCCATATATCGATGAGATGGCAGGAGAAATTGATTCGCGTGTAATGAAGTATGAAGAAGTGACAATGGACAAGTTAGATGGTGCTATTCAAACAGACCATATATATGTGCTTGATGTCCGAAGCATGGGCGAATGGGAGGAAGGCCATATTCCGCAGGCGAAGCATGTGATGCTTGGTCATTTACAAGAACAGGCACACAAAATTCCGAATGATAAACCAATTTTGGTTTATTGCAAAACCGGCGGAAGATCGGCCATCGCTGCAAGCCTTCTACAAGTTCATGGTTTTAAAGAAGTACAAAGCCTTGTAGGCGGATATGAGGAATGGAGAAAACAGCAGAAGTTGCGCCCTGCCAGAGATGCTAAATGAATTCTTTGAATTTTATCATACATGCGAAAATACTTACCATAGTTGCAAATGTGCCAATGCTTAGAATGGAAAATTTTTTAAATAATCACCGCGGTATAAGGAGATTTTATAGAAGAAATGGGTTGGCATGGCAATTGCATATATAAAGAGGCAAGGTACACAAGCGAACATGAGAAGGAGAGATACTCGATGAAATACAATTTCGACCAAGAAATCCGTCGACTGAACACTGATTGTGAAAAATGGGATAAACTTGAAAGTCAATTTGGGGTAAAGGATGTTATACCGATGTGGGTGGCCGATATGGATTTTCAGTCTCCACAACCTATCATCGAAGCATTAAAACAGCGTGTGGAGCACGGTGTATATGGCTACACACTTAGACCGGACTCTTATATGGAATCGATTGTAAGTTGGCTAAAACGAAGACATCGATGGTCCATTGAGAAAGAATGGATTACCCACAGCCCAGGTGTGATTCCAGCCCTATCGTTGGCGATTCAGTCCTTCACTCAGAAAGGGGACAAAATAATTATCCAACCTCCTGTATACCATCATTTTGCCCGTGTGATTCAAGCGAACGGCCGTGAAATTGTAAACAACCCGCTTAAGCTTGAAAATGGACATTATTCCATAGATTTCGCAGACCTAGAGGCAAAGATGGATTCAACGGTAAAAATGTTGATTTTGTGTAGTCCTCATAACCCGATTGGAAGGGTATGGAGCAAAGAAGAATTGACAAGATTGGGACAGATTTGCATGAAGCATAACATTCTCGTTGTGGCAGATGAAATTCATTGTGACTTTGTTTATAAGACACATACTCACATTCCTTTTGCCTCTATATCAGAAGAGTTTGCAAATCATTCTCTTACCTGCATTGCGCCAAGCAAAACTTTTAACCTGATGGGTGTACAGACGTCAAGTATCATTATTCCAAATCAACAACTGCGCGATAGGTATGATCGAGAACTTAATACATTATCCATTGGTTCGCCGAACATATTTGGCGTTGTTGCGTTAGAGGCTGCTTACCGACACGGAGAAGAATGGCTGGATCAGCTCCTTGAATATTTGCAGGGGAATTTGGAATTCACTCTGAATTACTTCAGCAAAAGCATCCCGCAAATTAAAGTCATCCAGCCGGAAGGCACATACCTTGTATGGCTGGATTGCCGGGAACTGGGTTTTTCAGTTAAAGAATTGGATGAATTTATGTTACGCAAAGCAAGGGTTGCAATGAATGAAGGGCTCATTTTCGGTATGGAAGGTGAAGGGTTCATGCGGCTCAATATTGCTTGTCCGCGTTCGATGTTGAAAAATGCTTTGGATGGCATAGAAAAAGCTATCTCCTCTTTGTGTAAAGCGTAGAATTTATGCAATAATAAAATTATTTTATTATTGCATATAACGTTATAGCAGAGGAGGATAATATGGCAGGCTTTATCGGCATACAGCAGTTTATTCAAGATTACGCTGAGAACACAGCAGGAATCCTTGGTCTGGATATAACCGTGCTTGATGAAAAGGGCGTTCGCATTAGCGGAACTGGCTACTATAAAGATCTCATTGGCAAAACCGCTCCGGAAGGCTCCTTTTTCAGAATGATATTGGAAACAGGGGAGCCTGGAGTGGTTTACGACGTGAAAAGAGATGAGTCGCAGTGCAGGAGTTGTAAATTCGTGAATCAATGCAAAGAACTCGCCACCATCGGTTTTCCTATTGTAAAGCAAGACAAACCAGTTGGCGTCATCGGCATGATTGGTTTTTCCCATGAACAAAAGGAGAAAATGATTATAGAATCAGAGAATCTTATACAGTTTTTACGCTATGTTAGTACATTGTTGGTCAATAAATTAGCAATGCTGGACCCTGAGAAGGAACCGGGTTGCAAAATTCAAGAAGAGATTCCGATTCCCCCGAAGGTTTTTACTTTTGAAAACATTCTTGGAAAAGATTCCGGGCTTAAAGATGTTATTAAGAAAGCTAAAAGGATTATAAACAGCCCTTCCACTGTTTTGATCAGGGGAGATAGCGGAACGGGGAAAGAATTAATTGCCAAAGCGATTCATTTTGAAAGCAAGCGGCGGATGCATTCATTTGTGGCAGTTAATTGCGCTGCCATTCCTGAGAGCTTGTTGGAAAGTGAGTTGTTTGGTTATGAGGGTGGCTCATTTACCGGGTCAAAGCGGAATGGGAAACTGGGGAAATTCGAATTAGCACATAACGGGACCATTTTTCTTGATGAAATTGGCGATATGCCGATTTTCTTGCAGCCAAAGTTATTACGGTTTTTACAAGAAAGAGAGATTGAAAGAATCGGTGGAAAAAAAGCAATCCAGATTAATGTACGGGTGATTGCAGCCACTCACCAAAACCTGGAGGAAATGGTGCGGAATGGCACTTTTCGCGAGGATTTATATTATCGTCTCAATGTCATCCCTCTCCATACCAAACCTTTAAGAGAGCGGCGTGATGATATCGCTTTGTATCTTGAACATTTCATGCATAAACATTGTAAGATCATGCAAAGACACCCATTGAGATTTGATCCCATGCTGGAACGATGGCTTATAAGCTATGATTGGCCGGGGAATATACGGCAGTTGGAAAACGCCGTAGAATATATGGCAAATATGGCTGAATCAGATATCGTCTCCTTCCATGATTTACCTGACTATCTGTTTCAACAGGATCCTCTTTCTGTAGAGTGTAGAGGGTTAAGTTTAGAACAAATGATTTCTGAATATGAAAAAGACGTAATCCAGAGCTATTTCCTGGCTGAAAAATATCGGCATGATAAGGAACAAATTGCCCGGGAACTACAGATTAGCCTCTCTACTCTTTATCGCAAGTTGGAAAAATATAAATTATGTTAACTTCATAGAAAATATCTATTTTTCTCAATTAAAGTTTCTTAAAATAAAAGCGGGAGAGTGCATATCATTTTCTCGCCTTTTTAGAAGGGTGAGGATAAAAGCTGAAGGTATAGAGATATTTTATAAAATAACTGAAAGTTCTGTAAATGAATGATGAAGAGATTTATTGAAATAACAGCCAGATGAACCTTGCATACAAATTGTATTTGAACGATGAGTAAAAAGGGGGATACACTATGGGGAAATTAGAAGCAGAGATAAGTAACACCCTAGAAGAGCGAAATTCAAAAGGATCATTACAAAGGAAGCTGCAATCCAGACATTTAACGATGATGGCTATAGGTGGCGCTATCGGAACTGGATTGTTTGTATCCAGCGGATCGACGATTAGCACTGCGGGGCCGGGGGGAGCGCTTACTGCATACATTCTGGTAGGGATCATGGTCTATTTTGTTATGAATAGTTTAGGAGAGCTATCGGCCTTCTTACCGCTCCCGGGGGCCTTTGACATCTATGCCTCAAAGTACATTGATCCTGCATTAGGCTTTGCATTAGGTTGGAACTATTGGTATACAACCGCGATAACGGTTCCTGCAGATTTGGTGGCCTCTACTCTTATTATGAAGTATTGGTTTCCGGACTCACCTTCTATCTTGTGGAGTGCACTATTTCTGGGTTTGTTGCTAATCTTAAATGTTTTATCAGTCAAGGCATATGGGGAAAGTGAATACTGGTTTGCAGGCATTAAGGTCATCTCGATCATCGTATTTCTCGTTATTGGGGTTGCCATGATTTTTGGAATTATGGGAGGACATGCGGTCGGGTTCAGTAACTTTACACAAGGAGATGCTCCTTTCCATGGCGGGCTTGTATCTATCTTTAGTGTAGTGCTCATCGCGGGCTTTGCGTTCCAGGGAACTGAGGTGATTGCGACGGCAGCCGGTGAAACCGAAAATCCATCGAAAAACGTACCGAAAGCGATTCGGTCAATCTTCTGGCGAATCCTTATTTTCTATGTGTTGACGATTTTTGTTATCGGTTTAATTATTCCTTATACGGATCCAAACCTGCTTAAATCGGGTGTTCAAAATGTATCTATCAGCCCTTTCACGCTTGTTCTTCAAAGAGCTGGGTTGGCATTAGCCGCTTCCGTCATGAATGCCGTACTGCTTACATCTGTTTTATCAGCAGCAAATTCAGCAATGTATGCTTCTTCACGTATGCTATGGGCACTGGCGAAAGAAGGAAAGGCACCACGAATCTTTGCACGGCTTAACAGGAAGGGAATTCCCATGTGGGCCCTTTGTACAACTGCTTTTATAGGACTTGCCTCTTTTTTGGCTTCCCTTTTTGGTAATGGTTCAGTTTTCATTTGGTTGATAAATGCTTCAGCCCTTACCGGATTTATCAAATGGTTCGGGATTGCCGTTAGTCATTACCGCTTCCGTAAAGCCTATGTAGCCCAAGGCAGAGATCTAAATGAATTGCCGTTTAAAGCCAAATGGTACCCGCTGGGCCCGGTCATCACGCTATTATTTTTTGTGGTTTTCATTTTTGGGCAGACTTTTTTTTACGGAGATCAAATTAGCTGGGCAGAAATTATAGCGACGTATATAGGTCTTCCTATTTTCTTGCTTCTCTGGCTTGGTTATAAAATCATTAAGAAAACAAAAATAGTTCCTCTGATGGAGTGTGATTTTGAGCGCAAAGAATAAGAGGGAAGGCTTGTGTGAATGTAAGTGTTTTATTCAAAGGAGAATTAAATTCAATTCAGTTTTTTAATAGGATTGCAAAAAAAAAAGAGGTGGTTTATATGTTAAAAGAAACAATCATAACCAATGAAGCCCCAAAGGCTATCGGTCCTTATTCACAAGGTATTAAAGTAGGAAATGTAGTGTATACTTCAGGGCAGCTTCCCATTCATCCTGA
This sequence comes from Peribacillus sp. SIMBA_075, assembly GCF_046534585.1. NCBI lineage: Bacteria > Bacillati > Bacillota > Bacilli > Caryophanales > Bacillaceae > Peribacillus > Peribacillus sp. SIMBA_075. The sequence continues at coordinate 56,089 of NZ_JAWRYN010000008.1, read as the reverse complement.
AACTGGAGAAATGCCTGATAATATTGAGGAGCAAACAAGGGTGTCATTGGAGAATCTTAAGAAAGTTATAGAAGCGGCGGGAGCAAACTTACAGCAGGTAATAAAAACAACGGTTTTTTTAAGCGATATGAGTCACTTTGCTGCAATGAATCATGTATATGGAGAATTTTTTTTGGATGATTATCCTGCTAGAAGTGCGATTGAAGTTGCTCGTTTACCTAAAGATGCTTTGATTGAAATCGAAGCAATTGCTATAATCTAATAATAATAATAATAATAATTGAAAAGAGAACGTCAAATTGATATTCTCTTTTCTTTACTTTACATAGGGTAGTCCTAGACAGAGAATACAGGAGGAGAATTAATATGAATTTAGCGCAATTCCCGAGACGTCGATATACACCAACAAATACACCCATGGAGAAATTACATCATTTTTCTGAAGTGCTTGGGGGCCCATCCATTTATCTTAAACGAGATGATTTACTTGGGCTGACGGCTGGTGGAAATAAAACAAGAAAACTAGAGTTCCTTGTAGCCGATGCAATGGAAAAAGGTGCGGATACGTTAATTACATGTGGGGGCATTCAATCAAATCATTGCCGCTTAACACTAGCCGCTGCCGTTAAAGAGAAAATGAATTGCATCCTTGTGTTGGAAGAGGGCCTTTCAGAAAGTCCAGAGCCGGATTTTAACGGTAACTATTTTCTGTATCATTTATTGGGCGCTGAACAAATCAAGGTTGTACCTAATGGAACAGACTTGATGAAAGAAATGCAGAAAGTAGCTAAAGAGGTAACGGAAGAGGGATATAAACCTTATATAATTCCGGTAGGGGGATCGAATACCATTGGTGCAACGGGATATGTTGCTTGCGCTCAGGAGATTTTGACACAGTCCTTTGATCAAGGAGTCAATGTGAATGCTGTCGTTTGTGTAAGCGGCAGCGGGGGAATGCATGCAGGTTTGGTGACTGGACTTTATGGAAATCAAAGTAAAATACCGGTAATCGGAATAAACGTAAGCAGAGGAAAAGCCGAACAAGAAGAGAAAGTTTTTCAGCTTGTTAAAGAAACTTCAGCACACATCGGCGTTCCGAATTCAATCTCTCGTGAGGCTGTTGTGTGTTTTGATGAGTATGTCGGACCTGGTTATGCTTTACCTACGCCTGAAATGGTGGAAGCTGTCAAGCTCATGGCCAGAACAGAAGGGATTTTACTGGATCCGGTTTATACGGGTAAAGCGGCAGCGGGACTCATTGATTTAGTAAAAAAAGGCACATTTAAGCCGGATGATAACATTCTATTCGTACACTCTGGCGGCGCCTCTTCGTTATACGCCAATACTTCCCTCTTTTATTGAAGTATAATTACATTATATAGTGTACCCATCAAAACAAATAGAAAGATGGGCAAGGGGATATCCTCTCTTATAGGGAATAAACTCCAAACTGAGAGAGCCAATAAATTTGGCTCCCTGCAGTTTGTTGACAAAAGGGGTTCGGAATGTATTAATTCCGAACCCCTTTTGATATTCTTGGAATTTTGCTCAAGATTAAGAGCTTGGGTCTTACGAGCCCACTATGTTAGGCCATTTTTGGACCTTGCCATGTCCAATTGACCATTTTCTTTACATTCATGGCAGCGGAAGTAAGCACCGCTTGCATCGACAATTTTTTAAGTCCCCTTAAAGTAGTCCAACGCATACCATGCTTTTCTTTTGCATCTGCGAATACACGCTCAATCGTTTCCTTGCGTTTCGCATAGCCTGAAGCCGTTGCCGCAGATGCAGCTTATAAAACACCAGCCATTACAAGCTACCTCTTTGACAAGAAATCACACCGGCTTTACCCTATACACGGCCACGAACAAAAGAAGGATTCTTCCGCAAACATGAGTATGTTTACGATGAACATTTTGACTGTTACCTTTGCCCAGGGCGAGATTTTAAAGTACTCAACAACAAATAAAGAGGGATATCGTGAGTACAAATCTCCCAAACACATTTGTAAGACATGTTCATTTTTATCACAGTGTACAGAAAGCAAAGACCATCAAAAAGTGGTGACGCGCCATATCTGGCAAGAAAATATGGAAGAAGCAGATCACCTGCGTCATCATCAAGATGTAAAACCTAACCAACGGTAAGCCATATTCTTTTCAACTTCTTCAATTGTTTTACACATCGAACGAATACCGAAGGTTTATTGAGTCAGTGTCAATTTAACTAAAATAACTGGATCAATACTTGGGCGCCCTATCTCTGAATACATAACTTTCACCAAGTCATAAATGAAAGTGAAGTCAATGGCCGCCTCAATTTTACGAACCAAATGGTTCGCTGGCACCAGTTGATCCAAAGTAATCATTTCAAGTTGATCTCGCTGAACAGAATTATGTTTCGAAAGCATCGTCATCACCTCAAGTTTTAATATTCCTATTTTAAAACAAAAAAGACTGTAGGCAAAAGCGGTTATATCTAATTGTTAAAACAAAGTTGATTGGAGCGGGTGTGCGAGACTCCTGCGGGAAAAGCGCGTCCAAGGGAGACCCCACAGGCGCAAAGGCGCCGAGGGCGGACCGCCCGCGGAAAGCGAGTGCCCTACGTTCCAATCAACGTTCGAATTTTTAAAACCCTCAAAAAAACTGTAGACAAACTCGATTTTCATCGAGTTTGTCTACAGTCAGGAGGGAGCCAATAAATTTGGCTCCCTGTTCCTATTTAAAAAATACAATTTATCATTATCAAATTATTGACAGGGTAATGCAATAAAGAATACCCTTGCTGAAGCTTTGTATTTTTTATCTTAGCTAGGGACTTTCAGTATTTACCCTAATATTGATCTTTGATACATTTTTGCAACCCCCGGGAGACCCAATTCTCAAATATCAATTTAATGGATCATCATTACTGGTGATGTCATGTTTGTTTAAAAATTCAAGAATTCCATTCACCAATCCAGGTGATAACGGTAGTTCAGGATTTGTATAGGTTGCTAGATTTCCTTCTCGATCTGCAGGGGCTTCTTTCAATACATGATTCATCTTTTCGATTATAAGTAATTCAGAATCGCCTTTTTCCTTGTGCAAAGCTTTTGCATTATTGGGCGCCACTTGGATATCTCTATTCCCGTTTACGATTAGAACAGGGATTTTTAGTTCTTTTACTAATTCTATCGGATTATAATGAATCCAAGAAATCATGTAGGGTTGAACAGAAGGACGGAATACACTATACAAGTCTGCATTGACAGACTCGACTTGTTTACCTTGTTTTAGATTTGTCAGAATATCCTTGGATTCCGTTAATAACGCCGATGTCAACTGCTCTTCAAGCTGTTTAACAAGTACTTGGTCTATAGGTTCGCCTGCACCCGCTAATGAAATGAATATGTCTGTCTCCGTTTTCTTTGCAGCTGCCATTCCAATTAAAGAACCTTCACTATGGCCGATGATGCCAACTTTGGAAAAACGCCGATCCTTCTTAGCAAATTGAACCCAAGCAGCTGCATCATCAATATATTGTTCAAATCTCAGGTCCTCTTCTTTTCCTGCTAATTTCATATTTTCCCCTATACCGCGCTTATCGTACCTTATGCTTGCAATACCTTTTTCCGCAAGACTTTCGGCTAACATTTTCAAACTATTATTTTTCCCGGGAATTGCAATGGTGTTCCCATCTTTATCAGTTGGACCAGAACCCGCAATTATAATCATCACAGGAAAAGGGCCTTCATTTTTTGGTGTTTTTAAAAGGCCATTAATTGTTCCGTTCTTTAAGTCGGCCTGCACAACTTCACCTGATTCTTTTTCTGCAACTTCCTGATTGGATTTCTTAAGCAATTCAAAGGGGTACTCTTGCCCATTCTGAGCAAATGTTCCTGAAATCTTTTCCTGATCGACTTTCCCATCAAACGTTATTTGCTGATTTTGAATTTTCATATCAAAAAATAAATCTGATTTACTTAACTTAACACTTGTTAAGGGGAATTCGTTCAATCCTTGTACAGGAATACTTATAGTTCCATCTTCCTTCGTGAAATGAACAATAATTGGAAGGGGTTGATTGGGAATCTTTATATCTCCTTCCCACTTACCTTCAATATCTTTCAATGAGCTCACTTCCTTCAAATTCTCATCCACCTGTTCCGCCTCCTTGATTCTGCAACCTGCCATTAATACAAAAGCGCTTACGATGATACATATAATCGTAAAAGGTCTTTTCATTTGAGCAACTCCCTTTCTTTATTAGAACTTTATTGTCGTTTTCTGTTTCAGTCACTCTTTCATTATTGATATTTGAATCACTTCTATCCGTCTTCATTATAAATATATATTAATATGTATTCCCAATTTTTTCCCTTAAGGTGGTATTTATTTTTCCATAAAAGTGTACATAATAGATTTAATGACTAATGAGGCTGTGTCTAAAATCGGTATGCTTAAGGACGGTGCTGTTCTCAAAGTGGATTTTTTAAAAATTATAGCGGTAGCGATATTAGGTCAATATCAGAATTTTTTATAAAACAAACATTGACTTCTAAAAGAAACTCTTTTAGAGTAGATGTGTAAATTAAATATCCTCGTTAGGTGAGGCTCCTGTGTAGGAGATACGCTACTGCCCAAAAATGTCGAAAGACGCCAATGGGTCAACAGAAACCATCGACATAAGGTGGTTTTTAATGTAGCTGGCTTTGTCCTATGCCACACAGTGCTAAAGCTCTACGAATGGAGGAACTGGATTTATGCTATGTATTTGTCATTCAGTCATATACGACTGTTTTATTTGTCATCCAGACAATGTACCGCATATATACCGTATTTTTGACGCCTTCATTTGTAATGGAGGTGTTTTTATTTTTTTCCTGGAGGTGAGGATTTGGATCCTTATTCGCGACGATATACTCGAAACTTAGTGAAAATTGAATAAACACAAGATTTTGGAAGGGGAATAATAATATTTTTTTTACTCTTATTAAGGAAATATTTTTTTGCTCCCCTAAAAAGGAGTGAGTGGCAAAAATGATAAAAGTCTTGACAGAAGACCAAATAACTTTACAAATCATAAAAGTTTTAAAAGAAGGAAAAAAGAAAGAATTTCAAGCAATATTAGAAGAACTCCATCCATATGACATTGCTCGGATTTTTGAGGGACTCCCAGAAAAACATCATACACGTTTCTTGCTGTTCCTTAATTCAGAACAAATCGCTGAACTGATTCAAGAGCTTGAAAAAGTACATCAATTAAAGATTCTTAGTAAATTAGGAATAGAGAAATCCGGGCATGTAATGGATTTAATGGATAATGATGACCTAGCTTCATTGTTAGAGAACCTATCCCCTGGGAAAATTGAAGAACTTCTTTCAGGCATGAAACAAGAAGAATCTAAAATCGTTCAAAATATCATGAATTATCCCCCTGAAACAGCGGGACGAATAATGACAAACCGTTTTGTATGGATCCCCCAACATTATACGGTCCGTGAATCAGTTGAAAAACTTAAAATATTTGCGGAGTTTTCGGAAACGATTAACTATCTTTATGTAATTGATAATGATAAAAAATTAGTTGGTGTTGTCTCATATCGGGATTTAATAATAAATGATGAATCTGAAAAAATTAAAGATATTATGTACAGCCGAGTGATCTCCGTATCGGCTTATGAAGATCAAGAAGTGGTAGCCGGTGTTATTGAGCGTTATGATTTTTTAGCAATCCCTGTTGTTGAAAAAAATAATGAGTTATTAGGAATTGTAACCGTTGATGATATTATTGATGTTGTCATTAAAGAAGCAAACGAAGATATTGAAAAACTATCGGCATCCGGTAAAGCCATTGATTTTGACACGAAGGCCCATGTGGCCGCATATCGTCGGCTCCCCTGGCTTATTTTACTTTTATTTATCGGATTAGTGTCTGGAACTATTATAAGCAGTTTTGAAGAAACATTGTCCAAAGTTGTTGCACTTGCTTTCTTTATGCCGATGATCGCAGGGATGACTGGAAATACAGGTACCCAATCTTTAGCTGTTGTTGTAAGGGGCCTAATCACTAGTGATACGGATAAGGGAGTCGTAACCAGACTTATTATACGGGAACTGAAAGTTGGATTGATAATAGGCATTACCTGTGGAATATTAATTTCCATCATAGCTTATGTTTGGCAGGGAAATCCCGTTCTGGGATTAGTGGTTGGAAGTTCGTTAGTCATGACCCTAATTATTGGGACCTTAGCTGGGACCATCATTCCTCTAATCTTATATAAACTCAACATCGATCCCGCAGTTGCTTCTGGTCCATTAATTACAACACTAAATGATATACTCTCGTTACTTATTTACTTTGGAATTGCGACGATGTTTATTTCAAAATTGATGTAGACCATCCATTAAATCAAGTTCACATATGTTTGCAAAGTTTTTTCAAGGGCGAACATAGCCTCAATGATTGCAGTGTAAACTGTCCAGGCTGACGTTTTAAATCAGGGATATAAATAAGAAGAAGAAAGAAAGTAGCTGCTGAGCTTGACCATTTGCCAAGCAGATCAATAAAAATAGTGTATTTCAAGCTGCGGCCTTTTCTCGGTATCCAAACGGGGAAAGGCCGTTAAATTTCCAGGAAGCGAACCGTGTAGTGTAGAAGTCGACGTACATTATTTATGCTTAAAACGAACATTGTAGGACAAAGCATTTTCCTCATGTCCTTTATATGAATGAAAAACATGGGGCATAATAGGTCGTAGCAAGTTTAGGACTTTCAAGAAAGGCTACATAAAGAGTGATATGGAAGCAAAAGGCAATCATATTCTTTGACCTATGAACTTCAACAGTGATACGCTTCTTTTCGATATTACGCATTCAAAATCAAGGAGGAACGAATGATGACACAAACAAAACAACAAAAAATCACCCTGGCAAACCGTCCAAAAGGTATGCCTTCGAAAGAAGATTTTAACTTTGTTGAGAGTGAAGTTCCCACACCAAAAGATAATGAGATTTTAGTACGGACGCTATATTTATCTGTCGATCCATACATGCGTGGCAGAATGCAAGATACCAAATCATACATTGCCCCATTTGAATTGAATAAAGTCATCACGGGTGGCGTTGTTGCTGAAGTTGTTGAGTCCAAATCGAATTCTTTCAAACAAGGGGATGTCGTTGTTGGGAATATTGACTGGGCAGAATATACAGTTGTCACTGAAAAGGAAATCCGCGTGATTGATCCCAAGGTGGCTCCGATCACAACGCATTTAGGGATTCTTGGAATGACCGGTTTGACAGCTTACTTTGGTTTGCTTGATATTGGTAAACCTCAAGAAGGTGAAACTGTAGTTGTTTCCGGAGCGGCTGGAGCAGTTGGTTCAGTAGTCGGACAAATTGCTAAGATAAAAGGTGCGAAGGTTATTGGCATCGCTGGTTCAGATGAAAAACTTGAGTACTTAACGAAAGAGCTCGGATTTGATGGAGCCGTAAATTATAAAAGTAATAGTTTTGCGAAAGATTTAGCTAATGCTGTTCCTGATGGAATCGATGTTTATTTCGATAATGTGGGCGGCGAGGTGACAGATGCTGTTTTCACACTTTTGAATGCGAATGCCCGAATTCCATTATGCGGAGCGATTTCCTCGTATAATGCAGAAGGGAAAGATCTAGGACCGCGTCTGCAATCGGCGATGATCAAAACGAGTGCACTTATGAAAGGTTTCACAGTTGGAAATTATGCCGCTAGATTCCAAGAGGGTGCGACGGATTTAGGTAAGTGGCTTCAAGAAGGAAAGCTGAAGTATGAAGAAACGATTATTGAAGGGTTCAAAAACACACCTGATGCATTTTTAGGTTTGTTTAAAGGAACGAACCTCGGTAAGCAGCTTGTAAAAGTTGCGGAACCTGAATTCGCTCAACTCTAAGTATTATGGAAATAAAGCTGAGGAAGGTCCTTTGTTGTGACTTTAATCAGCTTATAATAAAAACGGCCTTTTTTCGATATTTAATCGGGGAAAGGCCGTTTTCCTTTTCATAATAAGATATCCCAGCCTTTAGGGAAATTTGAACGTTGCCTACAGGCACTCACTTTGCGCAGGCAATCCGCCCCAGGTGCCTTTACGCCTGCGGGGTCTCCTCTGGACGCGCTTTTCCCGTAGGAGTCTAGCACACCTGTTCCAATCTACTTTGCTTTTACCTTTAGTGGTATCTTTTTATCCATATGAAGGATATTAATTATTAGAAGTCATCTTATCCGTAGCTTTCACTGCAGAGTTAATAGAATTATTAATGAAAGGATAAATTGAAAATGAGTGAAAATAAGCAACCTTCCGAATCTCTGAAATCAGATGCGATACATACGACATTTAAACAGGCTTTTGAAATAAAGAAGAATCCATTTCCTTGGATAAAAGCACTAAGCGCAGGCATAGCTGCTGCCTTACCTGTTTTCATTGGCTTATTATTCGGGAATTTAGCGTACGGTTTACTGGCAGGGATCGGAGGTTTCACTTATTTATACGTTTTTAACCAACCGTATCACCAAAGAACTATAAAGATTTTCTTTGTGATGGTGGGTCTTGCTTTATCTGTTGTATTAGGGACGCTTTTGGCTCCATACCAATTGGGAACAGCCATAATGATGGGGATCATCGGGGCAAGTGTTTTTTTTATATTTGGTGCATTAAAGATTACCGGTCCTTCGGCGGTATTCTTCGTCTTGAGCTTTGCGCTTGCGACAGGTATGCCCGTTGATCAAAGTCTGGCTCCGTTGCGTGGGGGCCTCGTTTTAATGGGTGGTGCACTATCTTGGATAATCTGTATGTTAGGGTGGTTTTTCAACCCTCATGGACCAGAATCGCTTGCGGTGGAAAAGGTGTACAGGGAATTGGGGGCATTCTTTGATTCCATGGGAACCGAGAAATACAATAAAGCAAGACAGGGAACGGTATTGGCGATGAAACAGGCTGAAGATACACTATTAGCCGGGTTTTCAAACAGGCGAAGCCGAGATGAGTTAAAGCGGTTGTTCCTACTGAATGAACATGCGAATGCCATATTCTTGGAGGCTCTGGAAATTTCCTTGAACAAAAATATCGTACTGCCGCCAGAATTAGGTCAATCCGTTCGTGCCCTTGCCGGTTCCATTGCATCTAAAACAAAGAATGAAAAAAAGATCCTTCAACCTGACCAAATGACCGAAGAGGTGGAAGAGTTATTCATGAAGATTTATAATGCGGATGCCATCATGATTGAACCTGTCCAGAAAATCGATCATGCAGCAACCATCTCAAAGCCTTCTTTAAAAACAATTTTTCTTGGGGCGTTCGATAAGAATTCAATTGTCTTCCGGGCTTCCGTTCGATATGGAACAATCCTTACCATTGCTGCCATCATCGCATATTCCGCCGATTTTAACCGTTCGTACTGGATTCCCTTATCCTGTGCGGCCGTTATGTCGGGTTCAACCATCATCGCCACATTCCATCGAGCGGTCCAAAGGACTTTCGGGACGGTCATCGGACTCCTGCTAGCAAGTTTAATTCTAGCAGCGGTTCATAACGAGTTCCTTATCGTTCTGATCATTTTATGTTTGACATTCATTACAGAGCTTTTCATCTTTCGGAACTATGGATTAGCGGCGATGTTTTTTACTCCTTCAGCATTAATCATGGCGGAATATTCAACTCAAATCTATGATTTCAGTTTTTTTGCGACAGTAAGAATAACAGATATCGTCGTTGGAAGCATGATAGGTCTTATTGGGTCGCTGTTACTCGGAAGTCGTTCGGCATCCAGTCTTCTCAATCATTTAACAGCCAAAACGATTCGAAGTCAGGGACAGTTATTATTGATGGCGTTCTCTGAAAAAGATAATGACTTTGCAATTGATGAAAGCAGCGAAAGGAACAAAATGCAAACAAATATGGTGAATCTATTAACGGTTTACAATGCATCCCTTGGTGAGATATTCAAAAACAAGGCTAGACTGGAATCTCTTTGGCCCGTTATATTTTCGATAGAACAGTTGGGCTATTATCTAAATGCCAGCTTGAAATCCTATGAACGGCCAGTCCTTTCAGAGCGGGAACTCGCTCAATTGCTGTATGTTTTCGAAACCATGGCGATAGCGGCAGATAAAGGTCGATCACATACTAATAAAGAAGTGCCTGAAATTGAAGGATACTCAAAAGTCCGCCAGGAAATTTTGGACCTTCAAGAAGCACTTCAGTTTTGCGGAGAAACAACCGGCTAATTAATCTATTAAGGGAGTTCATATTTGACTCCAATTCATTTAATGAGTGTTTCATGCCTCTGTTAATAGGGTGAAATTGGAAGGGTTATAGAAAAGTCTGTAAAAATGCCAGTTTTCATTATAAAATGTACTTACAAACAGAAAGGTGATGAACCATGTCAAACGTTGCTGAATTTCGTGATTTTTTAACTAGTGAGAAAATCTATATGAATGAGTTGAATGAAGATGGAACCACCTTTTTTAGAGCTGAGCAAAAGTTAAAGGACGGGTGGAAGGTCCTTTTAGTATTTGCATTCAATCAAGATGAAAATGTGGCGGACTTATTTTGCTTTAATGTCGCCGAGTTGAAGAATCCTGAAAAGAAACAGGATGTTCATACACTGTTGAATGAATATAATGCTAATTTTAGGTACTCCAAGCTTTATGAAGAAAATGGGACCATTTCCATTCGGTATTCATACTCCATTGAGGGGGATATCGTACCGGATCTTGCGTTCAGGAAGTTAATCATGCTGCTTGAAACGGCACAGCAGGTTTATCCGCGGTTAATGGAAGTCATTTGGTCTTAAATCATTATATAGGATGAAAAAGTTCTCTGAAACAGGGGGCTTTTTAACATCTTTTCTAGAGTGAATGAATATATTAACGTTACAATACATTAATTAATAATTTTTTTAAAAGAACTATTGCATTTTTTTAGATTAAACTATATAATTAATTTTGTTGGTAATTCGACAAAGTTCTACAATGACATGCGGGTGTAGTTTAGTGGTAAAACCTCAGCCTTCCAAGCTGATGATGAGGGTTCGATTCCCTTCACCCGCTCCAATACATACTCATAACGTAGGGTTTCGTTACCTGGAGAACGAAGCTTTGCGTTTAAATATTATTACAAGAATTCTACTGTTTACAGTGGGATTTTTTTTATTGTCCAAATTTTATGGGGGCGGAAATTCGGGAAGGGGTTGAATGAGCTGAAGGTTAATCTGATATCATTTTTATTCTATCAGAGAAATGACAATACGAACTTCGTGGCATTCATACCGTAATTAAAACCGGAGTTTTATATTAGCTGCCATGTATTTTATACCGATAAAAAGCGTTAATCAAAGCTATTCAGCATTAGGGGATAACAAAATAAGTTCATTTTTGGATAAATGCCTAAACAGCAGTTCTGGGGTTTTAGTAAAAACAGTGAACCGGTTAGGGTTATGATGACGGGTGTTATTTAACTTCACGGGTGGATGGGGTTATCAGAATCATTAAATCATACGGGGGCCGGGACGCATATCAAGTTATTATCCAAAGCTGAAGGGATGGATCGATGGGAATATAATTTATTTTAAAGGTTTGGAAAGTTTACGAAAAGACCCCTTCCGATTGTGGAAAGGGTTTATTTCCGTTCATTTTTGATTAGCCTTCTACAATCGAGTAAGTCCCTTCACCACCGTGGATTTCAAGGAACATGTCCATCAAGGATTTTGTTAGCTGATGTGCTTCTATGATTGGAGTATTGGGTTGTAAATAAATGATTTGGATCGCTTTTTTTGTTTCTTCGGTGACTTTCGTGCGTTCTGAATCAACGTATGGGCTTCCGAATGCGCCCTCATGATCGGCTGATGTAATCATATTTTCCATGGAATTCAAGCGGCCGTTCAAACCGTCATAACCATCCGTTCCGTCGCCAATCTTAATCAAGATGTCTCCTGATACCTTTTCCGCATCATAAATGCCGATCGGAACTTCATATAATAGGGAGAAGAAGTTATTCAAATCTATCGCTGAATGGATGGGTGTCAAGTAATTCTGTTTTTTTACGCGGCGGTACAGGGCTTCAACGGAGGGGCGATACCGTGACGGGTTGGTCCCTGCAGCCTTGAAAGTCTCTCGCCACACTTTAATGCCGGAAAAGTCGGTCAATTCCTTTTCTTCAAGGTCGAAGAAAAGAGCTTCCTGAAATAGTTGAAGTCTCCCTTTCACCATTTGCGGGGAGGGACCTACTTCGATGTTTTCATATGTAATGATCCCAACTTTGAATTGGGGGATTTTACTGCTAAGATTAGCTGATACGGTAATTTCCAAGCGTTTCACCTCCAAAAATGATTGCAATTAGTTTATCATAGATAGCAATGGTTTGAAATGAATACAAGCTTCGATCGGAATACTGAATGAACGTAGGTGATTAATATGGATATGAATGCATTCAAGCAAGAAGTGATTTTATATAGTAAAGAGATCGGCATCGATAAAATCGGTTTTACATCGGCCACGGCTTTTGCCGAATTGAAAGCTCGCCTGATACGTCAACAGGAACTGGATTATCAGTCAGGGTTTGAAGAAGGCGATATAGAAAAAAGGGTCAGGCCTGAATTGATATTCGAAAAACCGCAATCCATCATTTCGATTGCACTTGCTTATCCATCAAAATTGAAGGATGCTCCGCAAAGCACAAAAGGTGAGCGGCGAGGGATCTTTTGCCGGGCTTCTTGGGGAACGGACTATCATACCGTTCTTCGTAATAAATTGCAGTTACTTGAGGGTTTCATTAAAGATAAAGTGCCAGGGGCAGTGGTGAAGTCAATGGTAGATACGGGCGAATTGTCAGATAGGGCAGTGGCTGAGCGTGCAGGAATTGGCTGGAGTGCAAAAAACAGTATGATCATCACTCCGGAATTCGGGTCTTTTGTATACTTGGGAGACATGATTACCAACCTGCCATTTGAACCGGATCAACCGATGGAAGATCAATGCGGGACATGCAATAAATGTGTCGATGTTTGCCCGACAGGTGCGCTCGTTCAGGGTGGCCAGCTAAATTCTAAGCGTTGTATTGCATTCTTAACCCAGACAAAGGGTTTCCTGCCGGATGAGTTCAGGACGAAAATAGGCAATCGTTTGTATGGGTGTGATACATGCCAGACCGTTTGTCCGAAAAACAAAGGAATGGATTTTCATTTTCATGAAGAAATGGAACCTGACCCCGAGTTAGCAAAACCGCTGCTGAAACCTCTGCTTACGATTTCAAATCGGGACTTCAAGGAGACATACGGCCATGTATCTGGCTCTTGGCGCGGTAAAAAACCAATCCAAAGAAATGCCATTTTAGCATTGGCCCACTTCAAAGACGAAACTGCATTGCCCGAACTGATCCAGGTCATGAAGGATGATCCGCGGCCCGTCATACGGGGAACGGCGGCCTGGGCGGTTGGGAAAATTGGCCGGGGGCAGTCCGTTTCCGTTCTGGAAGAAGCACGAATGAAGGAAACGGATGAAGAGGTACTGGCGGAAATTGAAAAGGGACTGCAGTTTACCTTGGAAACAAAATGATATTTAAGAAGTAGTGGCTGTCCCAAAAGTCGTAAATGACTTTTGGGACAGCTTCTTTCTTTTTTTTCTAGTTATAGACATTACCACTAAAGTTAACCGGATAGCTCCCAATTTGTAACCACTATAAAACCAGTACCGACTATAAGCAGTACTTACATCCCCGTAATAAGATTGTTGTTATACGGGTATATTTGTTACGGCATCTACCAATTCATACTTAAGGTGAGCTGCAGACCACTTCTTTCGGACACTTGCCATTCTGAATAACTAGTTGCTACGCTATTCCTTATGGTTAAATATTTGTTTATATATAACCTGCGGGTACCTAAAAAGGAGAGCTTATTGGGCTGTTAATCAGCAAATCCTTAGCTCTAAAAGCATAACTGTCCAAATTTAAAATGACTTGAGTTCCCCCTTTCCTCTTAACGTGGAGGAAACTGGTCATCTTGTCTTTTATCTATATACAAAGTGCCATCACTTTGTATTTCAGCATAAAATACATCTTGCAGGCATACACCAAACTGCTGTAATTGCGTTTCCAACCAGCTTTGGTTTAAGCTCAGTTTACTTAAATTATGAGGAACAATTTTTCCATCCACAATAATTTCTGTAGGTATGTATGATGGTTTCACATAAGTAATATCCTTATTGGAAACATTCTGGCTATCCACTTTTTTTAAGACAGACAATTGACCATTTGGTTCTAAAACGGCATAGTTTACCTCTTGCATGGAGAATATGCTTTGTTCTCGCAATAGCATGTTAAGGTCATCCATGTTTAATTTTTCCCCTTTCAACGCTTTCTCTAGGATTTTTCCATCTTTGATTACAATTGTAGGTTCGCCGTCAAGTATTATACGAGCTTTTGGAGATTTTAAATTAATAAAGCCTACAAGCATAGTGAGTACGGACCAACCGATTAAACTAACGAAGGCGTCAACCATATCAATACTTGTATCGATTGTGATGGAAGCAGCCACCGCGCCGATAGTGATACCTGTAATATAGTTAAAGTAAGTCATCTGACTTACTTGCTTTTTTCCCATAATTCGAGTCATCAATAGTAAAACCACAAAAGCAGCGACTACCCTACTTAACACTTCAATAAAGCTCAAAATTTCCGTCTCCAATCTGGTCTAATCAGGTTAGATAATCGTGTATTCATTCTTATATTTTCCCCAATATTACTTTGATTATAATTCAGGATAAAAAAAGCCATACTGTAATCGATCCATACGGAAAGGCTTCACACGTGACTTTAAAATTTATGAATGTGAGGGTTGTTTGGATTGCCCTTTAAAATCGTAAAAAAGGCGGGAGGAAATCGTCAGGTGCATTTTAATCCCCTTCGAACATACACATTAGCATAGATAGTAAGAAGGAGGGCATGAACTTGAGGGAACAATTGCAACGCCTTTTACAAGAAAGAGTGGAGTTTTATACTTCCGATAATCAGGAACGGAGTGAAAGGAAATTACATCTGAAAAAGGAATTGATGAGGAACCGTGCAGCGGAAATTGTTCGGGTGAATGCAGCAGGCAAGGTTCATTCGAAGAGAAAGGAAGACATGGATACAGTCCTGACTTATCAAGTGCACCTGCAATATTTATTGAAAAAGGAGGATTCATTTTATATTGAAGAAGAAATGGAAGAAAGGGAAGCTCGATTTCGAAATGGGTATATAGTGGATGAATGTGAGCTGGTTCCCAGCTTTGAAACGGAAGAGGTACAGCCAAAATGTGATCCCGGCGCAAATCGACTTGCATATAAGTATGAGCGGATGAAGGCCGTCCAATATGCCGAGCGTTGGTGGAATGAATTCAATCCAAGGTATCATAAATTCACTGATGATTGTACGAATTTCATTTCACAATGTCTACATGCGGGAGGAATTCCGATGTGGGGGGCGCCAAACAAAAGTAAGGGCTGGTGGATAAGAGGAAAAAGCTGGAGTTACACTTGGACGACGGCACATTCTTTATATCATTTGCTAAAATCCGGGAATGCCATCAGGACAAAGCAGGTGGAGACGGCAGAGGAATTGAATTTGGGTGATATCCTTTGTATAGATTTTGAAGGGGACGGACGGTTTGATCATAACTTGATTGTAACCGCGAAGGATCAGGATGGGATGCCGCTTGTGAATGCCCATACGATGAATAGCCGTCACCGGTATTGGACGTATGAGGATTCGACTAGATATACACCGAACATCGTTTATAAATTCTTTGTGATTTTGGATGGAGGGTGATTGGTTTTTAGTCTTTTTTGTTTAATGCTATAATTAAGGTGAAGTTCAAACTAGAGGTGAATAAGAAGTGGCAATACATGTAGTTTTATATCAACCACAGATTCCAGCAAATACAGGCAATATTGCAAGAACGTGTGCAGGGACGGATACGTCTTTACATCTCATTCGCCCGCTCGGTTTCTCAACGGATGACAAACAGCTCAAACGGGCTGGGCTCGATTACTGGGAGAATGTAAAGATCCATTATTATGATTCGTTAGAAGAGTTTTACGAAAAGAATGCCGGCGGTGAATTTTATTACTTAACGAAATTCGGCGAGCAGCCGCATTCCAGCTTCGATTACAGTGATCAAGACAGTGAGATATACTTCATTTTTGGCCGTGAAACGACGGGCCTCCCGAAAGAGCTGATCCAAGAAAATATGGATCGGTGCCTTCGGATTCCAATGACGGATAAAGTACGTTCCCTTAATCTGTCGAACACGGCTGCCATCTTGATTTATGAAGCATTGAGACAGCAAAATTACCGTGAATTGGATTTGAAAACAAAAGGTTGAGTGTCATCACTGGCTTACTGTCATCGGGGGAATTACAGCCCCGATGATGGATTTTTCACTTTACATATTCAATAGGGGTGAGAGCTTTGAATAAAATAATTGAGAAGATTTTAGATCACCGTTCCATTCGTTCTTTTGAGGACAAGCCATTGTCTGAGGAGCAAATCAATACGATTGTGGAATGCGCCCAGGCTGCATCGACTTCAAGTTATATTCAAGCGTATTCAATCATAGGGATAACCGAACCGGAAAAGAAAGCCAAGCTTGCTGAACTTGCCGGACCACAAGCTTATGTAGAGAAGAATGGACATCTATTCGTCTTTTGCGCCGATTTATATCGTCAGGATATGGTTTCCGAAATGGAAAACATGGATCTGACTGAATCGATTGAAAGTACGGAGAAATTCATGGTTGCCTGTATTGACGCTGCTCTGGCGGCTCAAAATGCAGCATTGGCCGCAGAATCGATGGAACTTGGCATTTGCTATATCGGCGGGATACGCAATAATCTCCCGGAAGTGTCTGAGGTTTTGAATATACCGCACCGGGTTATTCCATTATTCGCTTTAGTGGTTGGATATCCGAAAAACCGTTCGGATAAAAAGCCCCGTTTGCCGAAGTCCAATATCTATCATGAAAATGGATATCAGGAGGATAAGCAGGAGTTCATCGGACAACTTGAAGAGTACAATGAAACGATTTCCAGTTATTACGAACGCCGGACTAAAGGTAAACGAAAAGACACCTGGACCGAGCAAATGGCTGGCATGCTTGGAAAGAAAAGCAGGCTGTACATGAAAGATTACGTGGAAAAGCAAGGATTTAAGAAACATTGATTGATGACTTAAGGGACATCTTTCAAAATCCTGAGCATGAGCCAAACAGTGAAGATCCCGGAAATATTTCCGGGATCTTCACTGTTTTCATTTATCAATTGGTAAAACTTTTCAGGCAAAAGGTCTAAAAGGTTGTCTTCTTATATGCCGATGAACTAACTATTGACAATATATTTAGATAGAATTATAGTATTAAAGTAGTGGTAATGATAATCATTTTCAATTGAGTCTTTACTTACCTATTTTTCAATAAATGGAGGTTAAAAAATGGTTCGCCTATATACAGAGAATTTAAATATTGGGTACGGTGAACATTTAATTGTAAAAGATCTCAGTGTGAAAATTCCAGATAAAAAAATCACAACGATCATCGGTTCAAATGGATGTGGGAAATCCACACTTTTGAAAGCGATCACCCGGATCATTCCTAACCAATCAGGTACGGTTATTTTAGATGGGGTGAATATCTCAAAAGAAAGCACTAAGATCCTTGCAAGAAAAATGGCCATACTTCCGCAGACACCCGAGAGTGCAAGTGGTTTGACAGTTGGCGAGCTCGTATCATATGGTCGCTTTCCCTATCAAAAAGGTTTTGGGCGTCTGACCCAAAAGGACTATGATGTGATTGATTGGGCACTTGAAGTGACCGGCACGAAAGACTTTAAGTTCCGTCCGGTGGATGCTCTTTCAGGTGGCCAGCGCCAGCGTGTTTGGATTGCCATGGCCCTTGCCCAGGAAACGGAAATCATCTTCCTCGATGAGCCGACCACCTATTTGGATATGGCGCATCAACTAGAGGTTTTAGAACTATTACAGAGGCTGAATGTAGAACAGGGCCGTACGATTGTCATGGTCCTTCATGATTTAAACCAAGCTGCTCGCTTTGCCGACTTTATCATTGCCTTAAAAGAAGGGGAAATAGTCAAAGCAGGAGATTGTGAAGAAGTCATCACTCATGATGTGCTTAAGGAAGTATTCCATATTGATGCGGTAATCGGACGAGATCAACGAACGAACAAACCAATGTGCAGCACCTACAATTTATTAAAAGGAGATTTGACATCAAATGAAAAAGATAATGATCCCGTTTATACTGCTGTTAGTGTTAATTATTAGTGCTTGTGGTAACGAGTCGACCAAAAAAGAAAAAGGCTCCACTTCCAAAAAGGAAAAATCAGGTACCATCACTTACCAATCTGAAAACGGCCCTGTTGAAGTTCCTGCAGATCCAAAGCGTGTTGTAGTACTATCTACTTTCGCAGGTAACGTAATGGCTTTGGATGTTAACCTTGTAGGGGTCGATTCCTGGTCTAAAATGAACCCGAACTTTAAAGAACTAAAGAATGTCGAAGAAGTGACGGACGAAAACCTGGAAAAGATCATTGAGTTGAATCCGGATTTAATCATTGGTTTATCAACGATTAAAAATGTCGATAAATTAAGTGAAATTGCTCCAACCGTTACGTATACATACGGAAAAGTGGACTATTTAACGCAGCACATAGAAATTGGTAAGCTTTTGAATAAAGAAAAAGAAGCCCAGGGTTGGGTGGATGATTTCAAAAAACGTGCAAAAACAGCCGGTGAAGACATAAAAGCCAAAATCGGTGAAGATACTACCGTTTCCGTATTCGAAAAGTTTGACAAACAGTTCTATGTATTTGGCGATAATTGGGGCCGTGGAACGGAAATCCTTTATCAAGAAATGAAATTGGCCATGCCTGAAAAAGTAAAAGAAGTGGCTTTGAAAGATGGTTACTTTGCTTTATCTTTAGAAGTTCTGGCAGACTATGCCGGTGATTATGTGATTTTGAGTAATAATAAAGATGAGGATAATTCATTCCAACAAACAGATACGTATAAAAACATTCCTGCTGTTAAAAACAATCAACTATTTGAAGCTAATGCGAAAGAATTTTACTTCAATGATCCAATAACATTAGATTACCAATTAGACTTCTTTTCCAAAAGTTTTCTAGGTAAATAATACAGCGAGGAGAGGGATTCAAATTCCTCTCCTTTCATTCTATAAATAAAGAGATGAGAGACAGATGACTAATGAGAATAAACGTTTCATCCCATTTATATATAAACTGATCATCGGGATTGCTGCATTCATGGGCATGTTCTATATTTCAATGGCGTTTGGTGCGGCAGATGCTACCGTCAAAGATGTCTGGCAAGCACTGACATCAAATGCTACTGGTGATAAGATTTCCATCATTCGGGAAATCCGGTTCCCTCGTGAAGTGTGTGCAATCTTTGTTGGTGCGGCACTTGCCGTTTCTGGTGCCATCATGCAGGGAATGACTAGAAATCCACTTGCTGATCCAGGGTTGCTTGGATTGACGGCAGGTGCCAATGCAGGTCTCGCCTTAACTTTGGCATTTATTCCTTCAGCTAATAACTTAGGGATCATGACTGCGTGTTTTATTGGATCCGCAGTGGGGGCTACCATGGTTTTCGGCATAGGTGCGATGAAAAAGGGAGGATTTTCTCCTTTACGGATCGTATTGGCTGGTGCTGCAGTCTCTGCATTCCTATTTGCCGTTTCGGAAGGGGTCGGTATTTATTTCAAGGTATCAAAGGATGTTTCGATGTGGACTGCAGGCGGGAATATCGGAACATCATGGGGGCAGCTCCGTGTAATCGTCCCAGTTATTGTAATAGGCATCCTGATCTCCTTTATCTTTTCTAGACAGCTCACAATACTTAGCCTAAGTGAAGAAGTGGCGGTAGGGTTAGGTCAAAAGACAACACAAATAAAGGCGGTCCTCTTCGTAGTCATCATTCTCCTAGCTGGTGCTGCCGTTGCTCTTGTTGGGAATATGGTATTCATCGGGTTAATGGTCCCCCATATGGTTAGGGCAATCGTCGGTACGGATTATCGATTCATCCTGCCTATGTCAGCGATTTCAGGTGCCACTTTCATGCTTCTTGCCGATACGATAGGCCGGACATTAAATTCTCCATATGAAACACCTGTGGTAGCGGTTGTTGCGATGATTGGTTTACCTTTCTTCCTCCTAATCGTGCGTAAAGGAGGTAAATCATTTTCATGATCCAGTCAGCTTTAATCAAAAAACAGCGATGGATATTAGGTGCATTATTCGCACTCATAATCATAACGATCATTATTGGGACATGTTCGGGTTATTCGAATCTTTCTTTAGGGCGACTGATTCCAACGCTTTTCGGGCAAGGGACGTTTAAAGAGGAATTCATTTTATTTTCCGTCCGATTACCGCGGATTATCATTACCCTTTTGGCAGGCATGGCCCTTGCACTGTCAGGAGCCATTTTACAGGGAATCACACGTAATGATTTAGCCGATCCCGGAATCATCGGAATCAACTCAGGAGCTGGTGTTGCCATTGCCGCTTTCTTTTTGTTTTTCCCGATTGATACAGGTTCGTTTGTTTACATGATCCCACTTGTCGCTTTTATAGGCGCGTTACTGACGGCCTGTTTAATATATATACTCTCATTTAAGAAAAGGGCTGGCCTTGAACCTGTTCGGTTAGTTTTGATTGGCGTAGGATTTTCAATGGCGCTTTCAGGCTTGATGATTGTCCTCATTTCATCAGCGGAACGGGCAAAAGTCGATTTCATTGCAAAATGGTTGGCGGGAAATATATGGGGTACGGATTGGCCCTTCATTTGGGCTATTCTTCCATGGTTAATCATCCTCATTCCATTCACTTTATATAAAGCAAACCGTTTGAATCTGCTTGGTTTAAGTGAACCAATCGCAATTGGAGTGGGTGTATCGATTGAAAAGGAACGGATCGTATTGCTAATCACAGCTGTCGCACTGGCTGCGGCTGCCGTTTCTGTTACAGGCGGAATTGCATTCATTGGACTCATGGCCCCCCATATAGCAAAATCTTTGGTGGGACCTCGAAATCAATTATTCATTCCAGTTGCCATTTTACTCGGTGGGTGGCTATTGTTGCTTGCCGATACGATAGGACGTAATATTGTTGAACCTGAGGGGATTCCTGCAGGTATCATGGTAGCATTGATCGGTGCTCCTTATTTCATGTATTTATTGTTGAAGAAGTGAGTTCATTGCTAAAATCCCTTGAAATCTTTCAGGGGATTTTACGCTTTTTTGAGCACTTCCTTTTGTGGAATCAAACAAAATTCCATTGTTATTCATGGAATTTATCTATATCTATTTATTTCCTCTGGATTCAATCGTTTCGCTTCGAAAAAAAACACTTGAATGAATTTTTTTGTATTTACCCGGGTAGGAGTGAGGACGATCGTTGAATCCTTTTGCAGTTCTTTCATCTTTTGGCGAACGACTGTGAAATCAAAAAATTTGGAAGCGTAATTTTCAAACTTTGGATTTGAAAAATCCGTTAAACCGAGCGAAGCAAAATGATTTAACGAATGGTTGATCGTTCTGCGTATTCGCTGTTCGGCAGCTTTCATTTCTCGATTAATATCAACTTGCCCAGCTGATGTTCCGAGCTTTTTTTTTGTAATTTCTTCAAAGATATCTTTAAGAGTCGGGAAATGCTGTTCAAAAGTAAATGTCCGTTCATACATGAATAAATACTGAAGCATTTCAATTAAATCCTTTGCCCCATTTTCTCCCACAACCCCTAATTCCGATAATAAAAATTCGCCCACCTCTTTTATGCTTTTTTCATTAAAATTATTTGATTTATCAGCCTTTGGCTGTTCAAAATTCAATACACTATTTAAAGAGGCTTGGATATTAGTGATCGATCTTTCTAAATGAATACGTTCCATGACCTTTCGGATAACTGTTAATATTTCAATGCGATTAATCGGTTTAGTAATATAATAATCGATTCCGAGTGAGTATGCCTCACCAATCAGCTCTTTTGATTCAACCTGTGAAATCATTATTATTTTTCCATTAAATGTACTTTTTATATGACGAAGTGTCTCAATGCCATCCCGGATGGGCATTAATAAATCAATAAATAAAATATCAATTTGTTTTAAATTCAAAATATGTCCTTCTAATTGACTGCCATCTTCCGCTTCCTCTACCACTTCTCCTAAATCTTCGTTCTCTATAATTTGGCTTAAGTTCGAACGTATAGCACAATCATCATCTGTTATAAAAAAACGCATGAAATCATCCTTTCTGTATCAACTTATGGATTGGTAACTTTATAGAAAAAACAGCGCCGTCAATTTTACTCTCTAATAGGATATCCCCTCCCAGTTCTTTCACAACTTCTTTAACATATGAGAGTCCAATCCCTGTTGAAGGGGTCCCGAAATGATCATATTTTGAAGTGAATCCAGGTTTAAATATAACGGTCTGATATTTTTTAGGGATCCCAGGTCCATTATCAGCAACTTTAAATTCTACATTATCGCAAAGTTCACTCAAACTTAAACTAATGATTCCCTTTTCTTTAATTGCCTCCACTGCATTAGCGACTAAATTATTGAAAAGAGATAATACGGTATATACATGATAATGTGAATCGGTGTTTCCATCTAAAGAGTATTCAAATTGAATATCCTTTCCAAGTGATAAGGCATATTTTTCATTAATTCGGATAATTAATCGAATAAGTTCAGCAGCTTCCATATAATCCTTAAAACTCTCATTAGAAATCAATTTAGAGAGACCAGCAAAAATTCGTTGATTATCTTTCTTAACTTCATGCATTTCACCCGCAATGCGCAAGGCTCTTTGACTATATTGCTGTGTAAGAACATGGGGTTGCTTTTCCCGTTTTTCCCGTTCTTTTAAATCGCGATACAAATCATACGATTCCTTTGTTATATTCTCTGCATTTTTTAATGTTTTTCTTAAATGAATCGTTTCCTCATATAAATTGGAAATGAGCATCAGCATGTGTTCATTTTGTTTTCTGATTTGCCTTTCTCTTGATTGTGCCTCATAAAGTTTCATCATATTAAAAAAGCTTAAAACGATAAAACTGTGTCCGAATGCGATCACGATCATCTCATTTAATGAACCTAACGTAATTGTTGTTTCTAATACAAAATATTGAATGATTAATTCTGCAGTGTCGGATAATATTTCGATAATGAGGCCAATAAATCCAATAATCAAAGACCGATTTTGAAAGCGGTTGATTTTCACTAAAGAAAAAAGAAAGGAATAGGTGAAATAAAAGAAAAAACTGGGATACTGTTCTTGAAAAGTGGACGCCCAGTGAAAATTATCATTTGTGAAAAAGTCTATTAGGATACGAAATAACACAACCATCGTTCCTGTCAAGGCACCCGATAAAATAGCAGGTGTTTTCTGTAATAATAGTAAAAAAAAGAAAAGTGCAGGCGGACCAAAACTTATCCGAAACGTTTCATTTAAAGGATAAAAACTCAATTCACCAGCTAATGGGACTGTTAACAACATCAGAGCAAGGATATTGACCTCTTTTTTCATTAACGTACCGAGATTCAGGGCGTTCACCTCCCAATTGTTTAAAAAATCAGTATACAGTTTCAGCGGCTTCAATACAATGCTTACTTTGCTTAATAGAACGTATTAGTAAAAATACGGAAAAAACAATCTTTTTTTCTATCCACAAAAATAGTATCAAAACATGTGAAAAGAATCACGTTTTTGATTTTAAAGGATTTTTATTTTTTAGATTTTGTAGGTTTTTGTAAGATTATGTAGTTCCCGTTTTAAAATTCAAGGTAGGTAAAAACTTTTGAAAGCGCTTAACAATATTTAGAATATTCATTATGTTTTCATCTAATCCATTAAAGTTAAGCACAACAATGAAGAGGTGGAAGAAAGTGGTTGGAGAATTAACAAAAGATTATAACATTCATGTTAATAATCAAAAGCAAGCCTGCTTGGATGAATGGGTAGCAAATTACAAACCCTATGCTACTGAAGGACAAACCGCCAATTATATACCTGCGTTGAGGAATACACACTTATCGCAGTTAGGTATTTGCATACTAGAGCCAGGTGGAAACATGATAAAGTCAGGAGATTGGGAAGTCCCTTTCACGTTGCAAAGTATTTCAAAAGTGGTCAGCTTTATAGCCGCATGCTTGGGTTGCG
Source organism: Peribacillus sp. SIMBA_075 (assembly GCF_046534585.1). Lineage (NCBI taxonomy): Bacteria > Bacillati > Bacillota > Bacilli > Caryophanales > Bacillaceae > Peribacillus > Peribacillus sp. SIMBA_075. Next base: position 31,835 of record NZ_JAWRYN010000008.1, on the reverse strand, counting down.
GCATTTCTTATGTGTTGGATAGGGTCGATGTGGAACCAACTGGGGATGCTTTCAATTCAATCATTCGTTTAGAAATGCATAAGCCAGGAAAACCGTTTAATCCTATGATTAATGCTGGGGCGATTACTGTAGCTTCGCTTCTGCCAGGGGAGTCTTCACAAAAAAAATTGGAATTTCTCCTTGCATTATTTGAAAATTTGTTAGGGAAGCGCCCAATCATCAATGAGGAAGTATTTCAATCTGAGATGTTAACCGCTCATAGAAATAGAGCTTTAGCACATTATTTAAAAGAGATGAATTATTTAGAATCTGATGTAGAGGAGGCTTTAGAGGTTTACCTGAAGCAATGTTCCATAGAAGTGACTGCAGAAGACATAGCCCTGATTGGATTGATCCTCGCACTAGATGGTTACCATCCTATACGTCAAGAACAAGTTCTCCCTAAAAAAGTGGCTAAACTAGCCAAAGCGTTAATGCTTACTTGTGGAATGTACAATGCTTCGGGGAAATTTGCGGCTTTTGTTGGGGTGCCAGCCAAAAGTGGAGTATCGGGTGGAATTATGGCATCAGTTCCTCCAAGTGCCAGAAGCGGAATGCCCTTCAAAGGTGGATGTGGTATTGGTATTTATGGGCCGGCAATTGATGAATATGGGAATAGCGTGACAGGTAGTATGCTATTGAAACATATGGCAGAAGAATGGGATCTAAGCATTTTCTAAAAAAGCAGAAAATATTTGTTCTCATAAAGGGGACAACCTTAAGATATTCCAATCAAAAAGTTAGGCGCTTAATAAGAGGTGATCTGAATACAGCAGTTACATTAAGATTTATTTGGGCGTACACTAGCACAAATCATAAATCCAGTTACTTTAAACGTTATTTAAAGGAATGAATTTTTGGAAAGCATGGTGATGACATATGAATTTACAGCGAAAGATGGGAACGTTCTCATTAACGATGGTAGGACTCGGGTCTATTATTGGATCAGGTTGGTTATTTGGAGCTTGGAGAGCGGCACAAATCGCAGGACCAGCTGCCATTATCTCTTGGATTATAGGAATGGTGGTAATATTATTTATTGCACTTTCTTACAGTGAATTAGGGGCAATGTTTCCTGAAGCTGGTGGAATGGTAAAATATACGCAGTACTCTCATGGTTCGTTCATCGGGTTTCTTGCAGGTTGGGCAAACTGGATTGCAATTGTTTCCGTAATTCCAGTTGAAGCGATTGCTTCAGTCCAATATATGAGCTCATGGCCATGGGAATGGGCGAAGTGGACACATGGTTTAGTGGAAAATGGAAGGCTTACAGGGGGAGGCTTGGCAATTGCCTCCGGATTACTTATCGTCTACTTTTTATTAAATTACTGGACAGTTAGTTTGTTTTCAAAAGCTAACTCATTTATTACAGTCTTTAAGGTTATTATACCTGGACTTACGATTGGATCACTTTTATTTGCTGGTTTTCATGCATCCAATTTTACGTCAGCAGGAAGTATGGCACCTAATGGTTGGGCAAGTGTGCTTACTGCAGTAGCGACTTCTGGAATAATCTTTGCGTTTAACGGTTTTCAAAGTCCGATTAATATGGCGGGTGAGGCAAAGAATCCTGGACGCTCGATCCCAATTGCAGTGATTGGCTCCATTTTAATTGCAACGGTTATCTATGTTTTATTACAGATTGCGTTTATTGGAGCAGTTGATCCGTCCATGATTGTGAACGGATGGCATCATTTGAATTTCAATTCACCGTTTGCTGACTTAGCAATTGTTTTAGGCATAAACTGGTTAGTCATTTTACTATACGCCGATGCTTTTATTTCCCCTTCCGGGACAGGAATAACATACACGGCGACAACATCACGAATGATTTATGGAATGGAAAAGAATAAATATTTACCAAGCGTGTTTGGAAATCTTCATCCTCTTTATGGTATCCCGCGTCAAGCCATGTTTTTAAATCTAGGTGTATCTTTCCTGTTTTTATTCATGTTTAGGGGCTGGGGAGTACTAGCAGAGGTAATTTCGGTTGCCACTTTAGTCTCTTATATTACAGGTCCAGTTACTGTTATGACGCTAAGACGCACAGGTAAGGACTTGTACAGACCATTACGTCTAAAAGGATTAAGCATCATTGCGCCACTTGGCTTTGTTTTTGCTTCTTTGGTTCTTTATTGGGCAAGATGGCCGCTGACAGGTCAAGTATTATTTATCATAATGATTGGTCTTCCCGTTTATTTCTATTATCAAGCAAAAATAAACTGGAAGGGATTCCGTCAAAACTTTTCGGCAGGACTTTGGATGGTTGTTTACTTAATCTGTATGATGACCATTTCATATTTAGGCAGTGAAAAGTTTGGTGGACTTAACGTAATTCCATTTGGTTGGGATATGGCCCTCATTACATGTTTATCACTGGTGTTTTATAGATGGGCAATAAAGAGTGGATTCCAAACAGAATATTTGGAACAAGGAAAGAAAGTAAACGACGACTTGAGATCATTGGAGAACGACGATACCAAATCTCAAACGGAAAAAAAGAACGCTGTATAAAATATGAAGACCCTTCATTGATTTCATGCTTGCATGGAATCAATGAAGGGTTTATTAATTTATTTTAAAAGTAAAAAATCCTTCCGGGGTTCGCAAGGACTTTTTTCTATTTATATGGATGGGTGTGCAAAGAAAAGGGACAGCAAATTTAATTTGCTGTCCCCTTTTTTGGAATGTAAGAAAGGCCTTAATATTTTCTTTATTTGACACCCGGTTTATCTTCATAACCAGCAGTAAAGATAGCGGCTAAAAATGTAATAGCAACTGCAACGATAATAATTGTGCCCATAATGTGACCTCCCTTTACCCATATTGTCCCACTTAAGTATAGGCTTAGTATACCCTAATTTTTAGCAGTAGTGTACACTATTTTTCTTGTCAGCCGATTTGTCATCAATTGTTCAATGATGAAGCCTTTTTCGATATATGGAGCGTGCAGGAGGTTTCTAAACAATGCCCGGACACTTTTTAAAGTCTGACATGTTTGTCAGACTTAGAGCATAGATTTAAGTATTCTCTGAAAGTGACAGGGGGAGGTTCCTTAAATGGATATTTTAAAGAAAATCGAAAAATTTAGAGAAGATGAACAGAAGCTGAAGTGGGAAGGCACCTTCGCAGAGTACTTAGAAATTTTGAAAGAAACGCCATTAGTTGCTCAATCTGCTCATTCACGTGTATACAACATGATCAGAGATGCAGGGATAGAGGAAGTAAATGGGTCAAAGAAATACAATTTTTTCAGCGGTCAGTTGTTTGGGCTTGAAGATTCACTGGAAAGGCTCATCGAGGAATATTTCCATCCGGCGGCAAAGCGGCTGGATGTCCGTAAGCGGATTTTGCTTCTCATGGGTCCGGTCTCAGGAGGAAAGTCTACACTCGTTTCTTTACTGAAGCGTGGACTTGAAAATTATTCATTAAAGGATTCTGGTGCCATTTACGCAATAAAAGGATGCCCGATGCATGAAGATCCACTGCATCTCATTCCGCAGTATTTACGGGGTGATTTTTATGAGGAATACGGCATCAGGATTGAAGGAAACCTATCGCCGCTGAATGTAATGAGGTTAGAACAGGAGTATGGAAGCAGGATTGAAGATGTGATGGTCGAGCGTATTTTCCTTTCAGAGGATAAGCGTGTTGGAATTGGAACATTCAGTCCTTCTGATCCTAAGTCACAGGATATTGCTGATTTGACGGGCAGCATCGATTTTTCGACGATTGCCGAATATGGATCTGAATCGGATCCGCGTGCCTATCGCTTTGATGGCGAACTGAACAAGGCAAACCGCGGGATGATGGAATTCCAGGAGATGCTTAAATGTGATGAGAAGTTCTTATGGCATTTGCTTTCATTGACACAAGAGGGGAATTTTAAGGCAGGGCGTTTTGCATTAATCAGTGCAGATGAACTTATCGTGGCCCATACGAATGAAACGGAATATAAAGCTTTCATTTCCAACAAGAAAAATGAGGCATTGCATTCGCGGATCATCGTCATGCCTATTCCGTATAATCTGAAGGTTACCGAGGAAGAAAAGATTTATGAAAAGATGATTCATGAAAGTGATGTCTCAGATGTTCATATTGCCCCGCATACATTACGGGTGGCGGCAATCTTCAGCATCATGACCCGCTTGAAGGATCCCAAAAAGGGCGATATAGATTTACTGAAAAAGATGAGGCTGTATGATGGAGAAAATGTGGAAGGCTTTAACTCCGCAGACATCAATGAATTGAAGAAAGAATATCAGGACGAAGGCATGAGCGGAATCGATCCCCGTTACGTGATTAACCGAATTTCCTCTACGATCATTCGTAAGGAAAATCCGTCCATCAATGCATTGGATGTACTTATGTCATTAAAAGCAGGTCTTGATCAGCATCCGTCCATTACGAACGAACTTCGGGAGCGGTATTTGAATTTCATTTCCCTTGCACGTAAAGAATATGATGCCATTGCAAAAAATGAAGTGCAAAAGGCATTTGTCTATTCATATGAAGAGTCTGCGAAAATCCTCATGGATAATTATCTGGACAATGTCGAAGCTTACTGCAATAAATCAAGGCTGCGCGATCCTTTGACAGGGGAAGAAATTAATCCGGATGAAAAATTGATGCGCTCGATTGAAGAGCAAATTGGAATTTCCGAGAATGCAAAAAAAGCATTCCGCGAAGAAATATTGATTCGTATCTCTGCATATGCGCGTAAAGGAAAGCGATTCGATTATAATTCACATGATCGTTTACGGGAAGCAATCCAGAAGAAGCTATTCGCGGATTTGAAGGATGTCGTCAAGATCACTACTTCAACGAAAACACCAGACGAAAGGCAACTGAAGAAGGTGAACGAAGTCATTACGAGACTTATCGATGAGCACGGTTATAATTCCACTTCGGCCAATGATTTGCTGCGCTATGTGGGCAGCTTGTTAAATCGGTAAATGCATGCTTTCTTGCCCCTGCCCCCTATTGGGTAGGGGTTTATATTCTCTTTTTAGGAAAGGTAAAGTATTTGTTAGAGGTGACAGGGTATCGGATATTTAAAAATCAAAAAAATTACCGGGCCCTACTAGGGGGAGCCCGGCACTTTGGATTCCTATTTGGTTACATTCAAGCCATACTGTTCAATAAGTGTGATAAGTTGGTCGGGGGAAAGTTCGTCTTCGCTATGATCGATTTTAATTTCCCCATCATCAACATCGATGATCGCACGTTCCACGCCTTCCGTTTTTAAAAGTATGGACTCTAGATTTAGAATCGGACCTTCTGACGTTGCTTCTTTTACATAAAGCGTAGTTGTTTGCATACTTCTTACACCTCCTTTGGTTTGCTCATAATGTCTTATCTATACCCCATCTTCCCATTGGATATGTTACGTTTTGGATTTGGAAATATTGGGTATCAATAAGTGGAGGTGATAGCAAATGAGTAAAGAAGAATTGAAAAGAGAGCATGTTCCGGAAAACAGCTCCATGGCTAAGGATTATGAAGAGATGAAAGAACTTGGGAAGCAGATGGAAAATCAACGGACGAATGAAGAATTGAAAGAGCGGGACAAACGCCCAGGTACAGTGCAACATGAAATTGAGGAAGATAAAGATTGACGAATATCACAACCAGAATCATTCTATCTGTGTAAAAGGGTGTCCAGAAAATTATTGGAGCACCCTTTTGTTGTGGTTTATTGCAGCTATTTTTTGATATGTATTTGCATGTCTCTGCTTTTAGATTTTGTACACGGCTAACATCAAAAAGATATTTTAAGTTACCTTATAAAAATCTAATCCGATAAATGAAGCCTGCTGAAAAACGAACAGGACTGATAAGTCTGTTCGTTTTCTAGATAAATACTTATTTTGCAGTAACATTAGAAAAAAATATTTAAAGGGTCCCTATGTCCATGTCATGACTTGTCTAGTTCACAGGCAAACGTCCATTATTGAATTTTGTGGTAAATTATCCTGCACCGCTGCATAAGATAGAGTAATACTTTTCTTTTAATCCGTTTTTTCGCATAGTATTTTTCATTGGGACACCGGAATGATGTGGGCTTTCCCACACTAATTTATTATATGAAGGAATGATGAAAAGCGTGCAAACATTTTTAAGGGGGGAAGAGAATGTCGGAAGAGAATAATCAACAATATGTTATCTCACAGGAAAATTGGTCCCTCCATCGGAAAGGCTATGATGATCAACAACGTCATCAGGAAAAGGTGCAGGAAGCGATCAAGAATAATTTGCCTGATCTAATTTCAGAAGAAAGCATCATAATGTCTAATGGCCGGGATGTTATCAAGATTCCCATTCGCTCCTTGGATGAATACAAAATTCGTTATAACTATGATAAAAACAAACATGTAGGGCAAGGCGATGGAGACAGTAAAGTGGGGGATGTGGTTGCAAGGGATGGCTCACCGTCTGATGCCGGGGCCGGTAAGGGCCAAGGTGCAGGTGATAAGGCAGGTGAGGATTATTATGAAGCCGAAGTGTCGATGATGGAATTGGAGGAAGCCCTGTTCAGCCAATTGGAACTGCCTAATCTCCAGAAGAAAGAACAGGCGGAGCACACGCTTGAACATATCGAATTCAACGATATCCGCAAGACAGGCTTAATGGGAAATATCGATAAAAAGAAAACGATGATCTCGGCTTTCAAACGGAACGCTTTAAGCGGGGTTCCAGGGTTTCATCCTATTTATAAGGAAGACTTTAAATTCAAAACCTGGAATGAGATCCAGAAACCTGATTCCAAAGCAGTCGTGCTGGCAATGATGGATACTTCCGGTAGTATGGGGTTGTGGGAAAAATATATGGCTCGAAGCTTTTTCTTTTGGATGAACCGTTTCTTGCGGACAAAATATGAAACCGTGGAAATCGAGTTCATTGCCCATCATACAGAAGCGAAAGTGGTTCCGGAAGAGGATTTCTTTTCAAAAGGGGAAAGCGGCGGTACGATTTGTTCGTCCGTATACCGAAAAGCATTAGAACTTATTGATCATAAATATGACCCCGCGAAGTTTAATATCTATCCGTTTCACTTTTCCGATGGTGATAATCTAACATCCGATAACGTCCGATGCGTTAAGCTTGTTGAAGAACTCATGAAGGTTTCCAATATGTTCGGATACGGGGAAGTCAATCAATACAATCGCCATTCGACATTGATGACAGCTTATAAGAACATCGATAATGAAAAATTCAGGTACTATATCCTTAAGCAAAAGGCTGATGTTTTCCATGCAATGAAGAGCTTTTTTAAAGACGAGGAAAGTAAGAAGTATGCATAAAAAAGAGAACTTGGAGATGGCGATTTTCAAGTCATTATAATTGTAGGCAAAAAGGCGTGCGATTCACATTGTACGTCTTTTTTCATTTTGCAGATTCAGGAATTACATACGAAAAGGCTATTGCTCAACAAGAGCAATGGCTCAGATAAAAGGGGTTCGGAATTAAAACATTCCGAACCCCTTTTGAAATTGAATTTTGCTCAATATTAAGGAATTGTGTCTTTACGAGCCCACTATGTTAGGCCATTTTTTGACCTTCCCATGTCCAATTGGCCATCTTTTGACCTTCCCATGTCCAATTGGCCATCTTCTTTACATTCATGGCAGCGAAATTGCATCACCTGCATGGACAATTTTTTAAGTCCCCTTTAAGTAGTCCAACGCACCATGCTATTCTTTTTTCATCTGCGAAAACACGCTCAATCGTTTCTTTACTTTTCGCATAGATAGGTTTTTACATCTTGATGATGACGCAGATGATCTGCTTCTATCATATAATCGTACCCAATATGACGTGTCACTACTTTTTGATATCTTTATTTTCGGTACAGTTTGATAAAAATGACATGTCACACAAATGTGTTTTGGTGATTTGTACTGGTGATAGCCCTCTTTCAAATTGTACAAGCCATAAAAAAACAGTAGGCAAACTTGATTTTAATCGAGTTTGTCCACTGTCTAGGCCATTGCTCAACAGGAGCAATGGCTTTTTTCAAATACACTAAACTTATATCATTCGTTTCGTTAATTCGACAACACGTTGTTCTAACGCTTTCACAGGTTCTTTATCATGTAAGTATGCTCTTTTTTACAAAATTCATGAGAGACTTTCATTTGTAGTTACATATTCATTTTTTCCTGCACGCATTCCAACAATGAAAATAAGTGCCGAAATAACGACCAACATAAATAAGGGAATTGTCCAGCTATGTGTAACGTCATGAAGCAATCCGAATAATACCGGTCCGATGGCAGCTAAGAGGTAACCGAATGATTGAGCCATTCCTGATAATTCCGTCGCTTCATGGGTACTTTGTGTTCGAAGACTAAAGAACATCATGGATAAACTGAAAATGGTTCCGACGCCAATTCCGATCAATATCATGCATACTGGTATGAATATAGTGCTCCCGTATAATATGCCGAATATCCCTGCAATAAGGAAGGTGACAGGTGGGACCACTAACAGGCGCTGACTTTGTAAGCGTCCAGCTAAAATTGGCACAATGAATGTTATGGGAATGACGGCAAGCTGCATAATGGATAGCATCCAGCCAGCCTCATCAGCATTCAGGCCTTTTTGCTCCAGGATTTCCGGCATCCAGGTAATTACTGTATAGAAGATAAACGATTGCAACCCCATGAAAAAAGTAATCTGCCAGGCTAATCCAGAACGCCATAAGTTAATGTTTTTAACCTTTTGAGCCGTTTGTATATCCTTACCTGACTTGAATGGCCGTCTTAATTGCGGCATCCAAAAGAAAACCGTAATAAGAGATAAAATTCCCCAGCATCCAAGGGCACCAGCCCAACCCAAACCCGATGATGTAGCAATGGGAATGCTGATCCCGGAACCTATTGCGCCACATAAATTCATGGAAACTGCATATGTCCCTGTCATTAAACCGATATTCCTAGCAAAGTTATGTTTTATCAGACTGGGTAACAATACATTGCCCATTGCGATGGCCAACCCGATTAAAATGGTCCCAATGAACAATGTCAATACGCCGCCAACAGAGCGTATCCCAATCCCGATCGTTAATAATATCAAGGAAAGGAAAAGGGTGAGCTCCATTCCAAAACGCCGTGCTATCCTAGGCGCAAATGGTGATAATAATGCGAAAGAAAGCAAAGGCAATGTCGTTAAGGAACCTGATAGTGTATTGGAAATTCCTAAATTATCCCGGATCGAAGTGACAAGGGGGCCAACAGATGTTAAGGGAGCCCGCAGATTGGCACCAAGAAGAATGATCCCGATGATGAGAAGTCCTAACCTGGGTTTAATATCCATTTTTGTTTGTTCTAGTTGATTTGCCGCTTGATGAATGCTCATAATCTCCTCCGTACTTACTCTAAAGACTTTTTGAATTGTGCAATGTATTCATTGACTGTTTCGATTGCCCGGTCCACATCTTGCTCGATGATGGCATCTACAAGGTTGCAATGGATGTTCAGATGAAGGTTCGCATCAGAACTCATCTCGACTATCTGATGGATGGAATCATGAAGGGAGTCTTCCATATGTTCGTACAAATCAATCAATAAATCATTATGTGATGAACCCATAATCGATTTATGCAACTGGATATCCGCTTCTTCGTAAGCCTTGATATCCTTTGCTTTTGCCGCATTACTGCAAGCTGTTATATGAAGCCGTAATCTTTCTATATCTCCCTGGTTACGTCTCAGTGCCGCTAACTGAGCTCCCTCTCTTTCAAGGGCATGACGGACCTCTAACGTTTCTAATAAACTTGACTGCTGGACCCTTCTTTGAAATGCCGCCCCCAAGGCACTTGAGGACTTTACAAATGTTCCCTTTCCTTGTTTCGTCACTAAAAGACCTGCATAAACAAGTGATCGTACAGCTTCTCTTAATGTATTTCTGCTTACATCGAATTGTTGGATCAAATCCATTTCAGGAGGAATCTGATTTCCAATTTCCCATTCACCTGATTCGATTAACGATTCGATTTGGGAAACCACTTGCTCTACAAGGGATAAGCGATTTGTTTTAGATATGGACAATATATACACCTCGAATTTGTAGGATGATTGGTTCATTGGTTATTTTAACATGTATGTTTAATATATAACAAGAATGTTGTTGCATACGAGTATTTTGTAAAATCAAATTTCAATTTCCCATAAGAATTTTGGAAAAGAAAAAATCCCTAAATTCCAATAAATTCAGGGATTCAGAGTGTAGACAAACCCCTTTTCCAAAAGAATTGATGGAGAAAAAGGGGTTTTTTTATCTTTTAATTAGCATATTTAGTTGTGAATTTGAAAGAAGGAAACAATATACTGTTGCTAAACTTTTTATAAAAAACAGCTGTCGACTTTGTCTATTTTTTATGAGTTGTACAATTTGGCCGTCGATTGGAACGTAGGGCACTCGCTTTCCGCGGGCGGTCGGGGAGCCTCCTCGGCTTTCGCCTTTGGTGTCTCCCCTAGACGCGCTTTTCTAAGCAGGAGTCTCGAACACCCGCTCCAATCAACTTTGTCTTACCTTTTAGATAAACACTTTTGCCTGGAGTCATTAAATAGGGGGGCTCATTCAGAACGGGGGTCTTTTTTTTAAGGCTGTTTTCACATACTTTGTTGCTATTTACCAGGTAGTGAGTTGTGGTTGATTTCCCCTCCAGATGTTCGCTTCCCGCTGCTCCCGCAGGAGTCTCGCACTTCCGCTCCAATTAACCTTAAATAGTTTCGTTTTAAAAACAACAATCTTTACGAAAAGAGCCTTTTTTAGAAAGGTATATTATACCTTTTGATTTAGAGCCACGCTTTCTCTAAATCTCTAATACGACCTTTTAATTGCTGAATCTCCTCTTTTAATTCTTCTTTTTCACTTTCTAGCCTTTGATTGTCGAATAAAACCATATTCGGTGCTTTACGAATCGTCTCCATCCTTAACACTTCAACTTCTGGAACCGTAAAAACAAGAATTTCAACCCCTGAATTCCAATAAATTCAGGGATTTTCCTTATTTCTTTTTTTGTTTGACAATAAAAGAAATAAGGATAAGTTTTGCTAAAGTGACAAGACATACAGTAGTTCCAAATTATATTGTATATTGTTTACGCAGCTTCAATTGCACCGAACAAATACTAATCCATAATAATAGAACTGTGAGGAAATGGATGGCCATAAGGTAGCTTAATATCAGATCTGGGGTCAAATAGGATAAATACACACACCACCAAATATACATGATGTAGTTAAAGATATTCCATTAAATAGGATACCCTTTTGGGTTGTTCTTAGAAATGCCTTAGAGGTTCTTTATTATCTAAAAGTATTTGAATTTTATGAAATAAATTAAGGAAAGTAGTATAATAAGTGATTTTTTAAGAGTGGAATGAAAAAATTATGTGGGCAATTTTATTTAAAATAATCGGAGGTTTTTGGAAAAGCCGATTTTGCATCCATTCCGAAAAAAATACATATTGAACAAGGGACGAGAGTTAAAAAAAATTATCTTAAAACGCATTTTCACTGTCATTTTGTTTGGTAGTGAATAAGATGATGTAACTAGTTCAAGTCCTTCAATAAAAACGAATAAGGAGATGTCATATATGTCAGATTGTGGTTGTGATGGCGGTTTTGGATTTGGCGGAGGTTTCGCCTTTATAGTCGTTTTGTTTATCCTTTTAGTGATTGTGGGAGCTAGCTTTTGCGGCGGAGCTGGATTTGGCGGCGGGTGCGCCCAGGGTTACGGTTATGGAACATACTGCTGAATAACAAAAAACCGACCTTGATAGGTCGGTTTTTCTATAACATATAAGGTTTAGAGCAGGAAATGGCTAATGGGACTACTCGTTCTCATATAAAAAGGGGAGAGGAAGCGGCTGTTGGTCTTCTGATTCTTGTACCGGATCAATTTCGCTTATAAATTCTAAATAACCGGTATATACCTGCGAGGCCATCCCTAAATATTGTAATTCAGTGTGGATGATACCCATCTTTGGTGAATAGTGCATATACATTTTTCAACCCTCCTTTCAAAAAATAGGTCAGTCTCTTAAAGGAGATAAAAATGTTTTGTTCATGGGGAATCATTCATATTCATTTAAAAGTTGATGATTCAGGTGCAAAGGCCTCTGCTTCTCTTTCTTCTACGACCATGCGCAGCCCACGCTTAGGCCTGAGCGTAAGGGACGGAAGTGGGGTTACTTCATGATGGTCAGGTGCAAGCTTTATCCTATATCGTTGAGAAATGCAAGCCAGGACAAGCACTGCTTCCATCATGGCAAAATGATTGCCGATACAAACCCGGGGTCCTCCGCCAAATGGAAGGTAAGCGAACATAGGCAGGTTTTTCAAAAAGTTGTTTTCAAATCGTTCAGGAATAAAAGAATCCGGTTGTTCAAAATACTTTGGATCATGCTGCATCACATAAGAACTTATTATAATCATATCGCCTTTTTTAAAGTGATATCCTCCTATAACGACATCCTCCTCCACATCCCGGGATATCATAAAACTTGGCGGGTACATTCGAAGTGTTTCTTGTATGATATTTTGAGTGTATGGTAATTTCATGAAATCGTCAGGGCTGGGTGTCCTACGACCAATTATGCTATCCACTTCACAGAAAAGCTTAGATTGAATTTCAGGATTCATTGAAAGTGCGTACAGTGCCCAAGAAAGAGCATTTGCTGTCGTTTCATGACCTGCAAGAAAAATGGTCATTAACTCATCACGTACCTGATGGTTGGTCATTCCTAATCCGTCTTCGGCATCACGTGCATCCATCAGGATTCCAAGCATGTCTTCATGTTTTACTGTGTCGGTCTTCCGTTTTTCAATAATTTCGTAAATCACTTTATCAAGGCTTTTTATCGCCTTTTTATATTCACGGTTGATTTTGGTTGGTACCCATAATGGCAACCGGAAAATCGATCTCATCCTTTTGACTGCAGCTTTTAATACAGTGTCCAGCGATTTCCCTACAATTTCAGAGCCATCCGTGAATTCTATGCTGAACATGGTCTTGCTGACTATCCCCAGAGTGATGTCCATCATATCCTTTGTAATTATCCGTTCATCATTATGTTCCCAAGTTGATATATAAGCCATTGTGATATCAATTATATCCTTGGCATAATGGCTAATATGATTCTTTTTGAAAGAGGGCTGAATAAGCCTTCTCTGGCGCATATGAAAGTCCTTTTCACTTGTAAGCAGACCTTCACCGGTAAGTGGTTTTAAAGCTTTGAGGTCCTTTGATTTGACGAAGGATTTTTGTTTTGTTACTAGTATTTGTTTTATTAAATCAGGGTTGGAAACGAGGTAAACATTTTGGAATGGTCCAAAACGGAATTTTGCGACCTCCCCATATTCCTTGGCCAATCGGGTAAGAAAGCCAAGGGCATCTTTTTGAAACTCCTTTGTATGTCCGGAAATCAGCCTTCCCTTTGGCACTTTTTGAGAATTGCGGAAGCCATCATCAGTGTGGCTCAATGTTGCTTGACCCCTTTCTTTTAATAGTTACATATATTCATTCTATGAGGATAAGCTAAATCTGTTTGGACAAGTCATAATGAACATTTAAATTTCTTATGATATTGCTATATATAGGAAAAGAAGGGGAGTCAGCCTGCATTTAGCCATATAAAAAACTCTGGATAAAAACCGCCAGAGTTTTTTTGAGACTAATTCAGAAGATGTGGGGTAATTTCCCGGTAGAGGAAACTCCTTGTTGTGGATAAGGAGGATTCAATTTCTTTCTTGATCGTCCCCATTCTGGAAACGATCATTTTTTTCATTAATGGGTCCACCAAATAGGTCATTGATTTCCTTAACTACACTATCTAAAAATTCATCGGATATTATCGGATTATTTTTTTTATGCATGTGATTCTCTGTAATCCTTTCTGGATCTCATATGTTTGATATACCTTATCAACATAACCTCACTAACAATAAATTATTCTTTTTCTGTTCAAAATTTTCACTTGATTTGCCATTAATAAACAGTTTCATATTCATAGATCTTAAGCTTTTGAAACGGGAACATGTTATTGGGGTCATATTACAATGTACCTGGAGCTGACTAAACTCAAAAAATCTTTCCATTGAATTAAAAATGCAAGAAGTTATGAAAATGACCCAATCACATCTTGGTAATTGGGCATAGGCTTTTATGAACCTTATTAAGGAAACAACAGTCTTAAATAAGATATTAGCTGATCGCGAAGCTCAGGTCGTTTCAAGGCGAAATCTATTGAAGCTTGAAGAAAGCCGAATTTATCCCCGACGTCATATCGATTTCCCTCGATGATGTACGAATATATTGGTTCCTTTTCCAGCAAAAGGTCTAAAGCTTCGGTAAGCTGGATTTCCCCCTTACAATCGGGCTGTACGGTTTCAAGGGTTTCAAAAATGGCAGGTGATAAAATATATCGGCCAATAATAGCCTGTGTTGATGGAGCCTCCTCAACTTTTGGCTTTTCCACTAAGTTTCGTACCAGAAATAAATCCTCATATTGTTCTTGGAAATTTACAATCCCATACTTTGAGACAGCGGCAGGTGACACTTCCTTACACCCGATAATGCTTGCTCGAACCTTGTTATACCGTTCCATTAGCTGTTTCAAGGCTGGGACACGACTATCCACGATATCATCACCTAATAGGACGGCAAAAGGTTCGTCTCCGATAAAAGTTTTGGCACATAGAACTGCATGCCCCAGACCTAATGGTTCCTTTTGTCTTACATAGTGAATATCCACCATATTGGAAATGTTCTCCACGATTGTAAGCAGATCATTTTGTCCTTTCTTTTGTAGTAGCATTTCAAGCTCTATGGATTTATCGAAATGATCTTCAATGGCACGTTTGTTTTTCCCCGTAACGATGATAATATCTGTAATCCCTGATTGTACCGCTTCCTCGATAATATATTGAATGGTCGGCTTATCGACAATCGGCAGCATTTCCTTTGGTTGAGCTTTTGTAGCAGGTAAAAATCGTGTTCCTAAACCGGCTGCTGGAATTACGGCTTTCTTTATCATAGCCTAGCCCCTTTTTAAGGTTCTTTTATTCCGCTTTTTGTTCTACCCTTCATTTTATGTAGTCATTGGTTGACCTATATCAAAAAAAGGTGAAAATAAATCCCTGAAAAAGAATAGATTTACCATTGAAGTAAATATTATGGATATATGAATTTCGTCAAGAGGTGTATATTTTGCCAATTGAAAATCAAGAGCGAAAACAAATCCTTTTTGCTTTACTCGTCATAATTTTATATCTCTCTCCTCTACTCATCCTTGGAGAAAATGCACATATTCGTGTACATGATAATTTGGATTCCAACCTTGCCTGGTATAAAGTGCTTTCAGAAAGCGGTGAGTTATTTGGTTCAATAAACGCCAAAATTCCACAGATTATGAATGGGCTGCCCCGAAATGCGTTTGGCAGTGAATTCAGTATTATCGTTTGGCTGCATGCCCTTTTTCCAACAATGGTTGCATATGCAATAAGCCAGGCATTAACAAGATTTATTGCTTTCTTTGGTATGTATATCCTATTAAAAAAACATTTCATTACAGGGAGCCAATCGGGATGGATTAGGGTTGGAACATCCTTAGCCTTTGCCCTTACTCCATTTTGGCCATCGGGAATGCTCAGCACGCTTGGGATGCCGCTAGCCCTTTGGGCTTTTTTGAATATCCGCAACAAGGACCACTCGTGGAAGAATTATTTGGTCCTTACACTTTTACCTCTATATTCAAGCATCGTACTTGGCTTTTTCTTTTTCCTGGTTGCAATGGGCCTTCTTTGGATAACGGATGTGATTAGGAGAAAAGGTTGGAATTTAAGGTTTTTTCTTTCAATCGTTTATATGACCTTCATTTTTGGTCTTGTGGAGTATCGTTTGGTTGCTTCTTTCATTTTTGATTCGGAGCCAAACAGCAGGGATGAATATTTTCACGCAAGGCTGCCGCTCGAGTGGGTCATTAAGCTTACTTTCAAAAATTTCGTTCTTGGACATACGCATGTCATGACTGTACATGCGCTTATCATCCTGCCGATTACAGCTTTTGCCCTTTATATTATTTTGATCAAAAAACTGTGGAGACAGGAAAAGGTTTTTGTTTTTTTGTTCGGTTTGAATTTTATGCTCTCCGCATGGTATGCATTTTGGTTTTATAAAGGCTGGCTTCCTTTAACAGAAAGGTTCCATACCTTGGATACTTTTAATTTTGCCAGATTTCACTTTTTAAGGCCGATGGTGATTTACTTGGGGTTTGCCCTCGCCATAAAAATCATCTGGGAATACAGTGAATTTGCTAAGAAAACCCTTTTAATCTTCATTGCCGTTCAAATCATGGTTTTAATGGGTTTCAATGAAGAAATCACTAACAATAAAAAACCATCTTTTAAAGAGTTCTATGCAGAAAGCCTTTTTCAGGATATAGAAGAGCATATTGGCCTCCCACAGGAAGAATATCGGGTTGCAAGCATCGGTCTACATCCTGCTATCGCCCAATTTAATGGGTTTTACACGCTCGATAGCTATAACAATTTCTATCCGCTTACATACAAACATCAATTTCGTCAAATAATTGAAAACGAATTGGCTAAGAATAAAACCATCAGAATCTACTTTGATGAATGGGGAGGACGTTGTTACCTATTTGCCGATGAGCTTGGTAAGCATTATATGTTCAAAAAAAGCTCGAAGAAAGAGTTGGATAATTTGGAGATTAATGTAGATGCGTTTAAAGGATTAGGCGGCAAGTATATATTTTCTGCCATACCAATCAACAACGCGAAGGAAAACGGGTTGGAACTGGATAGGATTTTCACAAAGAAAGGGACCGTATGGAAAATTCATTTATACAGAGTCATTTGAAAAGGGGGGGATATTGTGAATTCACCGATAGTGACGATTGTTGTACCTTGTTATAACGAAGAAAGTGTTTTACAGGATACCATTTCCCAGCTTTGTGGATTGGTGAGGGGTTTAGTCGAAGAAAATGTTGTGTCTGGTCAAAGTAAAATTCTATTGGTTGATGATGGAAGTAAAGATCAAACATGGAAGATCATATATAAGGAAACGATTAACAATGAATATGTTCGTGGACTGAAGCTTTCACGGAATGCAGGCCACCAAAATGCCCTCCTTGCCGGATTGTTTACAGCCAAGGAAGCCTCGGATTGTGTGATTTCAATTGATGCAGATTTACAAGATGATATTCAAGTCATCCCTGAATTCATTCGGAAATTCACTGAAGGATGTGAAATTGTATATGGCGTCCGCCAAAAAAGGGACCTTGATTCATTTTTTAAACGAACATCTGCAACTGGTTTTTATAAAATGATGAACAAAATGGGGGTCAACCTTGTCTATAATCATGCAGATTTCCGGCTAATGAGCAAAAGGGCGATCGTGGAGTTGGAACGATTTGAAGAAACGAATCTTTTTTTACGGGGAATCGTCCCGCTTATTGGGTTTAAGACGGACTCTGTTTATTATGACCGCAAAGAAAGATTGGCAGGGGAAACGAAATATCCATTTAAGAAGATGGTTGCTTTTGCTCTTGATGGCATTACTTCCTTTTCAGTAACACCGATCCGGCTTGTATTATGGCTAGGATGTCTTTCCTTTTTCATTAGCTTACTTTTTGGGTCATACTTTTTATGGTTAAAGTTTTTTGGGCAGACCGAAACTGGTTGGACTTCATTAATTACCTCCATCTGGTTGATCGGCGGACTCCAGTTGATTGCTGTCGGCTTGATTGGGGAATATATCGGTAAAATCTATAATGAATCCAAACGCCGGCCTAAATATATTGTGGATCTGGATTTATTTAATCCACTCGATTTAAATAAACGGGAGCAACTAGATAATGAACGGACAAGTATTGAAAAACTATCTAAAACACACTAACTCCTTTATCCGCTTTTTATTGGTTGGAATGGTCAATACAGGGGTTGGACTTTCCATCATGCTTTTCCTCATGAATGTTCTTGAATTATCTTACTGGATCTCTACCTTTTTCGGCAATGGTATGGGAGCAGTAACGAGTTTTCTGTTGAACAGGACTTTTACTTTTAGAAGCGATATAGATTGGCGGAGAGGGGTTGCCCGTTTCTTTTGCGTCATCCTGATTTGTTATTACGCCGCTTATTCTTTAGGACAAGCCATTGCAGAATCCTTGGAAGCATCCGTTCATTTTTCCATTCAGCAAAATGTGGCTGTACTTATCGGAACAATCTTTTATACAGTACTGAACTATATTGGCCAGAAATACTTTGTCTTTAAAAAAAGCAATTTGGGAACAATTCAAGAAGGAAGGAACTGATTAGAATCAAAGAATGCCCCTTTGGATGGAAATCAAAGTGGATTTCATGAAGCGAATTTTTGATTTTCAGCGTGGAGTTTATATATTGCAAACCTATCCAAGCGGGGGCAGATCCTTTTAATAAGAAAGGTGAACCGTTAATAAATTAGAGATTTAAACAGTTTCGTAATTCGGTAATTTTCCCCTTTAAGTACCCACCGTTTTGTTCTTTCATTTCTTAAAAATTGATTGGGAAGTTTCTCTTTTTTAACAAGTTATTCACCTTTTTCCTACCTTCGAATCATGCACTTGGATGACTTATGTTATATAAGTCAGAACAAAGCCTCACTCAAAATAAATTATTATTTTACTGTGCAAAATTTTCATTTACTTTTCTATTTCACCGGAGTATGATAATCAACAGTTTCGTATTTCTAAATCGCTTAAACCTTATGGTACGGGGGACCCGTTATGGGATTATTTTAACAATCCAAGGGGTGAATCCTTTCAAGGTAGGGCTACTCTTAGGTCCGAATCCGACAGCTAACCTCGTAAGCGTTATATGAGAGGGAAGTGGAGCTTGTTAGACAAAAAAGTGGATGTCTACAGGTCTATTTAGTTATGACTTGTGGGCATTTTTCCATTTTTTTGTTTTTCCTATAGCTGGGTAATATAAACTTATAACTTAAAAATGGTGGTGAATTCTTGATGTTATCTTCTATAAAGAGGTTTTTGATCGGGAGACCTTTAAAATCAAATGCACTAGGTGATCAAAAGCTTAACAAAACCAAGGCTTTGGCAATATTATCTTCTGATGCTTTGTCTTCGGTTGCTTATGGACCGGAGCAAATATTAATCGTTCTGATCACGGTCGGTGCTGCGGCATTCTGGTATTCCATACCCATCGCCATCGGAGTATTGTTACTGTTGGCTGCATTGATCTTGTCCTATAGACAAATCATTTTTGCTTATCCTCATGGCGGGGGAGCCTATGTGGTTTCAAAAAACAATTTAGGTATCAATCCAGGGTTGATAGCTGGAGGATCCTTATTGGTCGATTATATTTTAACTGTAGCTGTAAGTGTTTCTGCAGGTACGGATGCCATCACGTCCGCCTTTCCCAGCCTTCATGCATATAATGTAGGCATAGCCATCATTTTTGTATTTCTGCTCACCATCCTTAACCTAAGAGGGGTTACAGAGTCGGCCTCTGTTTTGGCCTATCCGGTGTATCTATTCGTTTTAGCATTGTTCATCTTGATTGGTGTAGGAATTTACAAAATCCTGACAGGTGGAGTCTCACCGGAATTACACGCGCCAATCGGGACTCCAGTAGCGGGCATCAGTTTATTCATACTGCTAAGGGCATTTGCATCAGGAAGCTCCGCATTGACAGGAGTCGAAGCGATTTCCAATGCGATTCCGAACTTTAAAGACCCAGCTCCGAATAATGCTGCAAAAACTTTAATAGCTATGGGTTCCTTACTGGCTGTATTATTTACGGGAATCGTATTCTTAGCCTACTATTTAAGCATTGTTCCTAGCGCAGAGGTAACGGTCGTCTCGCAGATTGCTGAAGAGATCTTTGGTCGGAATTTCATGTATTT
This sequence comes from Peribacillus sp. SIMBA_075, assembly GCF_046534585.1. Taxonomy (NCBI): domain Bacteria; kingdom Bacillati; phylum Bacillota; class Bacilli; order Caryophanales; family Bacillaceae; genus Peribacillus; species Peribacillus sp. SIMBA_075. The sequence continues at coordinate 11,867 of NZ_JAWRYN010000008.1, read as the reverse complement.
CTTCATTCAAGGTACGACTGCATTGATCTTGATTCTTGCTGCCAATACTGGCTATTCCGCTTTCCCCTTGCTTGCGGTGAATCTTGCAAAAGATAAATTCATACCAAGGGCGTTTACGATTAGAGGGGACCGATTAGGATATTCCAATGGAATTATCATACTAGGACTTGCATCCATCATCTTAATAGTCGCATTTGGGGGACATACAGAAAATCTTATTCCACTTTATGCGGTAGGGGTATTTATTCCATTTACGTTTTCCCAGACAGGGATGATTGTCAAATGGATACGCGAAAAGCCAAAAGGCTGGATCATGAAATTAACCATTAATTCAATTGGTGCCACTATTAGTTTTATCGTCACGATGATATTCTTTTTAACCAAATTTACTCAGGTTTGGCCTGTTTTGATTTTTTTACCTATCATCATTTTAATTTTTCATCGAATTAGGAAGCATTATGAAGCAGTCGGAGACCAGCTAAGGATTACAACTTGTGAGCCTATCTTGCCAATAGAAGGGAATATCATTATTGTGCCTGTGGCCGGTATAACTCATGTGGTTGAGAACTCTTTAAATTATGCTAAATCTCTATCAGCACATCAGGTCATTGCTGTTTATGTTGCTTTTGAAAGAGAAGATGAAAAGAAATTTGAAGAAAAGTGGAAAAAGTGGCAGCCAGATGTTAGACTCGTCACACTAAACTCTTATTACAGGAGTATCATACAGCCATTAACTAAATTCGTGGATACAGTTGAACATAAAGCGAGTGAATCCAACTATAAAGTTACGGTAATAATCCCGCAATTTATTCCGAAGAAAGGCTGGCACAATATTCTTCATAACCAATCAAGTTTACTGATTAAGGCCTACTTGCTTTATAGAAGAAATGTAGTTGTTGCGACAGTTCCCTATCATTTGAAGAAGTAAGCTCCATTATCTAAGAAAAGAAGCAAACCTACATATGGTTTGCTTTTTTATTGGGCTCTGTTCGTATATATTTATAATCTCATAATAAAAAGACAGCACTACAGCTGTTTTTTTTCCAACTAACGCCCCCGATATAATAAGATCATTCATTAATAACTCATTAAATTCACAATAACTATTATTGCTCAGTAAGGTGCAAGGATACTTCATCTTTCATAACATATAGGCTACTGGATTTTGCATTTGCTAACTAGAATATTTCACCATAATCATATTGGTGTTAGCCTGGGTAAATGCATGGTCATGATGTTAAGCATAACGGCAAGTTTAATGCTGTCATTCCTGTTGCCCGGCAAGCTGCGGTTTTACCATTCTGGCCATCTCAATATGTGCAGTGGCAGCATCAATCAGCGGAAGCCATTCGGTTTAACAGCGGTTATGGAGTCTCTATCAACAACACTGATAGGAGCCATGCTTGGGGTCATGCTGGCTCTTGATTCACAAACTTTCATGATCATTTCGGTGAATCTGAATACTTTCCCAGTATATTCTTTGTGACTTTTTATATAAAGAGAGAGGATGTAAAAGAAACAAAAAGCGGGAGGGATTTGCTCCTTTCTTTGTGACTCTCTTGTTCTCCCTCATCTTTATCGGAACGACGGCTGTTTAGGAAAGTGATTATTTCAAGGTAGTGATGATTCGGAAATGGACATGCAACATCATAACACAATTAATATCACTATCGTCAAAAAGGGCTGAGACTGCAGCCCTTTTTGTGTTGAACACTATTTCTGCGGGAACTGGATAAAATTACCGAGGTTCAATTCAAATAATGCGAACAACATATTAAGAGAATATAAAATGAAATTCCGTTAGTACATACATATATGGGGGTTGAAGATGGATATATTATTAGCTCTCTTGCCTGCATTATTCTGGGGTAGCATCGTTTTATTTAATGTGAAACTTGGGGGGGGACCCTATAGTCAAACACTAGGTACAACGATTGGCGCTTTGATTTTCTCAATTGGTGTTTATATTTTTGCCGATATCAAGTTGTCACTTTTGGTGTTTGGCGTCGGGATCGTTTCTGGATTGTTTTGGGCCGTTGGACAAGCTAATCAGCTTAAGAGCATTGATTTAATGGGTGTTTCCAAAACGATGCCGATATCAACTGGATTGCAGCTCATTTCAACGACTTTATTCGGGGTCATTGTTTTTCACGAATGGTCTACTATGAAAGCGGTCATTTTAGGCGTTTTGGCACTAGTTTTCATTATTATAGGAATTGTTTTGACCTCCTTGGAAGATAAAGAATCAAAAGAGGGCAAATCGGGAAACTTGAAGAAAGGTATCATTATTCTCCTCATCTCGACGTTCGGTTATTTGGTCTATGTGGTCGTAGCCCGGCTTTTCAATGTTAATGGCTGGTCAGCATTATTCCCTCAAGCGATCGGGATGGTGATAGGCGGTCTATTATTGACCTTTAAACATAAACCGTTTAACAAATATACGATCCGCAATATCATTCCCGGACTGATATGGGCTGCAGGGAACATGTTTTTATTCATATCCCAGCCCCGTGTTGGAGTGGCTACGAGTTTTTCCCTTTCTCAAATGGGCATAGTCATATCAACTCTCGGCGGGATCATCATATTACGTGAAAAGAAAACGAAGCGCCAACTAATTGGAATCGTTATAGGAATTATCTTGATTATCATAGCCGGGATTATGCTCGGATTGGCAAAAAGTTAATTGGAGGGTGATTAAATGTATACAGATTTAGAGGGTAAGGTCGTTGTTATAACCGGTTCATCCACTGGTTTAGGAAAGGCGATGGCCATTCGCTTTGTTCAGGAAAAGGCAAAGGTCGTGGTTAATTATCGCACTAAATTAGAGGAAGCGGACAGTGTATTGGAAGAAATCAAAAACAATGGTGGGGAAGCTATTGCAGTGAAATGTGATGTCACGGTTGAAGAAGATATGATTAACATTGTTCGATCTGCGGTAAAGGAATTCGGGAAACTTGATATATTCATTAATAATGCAGGAGTAGAAAATGCCGTTCCATCTCACGAGATGCCGTTAAGCGATTGGAATAGGGTAATCGACACCAATTTAACCGGTAATTTCTTAGGCTGCCGTGAAGCGATCAAGTATTTTGTCGAGAACAATGTTAAAGGGAATGTGATAAACATGTCCAGTGTACATGAGATGATTCCCTGGCCTTTATTCGTACATTACGCGGCAAGCAAGGGCGGTGTGAAGTTGCTTACGGAAACCCTGGCGCTTGAATATGCACCGAAAGGGATTCGTGTGAACAGCATTGGACCTGGAGCCATCGCCACGCCAATTAATGCCGACAAACTTGAAGATCCCGAAAAGAAAAAGGATCTGGAAAGCATGATTCCAATGGGGTATATCGGAAAGCCTGAGGAGATTGCCTCGGTTGCCGTATGGCTGGCATCTTCAGAATCCAGTTATGTAACGGGCATCACTTTATTTGCTGATGGCGGGATGACGAAATATCCTTCATTCCAAGCTGGAAGAGGATGAATGTATCTGCCTGGAAAAGGCAGGATTTAAATCGAGAAGGAGCACTGCCATCAAGGCTCATTTAACTCATGAATGAAGCAGCAAGAATCCCAGCAGAGCGATCTGCTGGGATTCTTGTCTTAAAAGCATTAACGAGTATGATGATTATACCAGCTAATGAAGTTATCGACGACCGTATCGATAAACTGGACAGTCGACTCATGTGTAAGACTGCCTTCGTCATTGATTTTGTCATGCACGGCTCCGACGTATACTTCATTCCCGGGAAGGAGCGGGGAGGAGATGCCTAGAGCGAATAGGATTTCACGTAAATGCAATTGAGCTTTAACCGTTCCTAATTGCCCCATTGACGCACCCATGATCCATGAAGGTTTACCAATCAAGACTTTATCCACACGTGACAACCAATCGATGGCATTGCCCAATACGCCTGGAATCGTCCCATTGTATTCAGGCGTTACCCATAGGACTGCGTCTGCATCAGCCACTTTGCTCTTAAATTCTTTCACGACTGCAGGAGGCTCATTTTCAATATCTTGATCATAAAAAGGAAGGTCCCGAATGTTTAAGATTTCGAGATCAAAACGATCTTGATATCTAGTTTGAATATATTTGGCAAGCTTTAGGTTGTAAGACTCTTTACGAATACTTCCCACTATTGCAACAATTTTCATCTTCATTACCTCCGATTGTTTATTTTTCATGGATAATCATGTTAATAAGCTCCACTAGTCTATTATAATTGGAAATTAAATGAAAGGGAAAAAGGATGCTTAGGAAATAATCTTTCACTGATCACCCTTCTTTCGAACAACGGTGGAATGCTTCTCCATAATGAAGCCAAAAAAGGAAGCGAGCATTTGCTGAAAAAGCATACCAAGTACAAGGGGTACAGCGACGGCAGCAGGGAAATAGGTAGTCGCAAGAACGGATCCTGCACTGATGCTTCGCATTCCTCCTGTAAATGTCAAGGTGATGATATCCCCCTTTCCCCATCTTGAAAATTTTACCGACCACCCAAGAATGGACATACCCTGAAGCAGCTATGAACAAAACCAAGAGGGCCATGATCATTAATTTCCGTTCCAAGCCAATAACCAGCTTATAGTCGTGATGAGAGGGTCTTTAGCATCATTCATTAACACTTCCTGAGTGAAAATTCTATTAAGTTAGTTCACCATATTCCCAAAAAACCTATTTTGGACAAATAACTAGTCCATTTTTTTCCTGGTTTTTGTAAAATGGGGAAAAGCATTTAATGGAAGGTGATATAAAATACGCCAAGTGGGAGTACTGTGTTTATCCATCATTTTGGTGACAGATTCCGCTTCCCATTACTATCACTGCTCCGAAAAACTCCGATCGGTCCAAAAGGGTCTGCAAGCTTTTCCGCATGGCTGTCCATTTAAAAGAGGTTTTAGGAAGAATTGTTCGATGCAGCGTTTTATATTCATTGAAAAATAGTTTAAAGTAGAGGAGAGGTGAAAGAAATGTCTGAAAAGGTATTCAGTATAATGTGGTTTAGTCTTGCAGTACAAGCTCTGCTCGTTCTTGCAGATCAGGATGGATTATGTAATAGTGCTAAATTGGCCGATAAGCTTGATTCGGAGTCGGGTTTTCTCAGAAAAATATTAAGTAATTTAGTTAAGGCAGGGCTGATTCAAGCGAAGGAAGGCAGGGATGGCGGATATTCACTAGCCAAAAATCCCGAACAAATCATACTTGCAGATATATACGCTGCAATTAAATCCGAACCTTTTTCAAAGGGCTTCCTTGATGTGAATGATAAAAAATGCTTTCAGCCTTCTTCTCGCGACGCTTTATGCGGTTTGAAAAACGAGATGGAGAGCTGGATTATACAAGGCTTGGAACAAAAGACGATTGCTGATTTACTATCAAAATCTTAAAGTGAAAAACGAAACTAATAGGGTTTCGTTTTTCTTAAACTGTATTTGACAAAAGAACAGTATTCGTAATATACTGTTCCTGTAATAAACACAGTTAAATGGAGGTCATTACAAATGACAAAAAATACAATGAGTAAAGAAGAGTACCTAAATAAATCGAAAGAATTGAATATACCGCTAGAAAAGCCGAAGGTCCTTACTGATACAGACTTCCTTACGGTCGCAAAAGAACGGAGATCTGTTCGCCAATACGATGCTGAATACGTGATGACTGAAGAAGAAATTAGAGAAATCCTTGAGGTTGCGATTCAAGCGCCGTCTTCTTCAAACTTACAGCCATGGAGATTCCTTGTGATTCAAGATAAGCAAACCCAACAAGAATTGCTGCCCATCGCAAATAACCAACAACAAATTGTTGATGCCTCTGCGGTCATTGCCGTTTTAGCTGATATAGAAGGCTACAAAAATGCAGAGCGAATTTATGGTGAATTGGTGGATAAAGGGATCATGAAGAATGAAATCAAAGAGCCATTTGTAGCTTCCATCATCCATAATTACGGTAACTTTTCTGCTGAAAAGGCTTTAAGTGTAGCCATGATTGACGGTGGCTTGGTTTCCATGCAGATCATGTTAGCAGCAAAAGCAAAAGGATACGATACAGTCCCAATGGGAGGGTTCGATGAAGCCAAATTTGTGGATGCATTCAATGTACCGGAAAACTTCAAACCTGTCATGTTAATCTCCCTTGGAAAAGGAACTAAAGCAGGATTTGAAAAAGTCCGTTTGCCACTAGATACTTTATTGACTTGGAATAAATACTAAGGTTCAACATAACAAGGATTAGATACCAAGTAAAAGGATAGCTGAAATTCGCTATCCTTTTTTCGATATATTTTTAGATTTGCTTTGCGCCCCCGATAATAAAAATGATTAATTCTCGCAAGCGATAAATGGATATGTTACAATTTTTCCAGATATTTCTTTTAGGATATCTCCTCTGAACACCGACCGGCAAAACTCAGCATTAAGGGAGTAACAGAGCTAAAAAATTGGTCTTGACGCTGCATGCATTGGTTTCAAATGTTAGCCGTTCACAATAGATGGGAGGGAGTCGCTATGAAGAATGATATGAAAACTGAAGTGTTCTCTTGGTTGAAATCTATCTTATTCGCTTTTATGATCGTGTTTATTTGCCAACAGTTTTTATTTACGCCAGTTACCGTCAAGGGTAAATCAATGGAGCCGACTTATGAAAACGATGACCGGATCGTGGTAACTAAAATCGGAAAGCCAGAACGTTTCGATATGGTTGTATTTAATGCACCGGACGCAGATGCGAAGTATATAAAAAGGGTGATCGGTTTACCAGGTGACAGTATCGAAATGAAGGATGATATTCTGTTTATTAATGGAATAGAGTATACAGAACCATATTTGAAAACGAAAAAAGAGGAAATTCCACCTGAAGAAAATCTGACGGAGAATTTCACCCTGAATGATTTACTTGGGAAATCCAAGGTACCTGTTGGTCACTTATTTGTCATGGGGGACAATCGCAGGAAAAGTTGGGATGGAAGAAGATTTGGTTTTATTTCAGAGGAATCACTTGTGGGCAAAGTGGAATTTCGCATCTATCCATTAAATGAAATAGGGGTCCCGAAGTAAATGGATCTTAGTGTGTACACATGTTAAAGTTTAGAGGATAATTATATTGACTAAGTTGTATATATAGAAAATGATGGATAAGAACCTTTTCCGATGGTTAAGGTTTTTCATTTTGGATTATGGAGGTTTTTAATATGACGAATGGGTTAGCCGCCATTTCCATCCCGATGCTGGATGAGGATATGGGACGGCAGGTAAAAGGCCATGTCGATTCACTGACGGTTCCTCAGGGAAGCTTGGGACGACTTGAGGAATGGATAATCGAATTGGCCAAGATGACAGGAGAGGCCTTTCCGGACATTTCTAAACCGGGTGTTATCGTGTTTGCAGCCGACCACGGAATTACGGAAGAAGGGGTGTCGGCATATCCAAAAGAAGTGACGGAACAAATGGCACTCAATTTCCTGAATGATGGAGCCGCCATCAATGTACTCAGCCGTGCGATAGATGCTTACTTGGACATTGTCGATATAGGGATCGATGCAGATATCGAGGCTCCGGAATTAACTTCGAGAAAAGTCCGCCGTGGAACTAGAAACTTTTATAAAGAAGATGCGATGACAAAGGAAGAAGCACTTCAAGCGCTTGAAATTGGATATGATCGTGCACAGGAAATGATTGCCCGTGGAGTGAACTGCCTGATTCTTGGTGAAATGGGAATCGGAAATACGACATCCAGTTCCGCCATCATTTCCGTCGTAAGCGGGAAAAGCTCCGAATTGCTAGTGGGACAGGGAACAGGTTTGAAGTCTGAAGGCATTTTACATAAGCAAAGAATAATTGAAAAAGCGATTTCGTTAAGAAAACCTAGTCCTGATGATCCAATCGATATTTTGATGAAAATCGGTGGATACGAAATTGCAGGTATGGCAGGGGCCATGATCGCTGCAGCGAATAACCGTATACCCATTCTTGTTGATGGTTTCATTACAACCACGGCCGCTGTATTGGCCAACCTCATTTCTGAACATGCAGCAGATTATATGTTTGTTGGACATCGATCGGCTGAACCAGGTCATAGAACAGCCATACAATTGCTTGGTAAGGAGCCGATCCTCGATATAGGAATGAGAATCGGAGAAGGAACAGGGGCCGCAGTGGCATACCCGATCCTAAAGGCAGCGACATTGGTCCTTAAAGAAATGGCAACATTTGACTCGGCAGGCGTGTCAAATAAATAAGAGAAATAAGAGACCTTCATGTGAAGGTCTCTTATTAGCAGTGAAATATTCTTTTAGTTTACTTTTACGTAATGGGTAATTGACCTTTATATTTCTTCATTTTCCTAACGACTGAAGGCTGGCTTATACCTAAGAATTTTGCCATTTCATATGTGGATTTACATTGTTTACTTGCTTTCATCATCATCCATTTTTCCACTTGTTCAAGAGCGGTTTTGAGATCACGATCCTCAACCATCATTTGGTCGATCATTAAGGTATCATCTTTTTTCTCCATAGATACTTGTCCATGGAAATGGGAAGGGAGGAAGCCTGGGAAAATGATGGAGTCTTCCGAGGTCAGAATGAGCCGTTCAATCAGATTTTCCAATTCACGCACGTTCCCTGACCATTTATGCTGAATCAGGATTTCGTAAGTGGAAGGATGCAACTTCTTATCTGTTTTGTATTTCTTGTTGATGATTTCGAGATTATGATTGATTAAAATGGCAATATCTTCTTTTCTTTCCCGTAAAGGCGGTATATGGACGGGAATCACATTTAAGCGGTAATACAAATCGAGCCTGAATGTGCCCTTTTCGACCATTTCCTCAAGGTTTTGATTCGTTGCGGTTACAAGCCGGAAATCTATCTTATGCTCTTTTTTTCCGCCCACCCTTTTAAAAGTCTTCTCCTGTAGGACATTTAATAATTTCACTTGCATATCCAGGGGGAGCTCCCCGATTTCATCCAGAAATAAGGTTCCATTGTCTGCCTGTTCAATCAGCCCTTGCTTACCGTGCTTTTGCGCACCGGTGAAGGATCCCGCTTCGTATCCAAACATTTCAGATTCAAAGAGACTTTCTGGAATGGTACTGCAGTTGACTTCGATGAATGGCTCTTTGCTGCGGTAACTCTGATTATGTAGCCGGCGGGCGAAAACGCTCTTGCCCACCCCCGATTCCCCAAGAAGCATGACAGTAGCATCCGTTTTGGAAACACGGAGTATCGTTTTGGCGATTTGCCGCATCTCCTTGCTGCGATAGATCAGCTCCTCCTGTTCCCTCAGTTCCTCGACCTCCGATTGATATTCTTGAATCTTTTTCTCCAATTGACCGTACTGGTCCTGGAGGTTTCTGATTTCAGTTTGATCTTGGGCATAACTGACGACCCGAATCAATTCACCATCATCATCAAAGATGGGATAGGCAGTCGACATGACGATCTTTCCCGTCTTCGTATGCTGCATGATTTGAACAGGTGTTTTCTCTTTCAATACCATGGCAGATATTGAAGGCGTAAGTATTCCTTCCGTTTCGAGCTGATATACGGATTTTCCAAGATAATGGTCGGGTTCAATTCCATAAATCCACCAATGGTTAGGATTCGTAAATAAAATGAATCCCTTTTCATCAGTCACGGTAATATTATTATTCGATGTGCTGATGATGGTTTCCAAAACTCTTTTTACATTGTTTTCACTCATCATTTTCCCCCTTGTCCGCTTTTTCGGTTGATTCAAATATAAATCAAAATTAGAGGTGAAATCAAGAATTTTCAGATTCTTTGATTTGGAATTGAATCGTTTTTTTTGAAATCCGCATTTTTATAGGAGGCAGTAGCTCCGAGGTAGCAGTTCGTTTTTGGAATGGTTGGGAATAATGAATTTTCTTCAACACCTTTAAAAGCATCCTCTTCCCTTTGAGTGGTTAAAGATTTCCACACCATTCCAGGACAATATCACCCTCAAAGTTCAAAATAGATTAGTAGGTTAGCGAAGGCAGCTCTTATTTATATGGATACTTATACGGTTAACCTACTTATGTTTGGGTATTAATAAAGTAAGATGAATCAAGTGAAGGAGTGATTGACTTGGCTGGAAACAGAACCTTGGGACAATATTTATACGACTGCTTAAAAGCAGAGGGCATTACAGAGATTTTTGGTGTACCCGGAGACTATAATTTTTCATTGCTAGATACTTTGGAAGAGTACGATGGGATTGAGTTCATAAATGGACGAAATGAACTCAATGCTGGATACGCTGCGGACGCCTATGCCCGGGTGAAGGGCATGTCGGCACTTATCACCACCTTTGGCGTTGGTGAGATGAGTGCATGCAATGCAGTCGCTGGTGCGTACAGTGAAAATGTGCCGCTCATTCATATTGTCGGCTCACCAAAGTCCATGATCCAAAAGGAGAAAGAGCTTGCCCATCATACGTTAATGGATGGAGATTTTGATGTTTTCCGTAAGGTTTATGAGCATATCACCAGTTATACGGCGATTCTTACACCAGAAAACGCGGGTAGGGAGATACCGGAAGCGATCAGAATTGCGAAGGAAAAGAAAAAGCCCGTTTATTTGGTAGTGGCCATCGATCTCATTACAAAACCGGTGATTTCCCACACCGAACCTTCCCAAAATAAGACCAAAACGAATGACGATGCATTGCAGTCAGCAGTGGAGCATATAAGGAAAATGTTAGAGGATGTGAAAAAAGCAGTCCTGCTTGTAGATATGAAAACACTTCGTTATAACTTGCAAGGATCCGTGCAGCAACTGGCTGAGCAGTTAAATGTTCCAGTCGCTTCGTTAATGCAGGGGAAAAGCGTGTTTGATGAGAGTCATCCCCTTTATATTGGTGTATACGGCGGAGCTTTTGGAAGTAAGGAGGTAGCTCAGGCCGTTGAGGAAGCGGATTGTATCATTGCAGTAGGTGCTGTTTGGTCAGACGTCAATACATCCAAAGGTACAGCAAAGCTTAATCCGCTGAAAATGATAGAGGTTCAACCTGACTCCTTAAAAGTGGGAGTTGCCAGCTATATGAATGTCAATGGTGAAGATGTTCTAAATGCTCTCAAAGAAATTGGTTACCGGCAGAAGGAATCTGTTGGAACAACCTCGTTTCCCTATGACACAATGGTCGGAGATCCAACAGCACCACTGGAAGCGGCCTCTTATTATCCTCGAATTCAGCAAATGTTGAAGGAACATGACATTGTGGTCACTGAAACAGGAACATTCTATTATGGTATGTCACAGGTTAGATTGCCAAAAGGGGCGACCTATATAGCTCAGGGAGGCTGGCAGAGTATTGGTTATGCGACACCCGCTGCTTTTGGGGCTTGTATAGCGGATAGAAACCGTCGTGTACTTTTGTTTACTGGTGACGGCTCGATACAGCTGACAGCACAGGAAATAAGCTCGATGTTGGAGAACGGCTGCAAACCCATCGTGTTCATCCTCAACAATAACGGCTATACGATAGAAAAATTCTTAAACGTAAAAGTCGATATAGAAAAACAGGAATATAACGAGATACCAGAGTGGGAATATACAAAGCTAGCTGAAGCATTTGGCGAGGAGGCCTTCACTGCGAGAGTCAGGACGAATGGAGAACTGGATGATGCCATCAAGAAGGCTCAGGAAATGAACGCCGAAAAACTTTCCCTTATAGAAATGATCGTGAAAGATCAAATGGATGGACCAGAGTATCTTAATAAAATAAGGCAGTATCTTGAGACGCAAGAAAAACAAAATTAATACCTATAGGCCTTCTATCGGAGAAGGCCTCAGTTTGTAGACAAAAGGGGTTCGGAATTAAAAAATTCCGAACCCCTTTTTGAGATTCCCTTTGAATTTTTTCCT